>NZ_JCAMOT010000031.1:0-100122 GCF_059512425.1 Bradyrhizobium sp. Leo78
CTCCTCCTTGCCGATCAATTGACCTGTTACCCATGTCGCCGGTCTATTCTGTTACCTATGTAGCCGGTTAGGACCGCGATCCGACCTCTCCCTATGGGAGAGGTAAGAGAATTCACCCGGCCCCGAACAAGAGCGGCAGCGCGCGGGGGCCGCGGACGGTGCCTTGCGACCACGCCACCTTGCCGGCCGGATCGAGCCGGAAGTCGGGAATCCGCTTCAACCATTCCTCGATCGCGACCATCATCTCCATGCGCGCGAGGTTCGAGCCGACGCAGCGATGGATGCCGAGGCCGAAGGCGGCGTGACGATTCTCCTTGCGATCGATCACGACCTTGTCGGCGTCCGCGAACATCGCAGGGTCGCGATTGGCGGCGGGGAAGGACAACAGCACCATGTTGCCGGGCTTGACGGGGCAGCCGCTTACCGTGGTCTCCTTCACCACTTCGCGCGCCATCGTCACCGGGGAATAGGCGCGCAGGAACTCCTCGATCGCAGTCGGCAACAATTCCGGCTGAGCAACCAGCCGCTCGCGATCCGCGGGCGTCTTCGCGAGGTGCCAGAGCGAGGAGCCGATCGCGCTCCAGGTGGTATCGATGCCGGCGACCAGGAGCAGTCGCAGCGAGCCAAGCACATGGGCGTCCGACAACGGCTTGCCGTCCTTGTCGCGCGCGTTCATCAGCGTCGTGATCAGATCGTCGGTCGGCTTGCCCTTGCGTTCGGCGATATGGCCCGCGAAATACGCACTCATCTCGTGGAGCGCGCGCATCAAGATGTCCTGATCCTTGATGCCGAGCTCGAGGATTTCGTGGATCCACTTGATGAAGAGGTCGCCATCCTTCTCGGGTATACCCAGCATATGGGCGATGGCGCGCACCGGAATATGCTTCGTGTAGCGCTCGGCGGCGTCGCATTTTCCGTCATCGATGAACTCGTCGATCAGCTCGTTGCAGATCGCGCGGACCCGGGGCTCGAGCTTCTTCATCGCGTCGGGCGTGAACGGCGGCAGCAGCAACTGCTTGGCCGGCTTATGTTCGGGTGGATCGGAGGTGATCGGCGGCGCCGGCTGCGTGACCTCCGGCCGCACGTCGCGCACGATGATGCGACGAGACGAAAAATGCTCGGTGTCGTAGGCGACCTGCTTTACCGCCTCATAGGTGGTCGGCATATAGCAGCCGAGGAAGCGCTCGGTGTGAACGACCGGCGAGGCTGCACGCAACTGCTCCCAGATCGGAAATGGATTCTCGGTCCAGGCCGGATCGGTGTGGTCGAAATCACGGATCCAGTCGGTCACCGGCGGGTGTTCGGGCATCATGCTGACGGAATCGGACATCGGCAGTTTCCTTCCGCTGTGTTCGTTCAGATCAAGTGTGGATGAAGGTGGCGGTTCGACCGCGCGCCTCACTCCTCGATGACTTCGATCGCGAATTCGGGGCAGTTGGTCTGGGCGAGATAGGCCTTGTCCTCGAGCCCTTCAGGCACACGGCCTTCGCCGTGCTCATGCGCATTGCCGTAGTCGTCGAGGTCGAACAGTTCGGGCGCGAGGGCCTTGCAGCGCGCGTGTCCCTGGCACCTGTCCTGGTCGACGTGAATCTTCAGCTTTCCGGACATGGGCGCTTCCCTCTGCCGCGCGCAGCATCGATGCCCGTGGCTCGATGCGCGGACTGGCGTTTCCTCTGCTTCTCGGCGGACGCGGCTTGCTTCGGCCACGTCTCAAATTAGAGCTATTACATTCGCGGTCCGGTTGTGCTGTCAAGCGAAAAGTTATAGCCTATCACATTAGGATGGGAACACGCCTCGCCCGCAAGCCGCAGAATGCCTATCACCATGGCGATCTCCGCGACGCCCTGGTGCACGCTGCACTGCGGGAAGCGGAACTCGGCGGCCCCGAAGCCATCAGCATCAGCGCCCTCGCCAAGAAGCTCCGCGTCTCGCAGCCCGCACCCTACCGGCATTTCGCCGACCGCGAGGCGCTGCTGACGGCCGTCGCGGCGGAAGCGTTTCGCCAATTCAACACGATGCTGCGCGACGCCATCGACGGACCGTCGAAGCGGACAAAAATCTCGCGCTTCGCGCAAGCCGCCCTCGCCTTCGGCCAGCGCCGCCACGGCATCTACCGCCTGATGTTCGCCTCGCGCGTGATGGCCTGCTCGCCAAAGGACAGCGAGCTGCACAGCGCTGCGATGGAGACATTCGGTCTGCTGCTCGAAGCGCTGGAGTCGCCGGCGGTCGCGCTCCTGCGCGAGCGCCACGCGCTGCAGATCTGGGCCGCGCTGCACGGCGTCGTCATGCTCGCCGAGCAAGGCCTGCTCACCGGCCAGCTCGCCGAAACCACGCGCGAAGAACTGCTCGACGACATGGTCGCGCAGATCAAGCTGAGCCTCACGCTCGCGATCAAGGCGGCGGAAAGAGGCCGCTAGTTTAGAGATATCTCTCCTCGTCATTCCGGGGCGCGCAAAGCGCGAACCCGGAATCCATTAGGCGGCGTACTCTGCGGTTGGATCGATTCCGGGCTCGATGCTAACGCATCGCCCCGGAATGACGGCCTCCGTCATGCGAGCGCACCGAAGCAATCCATGCCTCCGCTTGCCGCGCTATGGATTGCTTCGCTTCGCTCGCAATGACGTCGAGAGAGCATGCCGAGCGCGCAGGTGCCGTAGGGTGGGCAAAGCGGACCACATTCACCGGTGCTCGAACAAGCACAGGCGCAAGCGTGCCCACCGTCACGAGCGCGATGCTTGATGGTGGGCACGCTTCGCTTTGCCCACCCTACGGCACTTCCCTCACCTCGCCGCTTCAAACCCGCCGAGCACCGCGGTCAGATTGTCGCCGAGGATGTCGGAGAGATAGCCGCCTTCCTGCACGAACACGGTGGGCAGGCCGATCCGCGCGATCGCGGCGCCGATGCGGCGGAATCCTTCCGTGGTGACGGCAAGCCCGGCCAGCGGATCGTGCTCGGAGGCATCGAGACCGAGGGCAATGACAAGCGCGCCGGGCGCGAAGGCCTCGATCGTCTTCTGCGCCGTCGCAAGTGCCGCGAGGTAGCCGTCGTTGCCGGTTCCGATCGGCAGCGGGATGTTGAGATTGGTGCCGAGCCCGGGACCGGCACCGCGTTCATGCGCATAGCCCCAAACGAACGGATAGAAGGCGGCCGGATCGGCATGGATCGACACCGTCAGCACATCACCTCGCTCGTAGAAGATGCCCTGCGTGCCATTGCCGTGATGGACATCGACATCGAGGATCGCGACGCGCTCATGCATCAGCCGCAGATGCGCGGCCGCAACCGCGCTGTTGTTGAGGAAGCAGAAGCCGCCGGCGATATCGCGATAGGCGTGATGACCGGGCGGACGGCACAGCGCGTAGACGGCGTCCTCGCCCTCCATCACCATCTGCGCCGCGGTCGCCGCGACATCGGTCGCAGCACAAGCGGCAGCCCAGGTGCCGGGACCGATCGGTGCGGCAGTGTCGGCCGTGTGCCAGCCGAGCCGGCCGACGATATGGGTCGGATAGGTGGCGGCGTTGCGCACCGGATGGATGTTGGCAATCATCTCGGAACCGGAATCGCCGAGCGCCGACCACGCGTCCCAGGCTTCCGCGAGGAAACTCAGATATTCGGCGCTATGCACCCGCGCCCGCGGCCCCTGCCCGAACACGGTCGGCTCGACCAGTTGATGCTTGCCCGCCTTCAATCCCGCCAGCAGACGGTCGGCGCGCTCGGGTTGCTCGGTGGTGCGCTTGACGACGCCGCGGACCAGGAAGAATTGCGGATCATGGCTGCGATGCAGTTCGGTATAGACGGCCTTCACGAACAGGCTCCCATCATTGGCGACAGGAACATCCCTTGCATAGAACCGCTGGAATCGCAAAGCGCCCCGGTTGCGAAAAGGATCTCCATGCTGCTGTCCATTCCTTAAGCGCCGACTGCCGAGAGTTTAACCTTGCCCTCCAGGTCAGACCCGTTGAATCGACAGCGATGACCGCCTCCTTGGCACACGGCTGTGTCATCTCCCGAACGAGCTGAAAGGTTCCGATGCTCGGATTCATCGCGCAACGAATTATGAAGGCGATCGTCGTGCTGCTTGCGATCGTCGTCTTGAACTTCTTCCTGATCCGCCTGGCGCCCGGCGACCCCGCGGTGGTGATGGCCGGCGAAGCCGGCGCCAGCGATCAACTCTTCGTCGCGCAGCTCCGCGAGAAATTCGGGCTCGACCAGCCATTGCCCGTGCAGCTCTATCGATATGTGAAGGGCATCGCCACCCTGGACCTCGGTTTCTCCTTCCGCCAGCAAGCGCCGGTGTCGCAATTAATCCTGGAGCGACTACCGGCAACGCTGCTGCTGACCGGCACGGCGTTTGCGATCTCGCTGCTATCAGGCGTGCTGTTCGGAACCTTGGCAGCGCGCCGCGCAGGCAGTTGGGCCGATACCGCGATCACGATAATGGCGCTGATCTTCTACGCCACGCCGCTGTTCTGGGTGGCGCTGATGGCGATCCTGTTGTTCTCGGTTGCGATGGATTGGCTGCCGAGCTTCGGCTACGAGACGGTGGGCGCCAACTACACCGGTTTCGCTCATGTGCTCGACGTCGGTGCGCACCTGATCCTGCCAGCGATGACGATCGGCCTGTTCTTCATGGCCACATACACCCGCATGACGCGCGCCTCGATGCTGGAGGTGAAGCGGCTCGATTTCGTCAAGACCGCGCGCGCCAAGGGCTTGCGTGACGCGGTGATCCAGCGCCGCCACGTCCTGCGCAACGCATTGCTGCCGGTGGTGACACTTGCGGGCCTGCAGGCGGGCACGCTGGTCGGTGGCGCCGTGCTGACCGAGACCGTGTTTGCCTGGCCCGGCATCGGCCGGCTGATGTACGAGGCGCTGCTGCAGCGCGACTATAACCTCTTGCTCGGCGTCTTCGTCGTCTGCTCGGCGATGGTGCTGGCGTTCAACCTGATCACCGATCTGATCTACCGCTCGGTCGATCCGCGCATCGAGGTTGCGGCATGAAGCGGTTCTGGAAGCTATTGCTGCGCAATCCCGGCGGATTGATCGGCTCGATCATTCTCCTGATCGCGATCGCGGTCGCGCTGTTCGGGCCGATGATCTTCCCGAATTCACCCTGGCGCATGGTGCAGCGGCCGTTCCTGCCGCCGTTCACGATATCAGGCCTGCCGCTCGGTACCGACGCGCTCGGCCGCGATGTGTTCGCGGGCATCATCTATGGCGCCCGTGTCTCGCTATTGGTCGGTCTGGTCTCGACGCTCGCTGCGCTTGCCGTCGGTATTCCCGTCGGCGCCCTCGCCGGCTATTTCGGCGGCCGGATCGGCGATGCCCTGATGCGCTTCACCGAATTCTTCCAGACCGTGCCCAGCTTCGCGCTCGCGATCGTGCTGGTGGCGATCATGCAACCATCGATCGTCTCGATCGTGCTGGCGATCGCGATCGTGAGCTGGCCGCCGGTGGCGCGGCTGGTGCGCGGCGAAGTGCTGTCGCTGCGCACCCGCGAATATGTGCAGGCCGCGATCGTCACCGGACAGACCCATAGCTGGATCATCTGGCGCGAGATCCTGCCGAACGCGCTTTCGCCCGTCATCGTGCTGGCCTCGCTGATGGTGGCGACCGCAATCCTCCTCGAATCTTCGCTCTCCTTCCTCGGCCTCGGCGATCCCAATTTGATGTCATGGGGCTACATGGTTGGCGCCGGCCGCACCGTGATCCGGCAGGCCTGGTGGATCACGGTGTTTCCCGGCATCGCCATCCTGGTTTCGGTGCTGGCGCTGAACCTGATCGGCGAAGGCCTCAACGACGCGCTCAATCCGCGCCTCAACAAGGATGGGCGCTGAGCAATGTCCGAGAGCAAAGCCGTCGTCGTCATCAAGGACCTCAAGCTAGCACTGCCGCCCGGCGCCGACCGCGCCTACGCTGTCGACGGCGTGTCGCTTGATCTCGTCCCCGGCAAGATCCTTTGCGTGGTCGGCGAGTCCGGCTCCGGCAAATCGATGTGCGCCCACGCGTTGATGGGCCTCCTTCCCGACACGATCGGCCGCGAGGCCGGCGAGATCCTGTTCGAGAGGCAGAACCTGCTGCGGCTCGACGACGACCAATGGCTCGGCCTGCGCGGCCGGCACATCGCCATGGTGTTCCAGGAGCCGACGACGGCGCTCAATCCCTTGATGCGGATCGGCGACCAGATCGCTGAGATGTTCGAGGCGCACAATCTGCTGACGCCGAAGCAGCGCCGGCAGAAGGCGCTCAACCTCTTGCGCGAGGTCGGCCTGCCCGACCCCGAACGCACCGTGCGCGCCTATCCGCACCAATTGTCCGGCGGCCAGCGCCAGCGCGCGATGATCGCGATGGCGCTCGCGCTCGAGCCGGCGGTGCTGGTCGCGGACGAGCCGACCACCGCACTCGACGTCACCACGCAGGCGCAGATTTTGAAACTGATCCGCGACCTGCAGCGTCGCCGCAACATGGCGGTGATGTTCATCACCCATGATTTCGGCGTCGTCGCAGATATCGCCGACCGCGTGGTCGTGCTTCAGCACGGCAAGGTGGTCGAACAGGGTTCGGCCGATGACGTGCTGCAACGTCCGCAGCATCCCTACACACGCGCACTGCTCGCCGCAGTGCCATCGATGGAACCTCCGCAACGCGCTCCCCTCGTCGACCGTCCCAAGGCGGTCGAGGTGATCGGCCTCGACAAGACCTATGTCTCCGGTGGCGGCTGGTTCCAGCCGGAGCGCCGCGTGCAGGCAGCCAAAGCCGTCAACTTCAACATCCTGCAGGGCGAGACGCTCGGCCTGGTCGGGGAATCCGGTTCCGGAAAATCCTCGGTCGCGCGCCTTGTCATGCGCCTGATCGAACCGGACCAGGGCACGGTCCGCCTCGGCGATACCGACTTCACTGCGATCGGCGGCAAGGAGCTGCGCAAGGAGCGCAGCCGCATCCAGATGATCTTCCAGGATCCCTTTGCCTCGCTCAATCCGCGCCGCAAGGTCGGCAACATCATCGCGGACGGGCCGATCGCGCATGGCACCGATCCCGACGTCGCGCGGCAGCGCGCTCGCGACCTGCTCGGCATGGTCGGCCTCAACGCCAATGCGATGGACCGTTTTCCGCACGAATTCTCCGGCGGCCAGCGCCAGCGCATCGGCATCGCCCGCGCGCTGGCGCTCGAGCCCGAAATCCTGGTCGCGGACGAAGCGGTCTCCGCGCTCGATGTCTCCGTGCAGGCGCAGGTTCTCAATCTGCTCGAAGACCTCAAGGCGCGGCTCGGGCTATCAATGCTGTTCATCACCCACGATCTGCGGGTCGCCGCGCAAACCTGCGACCGCATCGCGGTGATGCAACGGGGCGAGATCGTGGAGCTCAGGCCTGCGGCCGCGCTGTTCGCGGCGCCCGAGCATCCCTACACGCGCGAGCTGCTCGCCGCCGTGCCCGGCCGGACATTACCGAGCGAGGAGCCTGCCCGTCCTTATGCCACCGCGTGATAGTCCGGTGCTGAAGCAAGGAAGCGCGCATAGGCATCGGCATCCGGCGGCGTGAATTTTTCGGCGAGCGGATTGCGCCGGCGGACGGTCGCACCGATATCCGCCAGCAACTCGTCGAAGTGGCGGTAATGATAGGGCGCAACGCAAAGCCCGCCATAGACGCCCGCTGCCGGCCGCTCGACACGTTTGAAGTGAAGCATCATCGCGATGTTCTCCTTCATCTCCGCGGCAGTCGGCTGGCGCGCAAGCTGGCCGTCGGCGTAGCGCACCAGCCAATTGGCGGCCAGCTCGGCGCAAAGCACCGTGCAGAAGCTGGAATTGAATCCGACAAACCCCATATCCGGCAGATCCGGATTGGCGATCAGGCGATAGAGCCGATACTGCCCGTCGGGCTCGACCAGCTTGCTGCGATAGCTTTCGGCAAGGAACGGAACGCCAAGCTTGTAGCCGATCGCAAGCACCGCCACATCGGCCGCCACCCGCTCGCCCCCGCTCATCACGATGCTGTCGCCATCATAATGATCGAAGGTGCCGCGGATCGCCTTGATGCGGCCATCGGCCACCATCGGATAGAAGCCGGGCGTTGCAATCGGCACCGAGCAATTGACACCGTCCTCGATCGGCTGCTTCGGCACCATGTCGCATTGCTTCAGCTTGAGCTGGACCTTCAGAAGGCTCTCGAGCCCGCGCCAGTTCGCCCACACCAGCGGCCTGGCCAGCCCATGCGCGAGCCGCGACAGCGGGCCGATGCCCCAGCCCGGGAACATCTCTTCCTGGGCGCGGATATAGAGGATGCGCTTGAAGTTGACCAAGCCGCCGACGAAATAGGGAATGCGCCACACCGGCTCGCGATAGACGATGGTGACTTCGGCAGCGCCCGAGTTGACGGCGTTGACGGCAATGTCGGTCGCCGATTTCGAGCCGCCGAGCACCACCACCCTACGCCCCTTGGCCATTGCCGCGTCGTTATATTGCGAAGAGTGCAGGACCTTGCCGCCCTGCGCCTTGAACGCATCCTCGCCGGGAAGGCTGAGGGTTTGCGGCTCGTTGAACTGGCCGGTGCAGACTGCGACGAAGTCAAAACCCTCATTGCTCACGCTGCCGTTCCTGGTGCGAAGCGTGAGGGTCCAACCCGGCTTGCCGTCGGCGCGGCCATCCATCGCCACGACGGTGATGTTGAAGCGCAGGGCATCGTCGAGCCCATGCTCGCGCGCGTAGTCGCGCAAGTAAGCGTGGACCTGCGGCCCCTTCGGCCATTCCGGATAGGAGTCCGGCATCGCCTTGTCGGTGTAGCGATAGAGATCCTTCGGGCTCTGGGTCTGAACCTCGGGATAGGACCGCGCCGGCTCCCAGACGCCGCCGAGATCGCCGCTGCGCTCGACGATGGTCACCCTGTGTCCGCGCTCGGAAAACGCCTTGGCCGCGGCAAGCCCGGAAACGCCGGCGCCTATGATGCAAACATGCTTCTGCTTGACCATGTGGATGCTCCGGAAAATCACCATCCCGTTCGAGTGTACGCGCACGCCATTGTCATCGCCGGACACGATCCCGGCAATTCCACTGCCTCCGCTGCTGGACCCGCTACCGGGTCAAGGTCAGTCGTTGGCTTCCGGCGGCAGGAAATTCACCTCGTGCTCGGCGGAAATGCGCACCACCTCGGCCGGGTCCTGCAGATTGTGCAGTTTGTCGAACAGCGCCTCCAGCTTCTGCATCGGCGAGACCCAGAACAGCGCCCGCGCCGGCTTGTCCGACTTGTTGAAATAGCCGTGGGGGATGCCGCGCGGCATGCGCACGAGGTCGCCGGCCTCCGCCTTCACCCAGACGCCGTCCAGCTTGAGGTCGAGCGTGCCCTCCTGCACCAGGATGAACTCGTCCTGGGTCGGATGGATGTGCACCGGCACGTACTGGCCGGGATCGCTGTTGGTCTCGAATGCGAAGGTCGAATCGGTGACCGCCTTGGGAAAATAGACCTGGCCCAGAATATTCCAGGTCTTGCCGCCGTAACCCGTGCCGTTCCGCGTAATGCCTTTCTCGAGCGCACCCATTCCGCCACCTCCCTGTCTGGACTGCACCGCGCCCGTGAGGCTGTCGTCGGAGTGGCAGCTTGTCTAGCCGATAAACGAATCCCGCGGCCCCGACGCTCATGTTGCGCTGCAGGAAGAGCTGCCGTTGCCCAAGCGCACGGCAAGGGCCCGCATAACGATCGGGCACGCCGCGCGCCGAAACCGCGTTTCCCCGCACCGAGAGATGCATTAGGCTCCCGATATTTTAAACCTCAAGCAACTCCGCGGCGGTTGCGATGAATGCAGGTGCCTTGGCCAACATGCAGCTTGCGGATTTCGCCCGCGTCTCGACCGCCAGTGTCGATGACGCCGCCGAGGCGATCGGACGGATTTTCTGCCCGCATGAATTGAAGCCGATCGGCCATTTCGAGAACGACTTCAGCGCCCAGCACAACTGCGCAGCCTTCGACGGGTTTTCGGTGAACTATGTCGCCTATGGCGGATCGGTCTCGATCGATCCCGGCTGTCTCGATAGGTTTTTCCTGTTGCAGATCCCGCTGCAGGGTTGCGCGGAGATACGGACAGCGGCGCGCGAGGTGATGACTGCGCGTGGCGCTGCGGCATCGCTGCTATCGCCGACCATGCCGACGCAGATGACGTGGCGACAGGATTGCGCCCAGCTCATCCTGCTGCTCGACCGAAAGCTGGTAGAACATCGCGCGGCTGCGCTGGCAGGCACCGCGGCGAGAGCGGTGGAGTTCGATCCATCGGTCGACCTCACCGCTCCGTTTGGACATGCGCTTCAGGTAGGAATCTGCGATCTCGTCGATCTCGCCGAGCATCTTGGTCCGACAAAGCGCCTGTCACCGCTGGCAGCAGCCGATCGGCGGGAACGATTGCTGAGCGCGCTGCTCAACGGCCAGCATCATAGTTTGAGCCGGGCGATCGCCGTCTTCGAAGGCCGCCTCGAGACGCAGCCGGCAGCGCTGAAGCGGGCGCGCGCCTGGCTCGAGGCCCAGGCCGATGAGCCGCTCGATCTCATGCAGCTTGCCGATGCCGCGGGCATCGGCATTCGCGCATTACAGCTCGGCTTTCGCCGTCATTTCGGGACGACCGTTTCAGCGATGCTGCAGGACATCCGGCTCGCCCGGCTCAATAGCCGGCTGAAAGACGCGCGCCCGGACGAGCGCGTCGTCGACATCGCCTTCGATCTTGGCTTCACCCATCTGAGCCGGATGGCAAGTGCTTATCGCGCAAAGTTCGGCGAGAGTCCTTCGGCGACGTTGCGGCGCCTGAGCTGACCTCAACCGAGCGAATGACTATGCGGGAAAATCTGCCGAGTCGATCCGAATGCGGTCAGCGTGCAGCGACCAGTCACACAGCGCCTGCGCCTCGCAGAATTTCTGCTTGGCCATTTCCGCGGCTTGACCTTCGTTCGAGGCATTAACCTCCAGCGAACTCTGGCAAACCTCCCGTTCGCGGCCATTGTCACCAAGCACGTCCTTCATGAAGCTAACGACAAATCGGGACATGGGAGCCTCCTGCTACACGGGTAGCGTCGGAATTTGGATACTAGCATCCTGGAAAAAAGATTTGAGGGAAATCAAGCCCGATGGCCGCCAATCGTGCCGCGATCCCCGCGCCGGCGATTGGCACGCCGGCAACCTCGATCCGGCGCGGTTCCACGTCTTCCGCTGCCTGTGCATTCGGCAGTGGATTTGACCAAAATCCGCTGGCCCTATTTCGGCGCAAACCCGAACGCCCTCTCAAACCGCCTGGCGTAAACCGGCCAGACTTCGGGATTGATGATCCGCGGCGGCCGCCTGCCGTCGAGCGCGTCCAGGACCTGTTCGGCGGCGATCCGGCCCATGTTCTCGCGCGCCTCCACGGTGACGCCGGCCGTATGCGGACTGGCAAGCACATTGTCGAACTGCAGCAGCGGATGCTCCGGCGGCGGTGGTTCCTTGGCCCAGACGTCAAGGCCGGCACCGGCGATGCGCTTGTTGCGCAGCGCGTCCTCCAGCGCGTCCTCGTCGTGGATGAAGCCGCGCGCGGTGGTGATGAAGAACGCGTGCGGCTGCATCAGCGCGAATTCGCGCCCGCCGATCATGCCGCGGCTTTCCTTCGTCAGCGGGCAGCTGATCGAGACATAGTCGGCACGGCGCAGCAGCTCGTCCAGTTCGACCTTCTCGCCGCCCCGCTTGCCCATCTCCTCGGCGGTCAGATAGGGATCGTAGGCGATCACCTTCATGTGCAGCAGCCCGCGGCAGAGCTCGGCGATCCGGCGGCCGACATTGCCGAGACCGATGATGCCGATGGTCTTGCCCTGCGCCTCGTTGCCGATCAGCGCGTTGCGGTTGACGTCCCGCTGGCGCCGCAGCACGCGGTCGGATTCGATGATCCGCTTCGACAGGGTGAGCAGCATCCCCAGCGCGTGCTCGGCGACGGAATTGGCGTTGCCGCCGGATTGATTGACCACCAGCACGCCCGCCGCGGTGCAGGCGTCGACGTCGACGGGATCGAAACCCGCCCCGTTGGAGGAGACGATCAGGAGGTTCGGCGTACGGCGGAGCAGATCCTGGTCGACATGGAAGTGCCTGGCCAGCTCGTCGCGCGCCGCGCCGATCTGGTAGGCATGCGCCGCTTCGAGGATGGGTGCCGCGACCTCATCGGGGCTCTCATTCTCCAGCCGGTCCAGCCGCACGTCGGGGCGGCCCTTGAGGATTTCCGCATAGATGTTGTGGGCGAGATATTTGACGTAGAAGACGCGCTTGTTGTTGACGGACATGTCCTTCTGCAACTTTCAGTTCGGGTCCTGGAATATGAAGGGGCCTGGCTGGAAACGGCCGTGGAGGACATAACCGCCGCAATGGCGGCCCGCCTGAACCGGGTGGCCATGACATTCCTCCCACTGCTCTCGTCTTATTGTCGTTGCCGTCTGTATCGCACGGCGGACCGGTGTCCGCACCAGCGGAAACCGCAGGTCACGTTGCGACTGCGACATGTTGACAATCGCGCCGGTCGGGTGAAGTTTTGCCGCAAGAAAGCGGCCGCAGCGTCGCGGGATGTGAGGGAGAGCAAGGATGGCGCTCGCGGAGGATGAAAGCTCGCTCAAGACCGCAGCGGAGAAGAGCTGGCACGGCATCGTGCTGCAGACGCTCAAGCGAAACGAGGTTCGCCTCGTGCCCTATGTGCCGGACCGCGTGCTGACGCCGCTGATCAAGAACCTGCACGCCGACCCCTTCTTCACGACGTTTCCCACCGCGCGCGAGGAGGAAGCGGTCGGAATCGTCTCCGGTGCCTGGATGGGCGGCGTGCGCGGTGCGGTGCTGATGCAGACCTCCGGTTTTGCGACGCTTGCGAATGTCCTGGCCTCGCTCGCGATCCCCTACCAGATCCCGGTGATCATGTTCGTCTCCGAGCGCGGCACGCTCGGAGAATTCAACTATGGTCAGGCGCTGGTCTGCCGCACCATGCGGCCGGTGCTAGATTCGCTTGCGATGGAGCATCACACGGCAACCCGGCTTGACGAGTTCGAGTTCATCGTCGACCGCTCGATCAAGCAGGCCGTCACCACGCAGGCGCCGGTGGCGCTGATCCTCTCGCCGCTGCTCACCGGCGGCAAGGTCTTTGACAAGTGAGCGGTCCCATGAACACGCCAAACAAGACGACTACCCGCAACACCAAGGTGATGAACCGGTTCGACCTCACCTCGCGTCTTGTCGCAAAGCTGAAGAACGAGGAGGCCGTGGTCGGCGGCATCGGCAATACCAATTTCGACCTCTGGGCTGCCGGCCATCGCCCGCAGAACTTTTACATGCTGGGAAGCATGGGGCTCGCATTTCCGATCGCGCTAGGGGTGGCGCTGGCGCAACCCGAGCGGCGCGTGTTCGCGCTGGAGGGAGACGGCTCGCTCCTGATGCAGCTCGGCTCTCTCTCGACGATCGCCACGCTGGCGCCGAAGAACCTCACCATGGTCGTGATGGACAACGGCATCTACCAGATCACCGGCGCGCAGCCAACGCCAGCAGCGGCGGCCTCCGATCTTGTCGCCATCGCGGTGGCGAGCGGTCTTCCGAACAGCTCCTGGGCCGCCGATGAGGATGACTTCGAGCGCCTGATCAATCAGTCGCTCGCCTCGGACGGACCGACATTGATCGGCGTGCGCATCGACGACAAGCCCGGCACGGGAACGACCCGCCGCGATCCCGTGCAGATCAGGGAACGCTTCATGCTCGGCCTCGGCGTGCGGCAGCCGTTGTAGAGGCACAACGCGATCCTCGCAGGCGAAGCGCCCGCGAGGATCAAGGTGCGTGTGTGTCGGTCTTCATTAATCGATGATCTTGACCACCCTGCGGGTGCGCGGCTCGACGATCACCCGGCGGTCATTGACGATGGCATAGCGATATTCCGTGTGCCGCGGCACCGTACGCAATTCAACGGTGGACGGCAGCGGCTCGCCGACCACGACGCGCTCACGCACCACGACCGACGGCTCGTCGCGCGGGATCGAGGTGATCACGGCGTTCGGAATTTCCAATCCGGCGCCGACCGCAGCACCCACGGTGCCGCCGACGATCTCGCCCACAGGACCCAGGACCTGGCCGCCCGCGCGAGCGCCATTCGCCGCGCCTTCCACCGTGGTGGATTGCGCGAACGCTGCGCCGGACGCAAGCAGCGACGCGGCAAGGACAGGGATGGCAAGACGCTTCCTCATCATTCTCCTCCAGTGAAATTGACGATGCGTCTTCAACCGCCCTGCATGAGGGTTGTTCCGGGTTCCATGGTGGCGAACGCGGAGAACCGAGGTGAACTTCGGCCCGGTTCCCGCGTTGCGCGTCAGGCCGCGCCGATCTCGTGATCTCCCATCATCTCGAGCACCCGCACCATCGCCGAATGGTCCCACGCCTTGCCGCCGTGAGCTGTGCAGGAATTGAACAGTTGCTGCGCAATCGCCGTGCTCGGCAGCGAAAGTCCGAGCGCGCGGGCGCCGTCGAGCGCGAGGTTGAGATCCTTCTGATGCAATTCGATACGAAAGCCCGGATCGAAATTGCGCTTCACCATGCGTTCGCCATGCACTTCCAGAATCCGCGACGACGCGAAGCCGCCCATCAGCGCTTGCCGCACCAGCGCGGGGTCGGCACCGGCTTTCGAAGCAAACAGCAACGCTTCACCGACCGCCCCGATCGTCAGCGCAACGATGATCTGGTTGGCGACCTTCGTCGTTTGCCCGTCGCCGTTGCCGCCGACCCGCGTGATGTTCTTGCCCATCTTCTCGAACACCGGCTTCATCGCGTTGAACGCAGCCTCCGGCCCGCCCACCATGATGGTCAGGCTCGCCGCCTTGGCGCCGACCTCGCCACCGGACACCGGCGCATCGAGATAGTCTGCGCCGAGCGCCTCGATCTTCTTCGCGAATTCCTTCGTCGCAAGCGGCGAGATCGAGCTCATGTCGACGACGATTTTGCCTTTCGACAGTCCTTCGGCGACACCGCCGGGGCCGAACAGCACCGCCTCCACATGCGGCGTATCCGGCACCATGATGATGACGGCTTCCGCTTCCTGGGCGACGTCCCTGCCCGATTTGCAGACGACACCGCCGCCCGAGACCAGCTCCGGCGGGATCGGCCCGACGTCATGCAGAAACAGGCGATGGCCGGCTTCTTGAAGGTGACCCGCCATCGGACGTCCCATGGTGCCGAGGCCGATGAATCCAATCTTTGCCATTGCGATATTCCCCCTCCAAATCAGGTGACGAGCGTGAGCGCCGCGTGCCAGCCGAGGCCGTCAACGGTCGTCGTCCGCGGCTTGTATTCGCATCCGACCCAGCCGCGATAACCAATCGCGTCGAGATGACGGAACAGGAAGGGGTAGTTGATCTCACCGGTGCCCGGCTCGTTGCGGCCGGGATTGTCAGCGAGCTGAATATGCGCGATGCGCGCCAGGTGTTTTTGCACGGTACGGCCGATGTCACCCTCCATCACCTGCATGTGGTAGATATCATACTGGATGAAGAGATTGCTCGAGCCCACGTCGGCGATGAGCTGCGCCGCCTGCTCGGTGCGGTTCAGGAAGAAGCCGGGGATATCGAGCGTGTTGATCGGCTCGACCAGGAGCTTGATTTGCTCCTTGGCGAGCGCGTTGGCGGCAAAGCGCAGATTCTTGACCAGCACCTCGTTCAATTCGAGCGGATCGGCGTCGCGTGGTGCGATACCGACCAGGCAGTTCAATTGCCGGCAATCGAGCGCCTTGGCGTAATCAATGGCGCGGAAGACACCGTCGCGGAACTCCTCGACACGATCGGAAAAGATCGCGATGCCGCGCTCGCCTGCCGCCCAATCGCCGGCGGGGAGATTGTGCAGGACCTGGATCAACCCGTGCTTATCAAGCTGCTCGCGCAGCTCGGCTCTACCGAAGTCATAGGGGAACAGATATTCGACGCCATTAAAACCGGCGGCTTTGGCGGCGGCGAAGCGCTCGAGGAACGGCAATTCCCCGAACAGCATCGTGAGATTGGCAGCAAATTTCGGCACAATCAAACTCCTTACTCGGCCGGCAACAATTTGCCGGGCTGACGTGCGTCAACGCGCGGCGGCACCTCGTCCAGCGGCAGATCGAGGGACTCCTCGAACTCAACGACATTGTCGATCTCCGTGCCCATCGAGATATTGGTGACACGCTCGAGGATGAACTCGACCACCACCGGCACCCGATACTTCGCCATCCATTCGCGCGCGGTCGCGAACGCCGCCTGCGCATCGTTCGAATCGGTGACGCGGATCGCCTTGCAGCCGAGGCCTTCGGCGACCGCGACATGGTCGACGCCGTAAGAGCCGATCTCGGGCGCGTTGATGTTCTCGAACGACAATTGCACCTGGTAGTCCATGTCGAAGCCGCGCTGCGCCTGGCGGATCAGGCCGAGATAGGAATTGTTCACGACGACATGGATGTACGGCAATTTGAACTGCGCGCCCACAGCGAGCTCCTCGATCAGGAACTGGAAATCATAGTCGCCCGAGAGCGCGACGATCTCGCGCTCCGGATCAGCGGCGCGCACGCCGAGCGCGGCGGGGAGCGTCCAGCCCAACGGGCCCGCCTGCCCGGCGTTGATCCAGTTGCGCGGATGATAAACGCGCAGGAATTGCGCGCCGGCGATCTGCGACAGTCCGATCACCGTGACGTAGCAGGTGTCGCGGCCGAAGGCGCGGTTCATCTCCTGATAGACGCGCTGCGGCTTGATCGGGAGATCGTCGAAGTGACTCCTGCGCAGCATCGTGCGCTTGCGGTCTTGGCATGAGGCCGGCCACGCCTGCCGCTCGCGGAGCTTTCCGGCTTTCCGCCATTCCTTCGCAACACTGACGAATAGCTCAAGCGCTGCCTTGGCGTCGGAGACGATACCAAGGTCCGGGTTGAACACGCGGCCGATCTGGGTCGGCTCGATGTCGACATGCACGAAGGTGCGGCCCTTGGTGTAAGTTTCGATCGAGCCGGTGTGGCGGTTGGCCCAGCGGTTGCCGATGCCGAGCACGAAATCCGATTGCAGCATGGTGGCATTGCCGTAGCGGTGGCTGGTCTGCAGCCCGACCATCCCGGCCATCAACACGTGATCGTCGGGAATTGCGCCCCAGCCCATCAGCGTCGGCACCACCGGCACGTTAATGGTCTCCGCGAAGTTCACCAGCAGTTCGCATGCATCGGCATTGATGACGCCGCCACCGGCCACGATCAGCGGCCGCTCGGCCACGTTCAACATTTCGAGCGCGCGCTCGATCTGCGCGCGCGTCGCGGTCGGCTTGTAGACCGGCAGCGGCGCATAGGTCTCATCGTCGAATTCGATCTCGGCGAGTTGCACGTCGAGCGGCAGATCGATCAGCACAGGACCCGGACGCCCCGAGCGCATCAGGTGAAACGCCTGGCTGAACACGCGGGGTACAAGGCCGGGCTCGCGCACTGTGACCGCCCATTTCGTCACCGGCTTTGCGATCGACTCGATGTCGATGGCCTGGAAATCCTCCTTGTAGAGCCGCGCCCGCGGCGCCTGCCCGGTGATGCAGAGGATCGGAATGGAATCGGCGATCGCCGAATAGAGCCCGGTGATCATATCGGTACCCGCCGGCCCCGACGTGCCGATGCAGACGCCGATATTGCCGCATTTGGCGCGGGTATAGCCCTCCGCCATGTGGGAGGCGCCTTCGACGTGGCGCGCAAGGATATGCCGGATCGAGCCACGCTTCTTCAGCGCCGAATAGAGCGGATTGATCGCCGCGCCGGGAACGCCGAACGCGCAATTGACCCCTTCCTTCTCCAGAATACGCACCGCCGCATCGACCGCCCGCATCTTCGCCATCTCGCGCCTCGCTGATGTTGCATCGGCGCGATGATCACGGGAGCGCTCGACGATCTCAACGACGCTGATTTTGTTTCCCACGATACGGAATGAACAGTGAAAAACCGCGCCAGATCAAACGATTGGATCGCCGATGGAATGAAAACATGCGACAGCAGCGGAAAGAATGCCAATTGGGGGAACGATTCAATCCGATTGTCAACTTGCCTCACTATGTTGATCCATCTTGCTGGAAGATGGCCGGGCCGGAGCAAAGCCCGGATGTCGTCGTACGCACACGCATCCTCGCTGTTATCGATTATCTGAGCCGTATTCAGCAAAAGTAGCAACCGACGAGCATCAGATTACTTGCTCCCGGCCGAGAGCTCGTTCGTTCGACGACGGTGATTTAAGAGCGCTGAAGTCAAACTCAAAAGCGAATACCGCCTTCCAACCACCGCATCTATTCGCTTCGCTGGCCCCCGTTCTTGATAGCGAGCGAGGCTTCGCACCATTTAGCGATGCGCAGCAGCTTCAGGTTTTCGCCGAATGGCGCGACAAGCTGGATGCCCATGGGCAGGCCGTTCGACCCGATGCCAGCGGGCAATGCGATCGCCGGAACCCCGAGAGTTGTCCAAGGCACGCACAGGCCAGGGTCGCCGGTATCAGACAATCCTTCCGGCGCTTCGCCAGTTGCTGCGGTCGTGAGAACAGCGTCAAAACCCGCGAGCGCGCGGGTAAAGTCGGCGCGCAGCGCAAGCTGCTTGGCGCGGGCGGAAATATACTCGGTCGCGGAAATCGGCGCGCCGCGTTCGACAAGGGCCTGAAGCCGGGCGCTGGTCTTGTCCGGGAAACGTGTGACCAGATCACCGAAATTCGCCGCCCCCTCCGCGCCGCAGAGCGTAGCGGAGAGCGCCGGCAGTTGCTCGAACTCCGCAGGCAACGCAAACGGCTCGACGATCGCTCCGGCATCTCTGAAGAGAATGGCGACTTGCGCGAGCAACGTGCTTTGGCTTTCGTCCAAGGGCGGCGTTGCCGCCGGACGAAGCCACGCTATCCGCGGCGCGGGAAAAGGATCGACGCCTTCAGGAGAAATCTGGAACGGCGCCTGCGGAGAAGCACCGGGGCCGCCCGCCAGCAGCGCCAGCAGATACGCGGCGTCATCCACACTGCGGGCGAACAGGCCGAGGTGGTCCAGGGACTGAGAGAGCGGATGGACGCCCTTCAGGCTGATGGTGCCAAAGCTGGGTTTTAATCCCACCACACCACAATAGGCGGCAGGTCGCAGGATCGAACCCAGCGTCTGCGTGCCCAGCGCCGCTTGCACCGAGCCGCTTGCAACGGCTGCCGCAGAGCCGGACGATGAACCGCCGGGCGTATGCCTTGGATTCCACGGGTTGCGGGTGGGGCCGGGTTCGCGCCACGCGAATTCGGTGGTGACCGTCTTGCCGAGAACTGTTGCCGAGAGATCTTTCAGGCGGCTGACCACCCAGGCATCCTCATTCGGCTGGTGATCCGCATACACCGGCGAGCCATAGGTGGTCGGCATATCGGCCGTGTCTATGAGATCTTTCACGCCTATTGCGACGCCTGCAAGTGGTCCATTTCCCGCTGAAACGATCGGCGGTTTGGACGGCAAATAAGTGAAGGCGCGAAGGTCGGGTTCGACAGCCGCGGCGCGCGCGTGGCTGACCGCAATCAGGTTCTGCGCTTGTGCCGAGCCCCCCGCGATCATGCGGACGATTTCGACGACCCCACAGTGGTCTTGCGCGAAGTTCATTTCCGGATGGACCTGTAACCGAGGTGAGAAAGGTCTAAAGGCAAACGGCTCCGGGTTCAGCCCGAAGCCGCGGCGACGAAGGTCGGCGACGAAGATCAGCAAAAGCTCAGTTCGTGGATATCGCCTTTTCGATATAGGTTCTTGGAACAAAGGTCTTGTAGTCAGGCTGGGCGGCGAGATTGCCGAGCGCGATCTGCGTCTCGAGCGCAAGCTTCAGCGCGTCGGGCGTGATATCGACACTGGTGGGGTAAACGTTGTCGGCAAGCATGCGCTTCACCGCCGCTTCCACCACGGCAGGCTCAAGATTCGGGAATTCCTTCTGAGCGATTTCCACCGTGCGCGCCTCGTTCTTGTGCATGAAACGCACCGCCATTTCGAGGCCATTGGTCAGCCGCTGGGCAAGGTCCGGATCGACATCGTTGCGCGCGGTGATGGTAGAGAAGGCATAGGCGCCGTACAGTTTCGGGAAGCCGACCACCACCTTCATGCCCTTGGCCACCACCTGGTCGAGGCCGGGCTCGTACATGACCGCCACTTTGGCCTGGCCGGCAACGAAGGGGCCGGGCTCGGTGCCGAGCGGAACCTGGATCATCTCCACGTCCTTGCTGGCATCCATGCCATTTTCCTTCAGCAGCTTGATGAACAGCGAGGTGCTGGTGGTCGGCATCAGGCCAGTCACGATCTTCTGTCCCTTGAGATTTTTCACACTGTCGAACTTGAAGTCGGGCGTGGCGGCGATCCATACCGCGGCACCATTCACGACGTTGGCGATCGTGTTCACCGGTGCGCCCTTGGACGCAGCGATGGCTGTCCATTCGGGTCCATGAAGCGAGAATTGCGCACTCTTGGAGATCACGGCCGAGAGAGCAACGCTTCCGGAGCCGGCGCTTTCCTTGTTGAGATCAAGCCCCTGCTTCTCGAAAAAGCCCTCGTTCATGCCGACATAGAGCGGCAGATATAGCAGCGATTGAAACGCCTGAGAAATGGTCGCCTTCTTCATCTCGGCGGAAGCCGGCCCTGCTGCGGCTATGCCGAGCGCAAGAGCGAGGGCAACGGAAAGAGTGCTCAATTTCGGAATTCGCCGTCTCATTTTAGAAGTCTCCTGAAAGAAGATCAAACGTTGATCTGCGTGCCGCCCTGCTGTTGCTTCCAGGGAAGCAGCCAGTTCTCGATGACCTCGACCAAGTGGTAGAAAAGAAAGCCAACGAGCATCAGCGTGAACAGGCCGGCCCACACCGTATTGAGATCATAAAGACTCGAGGCCACGTAGATGACGTGGCCGAGACCATGCTGGGAAGAGATGAATTCCCCCACGACCGCGCCCACCAGGGCGAAGCCGATATTGATCCGAAAGGTGGCGATGATCGCGGGTAAGGTAGAGGGCGCGATCACCCGCTTGAAGATCTGCTGCTTGGACGCGCCCATGGAGAAAAGCAGCGCCTGGAGATCTTTGTCCGCGTCCTTTGCCGCCTGGTAGGCGGTGATGAGAGCGACGATGGAGGTGAGCGAGATCGCGAGCGCGACCTTCGATAGCAAGCCGGTGCCGAACCACAGGATGATGATCGGCGCCAGCGCGATTTTCGGCACCGAGTTGATGGCCGCGATGAACGGTTCCACCAGCCGCGCCACGAACACCGAGTACCACAGCGCAAGGCCGATGACCGAACCGATCACGGTACCGAAGGCAAATCCCAGGATCGCCTCGAATATTGTGTAACCGGTGTCAGTGAAAAGAGAGCCGTTCGTGATGGAGCCGATGAGGTTGCGCAGAACGCCGCTCGGCTGACCAACGAGGAAGCCCGACAACCATCCCCATCGCACCGCCGCTTCCCACAGCAGGAAGAAACCGACGACGGCAAGGATCTGAAGCGCGCTTCGTCCGACAAGGGAATCGAACACGTTGCGGCGCTTTTTCTCGCGTCGGCGAGCGGGCGCCGCGGTTTTTACAAGTTGAGCCGTTTCCGTCATGCACTCTTCCTGGTCTGGATATCGAGCTCCGCGCAGAGCGTGTGGAAATAACCGGAGAAGCGAGGATCGCTTCGCGCCGCGATCGGCGAATGTTCGTTCAGCGCGATGTCGTGAACGGCCTTCACGCGCGCCGGACGTTGACTGAGCACCACCACGCGTTTGGAAAGCGCCACTGCCTCATCGATGTCATGGGTCACGAGGATCACGGTCTTGTGAAAGGTTTCCACCGCCTCCATCAGAATGCCCTCGAGATACAGCCTCGTCTGATAGTCGAGCGCCGAGAACGGCTCATCGAGGAGCAGGATGTCAGGATCGAGCACGAGAGTGCGGATCAAGGCCACGCGCTGACGCATGCCGCCGGACAGCATCTTGGGATATGAGTTCTCAAAGCCGGAAAGACCGAACGTGCTGAGATATTCTCTCGCGGTATCCAGAGCCCGTTTTGGATCGACGCCCTTGGTCTCAAGGCCGAGCAGAACGTTGTCCAGCACCGTACGCCAAGGAAAAAGCAAGTCCTTTTGCATCATATAGCCCACGCGGCCACGCAAGCTTTCCACTTCCTGGCCGCGATAGAGCATGACGCCATCATCGGGATCCACGAGGCCGGCGATAATATTGAACACCGTCGTCTTGCCACAGCCGCTCGGGCCAATGATGCTGACGAAATCACGCTCATGGATATCGAAGGTTAAGCCGTCGAGAACCTGCGTCGCGGCTTCCTTTCCAGGAAAGCTCTTACGGATGCCGTTCAAACGAAGTTGCACTTTGGGCGATGACATGGTGTCTCCTGTCCACCATGCACTTCAAGCAACCACCGTGCCAAACGCTACGGCATAAGTGCGCAAGAAATTGCGCCGTTGAGCGTGCGTTCCGTCAGGATGAGCTTCTTGCTGCCTTCGATTCGAGCACGTGCTGCCTTTTTGCAGCCAGCGCATTTTTCCCTCTCAGGCTGTCGCGCACGAATGCTGAGATTCCGTATCGCAGTGTCTCCAGACAGCCATTGTGCGCTTCAGCGGAACGGAGTTCGTCCGCTCCACCCGCCAACTCAGACGCCAATCCTGCTCTGCTCTTGCGAGCACATCTAGGTGAACAAATCGGCTCAGTTCAATCGCAGCTCCGTGATGTGCCGCGGATCCGGGCTCAGCTCGTTACGCTCCACGCGCTTGACGAGGTCTGTCAACACGGCATTAGCCGCACAAGAAATTCCGATCTTCTCGCCCTCGCGCACCACGAAACCGTTGAGGAATTCGATCTCGGTGCGCCGGCCTTTCTGCATGTCCTGGCCCATCGAGGGACGCTGCTCGGATGAAGTGCGCTTGCCGTCCTTGAAGCGCTGCTCGTCGCACGCGCGCATCGCCGTCTCGTCGCCTTCTCCGGCACGCGCGATCGTCTCGGGCGGCAGGTGCAGGATCTCCTCCAATTGATAGCCGAGCGCCTGGCCGACGCGGATCGCTTCGCTGCCGAGCCGGGTGGAGAAACGGCGGATCGGCTCGCTCTGCAACATGTCTCCGCCCGGCAGACCCGTGCAGGCCGAGAGCCCATTGCCCATGACATTGGCGACCAGTTTCGACCAGCGTTCGCCCCACAGATTGCCGGTGACTTTGGCGCTGTCGGAGTAGCCCACCAGTCGGCAGATTTCTTCCGCCCGCGCCGTGATACGGCCGTGCACTTCACCGGCGCGAAATACGGTGTGCGCCGCCCCGCCCTTGCCGGCGCCTCGGTGGATATGGCCGGGCTCAGGCAGGTTGACCGTGATGCTGCTGGCAATGCATCCGAGCGTCTTGCCCCAGCCGACGATACCGGCAATCGTCTCTTCATTCATGCAGTTCTGCAGCGACACGACATAGCCGTCCGGCGCCAGATACTGCTGGACCAGCATGGTGGCCCAGGCCGTATCGTAGGATTTCATGCAGACGAAGGCGATGTCGACCGGCTTCTCCTTGGCGAGCTGCTGCGCGTCGGTGACGTGCAGCGCGCGCACGCGAACCGAGAATTCCGCGACGTCCCTTGCGTGGGTGACGCGCAGTCCGTGCTTCCTCATGTGGTCGATGTGCTCAGGCCAGGGATCGATGAACGTCACGTCCTCGCCCGCCTGCACCATATGGGCACCGACATACCCCGCCGACGGCACCAGCCCCGACGATCGCTATCTTACGACCCATGGTTTCTCCCCGGCATTTTCTCGCGGCCAGGGAAGCAAGCGGTCCACTGGCCCGTTGCCGCCCACTCTAATGGATTTGGGCCTTCCGCCAAATGCACGCGTCGCGCCGCAGGGCGGCGTCGGCGTCATGACGGCTGAACGATCAGTCAGGCTTCGTCGCAGGCATCACGCCACCGAGCGCAACTGTCAGCTCGGCGGCCACCTCGCGCACGGTCTGGCCGAGTGCGGCCAGCCTATCGTCGGTCAGGCGGCTGGTCATGCCTGATACCGAGATCGCCGCGAGCGGCTCGCTGCAATCGTTGTAGACGACGGCGGCGATGCAGCGCAGCCCCATGCAGGCCTCCTCGTCGTCGACGGCGTAGCCTTGGCGGCGGACGCGTTCGAGTTCCCTGAACAGGTCGCTCGGCCGCGTGATCGTCTTCTCGGTCAGGCGCGGCATGCCATGATGGCGGATGATCGCGCTGACGTCCTCATCCGAATATGTCGCCAGCACCGCCTTGCCGACGCCGGAGGCCACCATCGCCACGCGACCGCCGACCTTGGTCAGCGAACGCATGATCTCGCGGCTCTCCATGCGGGTGAGCACGACGATGAACTCGTCGTCGACCACGGCGAGGTTGGCGGTCTCACGCGTGAGGTCGCGCAGTTTGCGCAAATAGGGAACTGCCTGGGCGGTGAAGTTGCGGCGCCTCGCAAAGGTGGCGCCGACGGTGAAGCTGCGGGCGCCGACATGCCATTTCGATTCGGTGCGGTCGAATTGCACGAAGCGGCGGCTTTCGAGCGTTGCCAGCAGACGATGCACGGTCGAGGTCGACAGCCCCGTGCGGATCGCAAGATCGCTCAGGCGGTAGCCTTCGTCGTCTTCGGCGAGCGTCTCGATGATCGAGAGCGCGCGGTCGACGGATTGTACGCCGCCGTCGCGGCTTTCGTAATCGTCGGTGGTGGATTTCGGCGCAAGCGCCTTGCGCCGGATCACGTCCCTCTTCATCGCGACCTGCTTCAGCCGTTGCGGAAGACGCGTTCGCTATCGGATTGGCCAGTTTGTTCGGTCCCTGGACCGAAATGCCGCTCCGGATTTCTCCGAAGCGGCATTTTCACATTCGTTACAGCAGGCCCGCGCCACGCGCCCATTTGTACTTGGCCCCTAACACCTCGACAGGCAGTTCGGTCGAATAGGCATAGGCCGGAATGCCGTGCTGGTAGAGATATTCGGCAGCCTCCTCGACCTCGACGTCGCCGGCGAGCGAGGCCACCATCGGCTTCACGAAGCCCTTGGCCTCCATCTCCTTCTTCACTTCGACCATGTTGCGCGCGAACACCATTGGCGGCGTCACGATCGTGTGCCAGTAGCCGAGGATCAGCGCGTGGATGCGATCATCGGACAGACCGAGCTTCACCGTGTTGACATAGGTGATCGGCGGCTCGCCACCGGTGATGTCGACGGGATTGCCGGCGGCGCCGAACGGCGGGATGAACTTGCGGAAAGCAGCATCGAGGTCCGGCGGCATCTGCATCAGCGACAGGCCGTTGTCGACCACGGAGTCGGACAGCAGCACGCCCGAGCCGCCGGCGCCGGTGATGATCAGCACGTTCTCACCCTTGGGCGTCGGCAGCACCGGCACGCCGCGGGCGAATTCGAGCAGTTGCCGCAAGCTGCGGGCGCGGATCACGCCGGACTGCTTGAACACGTCCTCATAGATCTTGTCGTTGCCGGCGAGCGCGCCGGTGTGCGACGATGCAGCCTTGGCGCCCGCCGAGGTACGGCCGGCCTTCAGCACGATCACCGGCTTCTTCTTTGAGACCCGCTTGGCGGCTTCGGCAAAGGCGCGGCCGTCCTTCAGGTCTTCACAGTGCTGCGCGATCAAATTGGTGTTCGGGTCCTGCTCGAAGAAGGCGAGCAGATCGTCCTCGTCGATATCGGACTTGTTGCCGAGGCCGACGATCGCGGAAACGCCCATCTTCGCCGAACGCGAGAAGCCGATGATCGCCATGCCGATGCCGCCGGACTGCGATGACAATGCCGCATGGCCCTTGACGTCGTAGGCCGTGCAGAAGGTCGCGCACAGATTGGCCGGCGTATAATAGAAGCCGTAGATGTTCGGCCCCATCAGGCGGATATCGTACTTCTTGCCGACCTCGACGATCTCGGCCTGCAATTCAGGCGCGCCGGCTTCGGCAAAGCCGGACGGGATCAGCACGGCGCCGGGAATTTTCTTCTCGCCGCATTCGGCGAGCGCACCGGCGACGAATTTCGCGGGGATCGCGAACACGGCGACATCGATCACCCCTGGCACATCCTTGACGCTCTTGTAGGCCTTGTAGCCGAGGATCTCGGGCGCCTTCGGGTGGATCGGATAGATCTCGCCCTTGTAGCCGCCGTTGATGAGATTCTTCATCACGGAGTTGCCGATCTTGCCGTCTTCGGCGGAGGCGCCGATCACGGCGACCGCCTTCGGCTGCATGATGCGGTTCATCGCGGCGACGATTTCCTCGGTGGGTCGCGGCGCCGGGCGCGGCTTGTAGTCGAAATCGACCACGATGCGCACGTCGGCGGCGATCGCGTCCTTCTTGGTGGCGAACACGGGATTGAGGTCGAGCTCGACGATTTCGGGGAAATCGCTGACCAGCCGCGACACCTTGACGATGACGTCTGCGAGCGCCTCGCGGTTGACGGGATCCCCGCCGCGCACGCCCTTGAGCATCTCATGCGCCTGGATGCCGTCGAGCATCGACAGCGCGTCTTCCTTCGTCGCCGGCGCGAGGCGGAAGGTGATGTCCTTCAGCACTTCGACCAGCACACCGCCGAGGCCGAAGGCGACCAGCTTGCCGAACGAGCCATCGGTGATCGAGCCGATGATCACCTCGGTGCCGCCGCCCAGCATCTGCTGGACCTGCACGCCCTCGATCTTGGCGTCGGCCTTGTACTTCTTGGCGTTGGCGAGAATCGTCTCAAAGGTTTTCTCGGCGTCAGCCGCGGTCTTGACGCCGACCACGACGCCGCCGGCCTCGGTCTTGTGGAGAATGTCCGGCGAGACGATCTTCATCACCACCGGGAAGCCCATGCCGGACGCGATCCGCGCCGCCTCGGACGCCGACTTGGCGACGTCCTCCTTCGGGACCGGGATCCCGTAGGCATCGCAGACCAATTTGCCCTCCGGCGCCGTCAGGCTCGTGCGCTTGTCCGCTTTGACCGCATCGAGAACCTTGCGGACTGCATCCTTTGAATTTGACATCGGCTTCCTCCCAGGACAAATTTGATGGCATTTGGTATGCCAGAAGCCAAAAAGTCAAGCCGGTCTTCTCTCGCCTGATGCAGAAAACAATGGCAACTTGACATTCTGGTATTTGGCATGCCAAAAACCTGATGTATTTCTTCTGCTAAGAAGACGTCTCCGAAACGGAGGAGACGAGTCGTGGCAACACCTAAGGAAACCAAGGCACCGCCTGCTATGGCTGAGGCAGATATTGCGATCGTCAGGATCGCGCCAGAGACGAGCTTCAAGAACAAGGCTTATGAGGCCTTGAAGGAAGCTATTCTCAAGATGGACATCTATACGACGCCCGAGCCGGTGATGCTCGACGAGCGCGCGTTGTCCGAGCGCCTCGGCGTCAGCCGCACCCCGATCCGCGAAGCGATCGCCATGCTCGAGCAGGACGGTTTCGTCAAAACCGTGCCGCGCCGCGGCATCGTCGTGGTCCGCCGCACCAAGACCGAGATCGTCGACATGATCCGCGCCTGGGCCGCGCTCGAGAGCATGGCCGCACGGTTGATCACGACCACCGCGCGCAAGAAGGACATCACGGCGCTGCGCGACTACTTCAAGGATTTCAACAGCGACCGCCGGCCGGAAGATCACATCGAGGAATATTCCAAGGCCAACATCGCCTTCCATCAGGCGCTGATCTCGCTGTCCGAGAATCAGGTCCTGGTCGATATGACCAACGACATCCTGTTGCATGTGCGCGGCTACCGGCAGCTCACGATCGGGCGGAAGGATCGCACCGCGACATCGCTACCCGAGCATCTCGGCATCATCGAGGCGCTCGAGGCGCGCGACACCGAGCTCGCGGAAAAGCGCGCGCGCGACCACACGCTTGGCCTTGCTGCTTACGTCGAAGCGCACGGCCAAGAACTGTTCACTTAACAAGAACTTTTCACTTAAAGCGTCACTCAGAAGACGACGAACTCGTCCGAACCAGAAAAGCCAGAGGGAGACCAGGCCCATGCTAAATACTGCCACCAAGACGACTGAAGCACCGGGCACGGAACAAGAGCTGACGGACGGATTCCATCTCGTCATCGACGCGCTGAAGCTGAATGGCATCGACACCGTCTACGGCGTGCCGGGCATTCCGATCACGGATCTCGGCCGCATGGCGCAGGCGGCGGGCATTCGCGTGTTGTCGTTCCGCCATGAGCAGAACGCGGGCTACGCGGCGGCGATCGCGGGCTTCCTGACCAAGAAGCCCGGCGTCTGCCTGACGGTGTCGGCGCCCGGCTTCCTCAACGGCCTCACCGCGCTCGCACACGCCACCACCAACTGCTTCCCGATGATCCTGGTCTCCGGTTCCTCGGAGCGCGAGATCGTCGACCTGCAGCAGGGCGACTATGAGGAAATGGACCAGCTCGCGATCGCCAAGCCGCTCTGCAAGGCGGCGTTCCGCGTGCTGCATGCGCAGGATATCGGCATCGGCTTTGCCCGTGCGATCCGTGCCGCCGTGTCCGGCCGTCCCGGCGGCGTCTATCTCGACCTGCCGGCAAAACTGTTCTCGCAGGTGATCAACGCCGAAGCCGGCCAGAAGTCGCTGGTGAAGGTGATTGATGCGGCGCCGGCGCAGATCCCTGCCCCGTCGGCGGTCAAGCGCGCGCTCGACGTGCTCAAGGGCGCCAAGCGTCCGCTGATCATCCTCGGCAAGGGCGCAGCCTACGCGCAGGCCGATGACGCGATCCGCAGCTTCGTCGAGAAGAGCGGCGCGCCGTTCCTGCAGATGAGCATGGCCAAAGGCCTGCTGCCCGACACGCATCCGCAATCCGCAGGCGCCGCCCGCTCGACGGTGCTGAAGGATGCCGACGTGGTGATGCTGATCGGCGCCCGCCTCAACTGGCTGCTCTCGCATGGCAAGGGCAAGACCTGGGGCGACGCGCCGAAGAAATTCATCCAGGTCGATATCGAGCCGAAGGAGATGGATTCCAACGTCGAGATCGCAGCTCCCCTGGTCGGCGATGTCGGCTCCTGCGTCACTGCTTTGCTCGAGGGCATGGGCGGCAACTGGCCGGTGGCGCCCGCCGACTGGACTACAAAAGTCAACGCCAAGCGCGACGAGAACGTCGCCAAGATGGCGCCGAAGCTGATGAGCAATGCCTCGCCGATGGATTATCACGGCGCGCTCGGCGTGCTCCGCACCGTCATCAAGGAGCGGCCCGACGCCATCCTCGTCAACGAAGGCGCCAACACGCTCGACCTCGCCCGTGGCGTCATCGACATGTACCAGCCGCGCAAGCGGCTCGATGTCGGCACCTGGGGCGTGATGGGCATCGGCATGGGCTATGCGATCGCAGCCGCCATTGAGACCGGCAAGCCGGTGCTCGCGGTGGAAGGCGACAGCGCCTTTGGTTTTTCGGGCATGGAGATCGAGACCATCTGCCGCTACGACCTGCCCGTCTGCGTCGTCGTCTTCAACAATGACGGCATCTATCGCGGCACCGACACCAATTCGGCCGGCGCCGATCCCGCCACCACGGTGTTCGTGAAGGGCGCGCGCTACGACAAGATGATCGAGGCGTTCGGCGGCGTCGGCGTCAACGCGACCTCGCCGGATGAATTGAAGCGTGCCGTCAATGCGGCGATGGACTCCGGCAAGCCGACGCTGATCAACGCGGTGATCGATCCGGCGGCGGGTTCGGAGAGCGGCCGCATCGGCAATCTCAATCCGCAGAGCGTTCTGAAGAAGAAGTAACGGATCAACTGAACGGCGTCATTCCCCGCGAAAATGGGGAATCCAGTAGCCGCCGAGCTATCGTGAGGCGAACACTGAGCCCGACTGAATCGACGGTGATTACTGGATGCCCGCCTTCTCGGGCATGACAGCAACAGGTAGTAACAAGGAGAGGACAGATGACTAAGGCGCTTACGGGCGTTCGCATTCTCGATTTCACCCATGTCCAGTCGGGACCGACCTGCACCCAGCTCCTGGCCTGGTTCGGCGCCGACGTGATCAAGGTCGAGCGCCCCGGCGTCGGCGACATCACGCGTGGCCAGTTGCAGGACGTCCCGAACGTGGACAGCCTGTATTTCACCATGCTCAACCACAACAAGCGCTCGATCACGCTCGACACCAAGAACCCGAAGGGCAAGGAAGTCCTGACCGCGCTGATCAAGAAGTGCGACGTGCTGGTGGAGAATTTCGGCCCCGGCGTGCTCGACCGCATGGGCTTTCCCTGGGAGAAGATCCAACAGATCAACCCGCAGATGATCGTGGCCTCGATCAAGGGCTTTGGCCCCGGTCCGTATGAAGACTGCAAGGTCTATGAGAACGTCGCGCAGTGCACCGGCGGCGCAGCCTCGACCACCGGCTTCCGCGACGACGTGCCGCTCGTCACCGGCGCGCAGATCGGCGACAGCGGCACCGGGCTGCATCTGGCGCTCGGCATCGTCACCGCCCTGTTCCACCGCACCAAGAGCGGCAAGGGCCAGCGGGTCACCGCTGCGATGCAGGACGGCGTGCTCAACCTCTGCCGCGTCAAGCTGCGCGACCAGCAGCGCCTCGCGCATGGCCCGCTCAAGGAATACAGCCAGTTCGGCGAAGGCATTCCGTTCGGCGACGCCGTGCCGCGCGCCGGCAATGATTCCGGCGGCGGCCAGCCCGGGCGCATCCTGAAGTGCAAGGGCTGGGAGACCGATCCCAACGCCTACATCTACTTCATCACGCAGGCGCCGGTCTGGGAGAAGATCTGCGACGTGATCGGCGAGCCCACCTGGAAGACCGATCCGAACTATGCCAAGCCGCCGGCCCGTCTGCCGCGGCTGAACGAGATCTTCGCCCGCATCGAGCAGTGGACCACGACCAAGACCAAGTTCGAGGCGATGGAGATCCTCAACCAATACGACATCCCCTGCGGCCCGATCCTGTCGATGAAGGAACTCGCCGAGGACCAGTCGCTGCGCGCGACCGGCACCGTGGTCGAGGTCGACCACCCCACCCGCGGCAAGTATCTGTCGGTCGGCAACCCGATCAAGCTCTCGGACAGCCCGAGCGAGGTGCTCCGCTCGCCGCTGCTCGGCGAGCACACCGACGAGGTTCTGCGCCAGGTGCTGGGCTTCAGCGATCACCAGGTCGCCGAGATCCACGACTCCGGCGCACTCGACCCGCCGCAGAAGCAGGCGGCCGAGTAAGAAGGCCATCAAGCTGGAAACATAGGCCGCCGGGAACCCCCGGCGGTCTTTTTGCCATTTGGGATGCCTGATAACTGATCTATGCTGCATTGCAAAAGACGGATGCTGCTATGCAAACAAATGCGTTGTTGCTGGCATCTGGTATACATAGATTGTCCCCAGATCACGAAGCGGTAGTTCCGCTGCAACTTCAGAAGGGGACATCATGTCCAAGACTGCTTCCATCGCAATTTCGGCCCCGACCTCGCTGTGGGGACGTTTGCTGGCCACGATCGATCGGCTGCTGATGAAGAGCGCCGAGATCTCGATCCGCAACGGCGACTTGCCGCGCTTCGGCCTCTAAGGCTTCGCAGCGATGCCAATTCCGGCGCCAACGCCGTCGAGGTAGCGCCGCCGAGAACCACATTTTCTTTGAACGAATGGCCCCTGCTCCGGGGCCATTTCTTTTTCTTCCGGAATGACCGGTGACGGCCCAACTGCGACAAAGTAGCTCGGAAAGTGGTCCACCGCGCCGATTGTTTGCAAGCTGGTATGTCGCATACCTTAGAGTAGTACGCTAGCCGACAACAACCAGCCTGAGGGCGTCAGTCCGGCGCAAGAGGCCAAGGGCGATCTAACCTTCCCGGCTCCTCCAGGGGATCGAGCATTATTCGAAAGAAGCGGATGCCGCGCCTGAACAGCCCTCATACAGTTCCAATCGGCAGCACGATCGTAACAGGTGATCGATCACCGGAAAGACGCCGTATGACCCGAAGCACGTGATCGAGACGGGTTGCTCGCAAGCCGACAAAGAGCGGCGCGTTCAAAGTTCGACAGGGAGGACACCAGATGAAGCATTCCATTCTGCATGTTGCATTGGCAGCCGTCGCAGCGTTGTGCGCGAGCGGTACCGCGGCCTCTGCCGCCTGGGAGCCGGTTCGTCCGGTCGAGTTCATCGTACCCGCCGGCACAGGCGGCGGTGCCGATCAGATGGCGCGCACGATCCAGGGCATCGTCACCAAGCACAACCTGATGAAGCAGCCGATGGTCGTCATCAACAAGGCGGGTGGCGCCGGCGGTGAAGGCTTTCTCGATGTGAAGAGCTCATCGGGCAATCCCCACAAGATCATCATTACATTGTCGAACCTTTTCACGACGCCACTGGCAACCGGGATTCCCTTCAACTGGAAGGATATGACCCCCGTCGCAATGCTGGCGCTCGACGAATTCGTGCTCTGGGTGAATGCCGAGAAATCCTACAACAAGGTCGGCGAATATGTTGACGCCGTAAAGAAAGCGCCGGCCGGCACGTTCAAAATGGGAGGCACCGGCTCGAAGCAGGAGGACCAGATCATCACGGTCGCCGTCGAGAAGGCGATCGACACCAAGTTCACCTACATCCCCTACAAAGGCGGCGGCGAAGTCGCCGTTCAGCTGGTCGGCAACCACGTCGATTCGACCGTCAACAATCCGATCGAAGCGGTCGCGCAATGGCGCGGCGGCAAGCTCCGTCCGCTCTGCGTCTTCGACGCCCAGCCGATGGCCTATGACGAGCCGATCGCCGACGGCAAGAGCTGGAAGGATATTCCGACCTGCAAATCGCAGGGTCTCGAGATGGAGTATCTGATGTTGCGTGGCATCTTCATGCCGCCGAAGGCGACCAAGGATCACATCGAATATTACGTCGAACTGTTCAAGAAGGTGCGCGCCACGCCTGAATGGCAGGATTTCATGAAGAGCGGCGCATTCAACACCACTTTCCTGACCGGGGCCGACTACGCCAAGTGGGTCGAGGCGGAGCAAAAGCGCCACGAGGTATTGATGAAAGAGGCTGGCTTCCTCGCCTCGGCGAATTGATCCGGCGATATCAACCACGCTCGCACGAGCGTGCCCCTCGATTTCTAGAGCGTTTTCGAGCGAAGTGGAGACCGGTTCGCGTGAAGAAAACGCGTCAAAACAAGAATCTAGAGCTTCGGTTCTGATTCCATCAGAACCGAAGCTCTGTCCCGAGATCACGGTTCAGCCTGGAGGCTCTATGACTGCGCGTAGATCAGACGCTGCCGGCCCGACACACAAGACGATGGAAACCGGTATGACGCTGCTGATTGCAGCCTTCGGCATCATCGTGATCATCGGCAGCGTGAAGGCGGGCATCAGTTGGGGCGCGGAAGGCCCGCGCGCGGGTTTCTTTCCCTTCTACATTGGAATCTCCATCGTCGCAGCGAGCGCCATCAATCTCTGGAGCGCGCTGCGCGACCATGACGACCGATTGTTCGCGGAGTGGGGACAACTTCGCCAGGTGATGAGCGTGGTCGTGCCCACCGCGATCTATGTCGGTTCGATGCCCTTTGTCGGGCTCTATGTCGCCTCGATCATTTTCATCGGCTGGTTCATGCGGTGGCTTGGCGGCTACCGATGGCTCCCGACGGCTGCGGTGGCGTTCGGCATGCCCATCATCACCTATCTTGTCTTCGAACGCTGGTTCCTCGTTCCCCTTCCCAAAGGCCCTATCGAGGAATGGCTCGGCCTATAGAAGCCGTTCGCTATTGCAGGACGTATCGAAATGGAAGAACTCGCCAATCTTTTTCACGGCTTCGCCGTAGCCCTGCAGCCCTACAACATGATGCTGATGGTCGTGGGCATCATGCTCGGGGTGATCATTGGCGTGCTTCCCGGGCTCGGCGGCGCAAACGGCGTTGCGATCCTCTTGCCGCTGACCTTCAGCATGCCGCCGACATCGGCGATCATCATGCTGTCCTGCATCTACTGGGGCGCATTGTTCGGTGGGGCCATCACCTCGATCCTGTTCAACATACCCGGTGAACCCTGGTCGGTGGCAACGACGTTCGATGGCTATCCGATGGCACAGCAGGGCAAGCCTGGCGAAGCGTTGACGGCAGCCTTCACCTCCTCGTTCGTGGGCGCACTGTTCGCCGTCGCCATGATCACGCTGGTTGCGCCGCTGGTCGCAAGCTTCGCGCTGCGATTTGGTCCTGCGGAAAAATTCGCTGTGTACTTCCTCGCGTTTTGCAGCTTTGTCGGGCTGAGCAAGGAGCCGCCTTTCAAGACCATCGCCGCGATGATGATCGGTTTCGCGCTTGCGGCCGTCGGCCTCGATTCCATCACAGGGCAGTTGCGATTGACGTTCGGGATCACCGAATTGCTCAACGGGTTCGATTTTCTGATCGCCGTCATCGGCCTCTTCGGTATCGGCGAGATCCTTCTGACAATGGAGGAAGGATTGAGCTTCCGCGGCGGCAACGCGAAAATCAATCTGCGCGTGGTGCTGCAAACCTGGAAAGAGCTGCCCGCATATTGGGTGACGTCATTGCGCTCGTGCCTGATCGGGTGCTGGATGGGTGTCACGCCGGCTGGAGCAACGCCGGCATCCTTCATGAGCTACGGCATCGCCAAGCGGCTGGCGAGGAACGGCAAGAATTTCGGCAAGGGAGAAATCGAGGGCGTGATCGCGCCGGAGACGGCAGCTCACGCCGCCGGCACCTCGGCATTGCTGCCAATGCTATCGCTCGGAGTGCCGGGATCTCCGACGGCGGCTGTTCTTCTCGGCGGCCTGTTGATCTGGGGCCTGCAGCCCGGCCCCATGCTATTTGTCGAGCAGAAGGAATTCGTCTGGGGTCTGATCGCCTCGATGTATCTCGGCAATCTCGCAGGCCTGCTCGTCGTGCTCACCTGCGTGCCGATATTCGCCGCGATCCTTCGCGTGCCGTTCAGCATCATTGCGCCCCTTATTCTGGTGCTCTGCGCAATCGGCGCCTATTCGGTTCACAACAGCACATTCGACGTGATGCTGATGCTGGTCTTCGGCGTGCTCGGCTATCTGCTCAAGAAGTGCAACTATCCTCTCGCCCCCTTGGTGCTGGCCATTGTGCTCGGCGACAAGGCGGAGGAGGCATTCCGGCAATCGCTGCTCGGATCGCAAGGCTCGCTCGCCGTATTTTTCTCAAATGGGCTGGTCAGCACCATCGTGATCCTCGGGCTCGTTGCCCTTTTCTGGTCCGCGATTCAGGAAGGCTACAGCCGGCTGCGAACAGCGGCCGCCTGAGGCGCGGCCCCTTCAAAATCTGGGATATAAAATGCCAGGACTCGGAACGGCTGGGCGATCGGTGTTATCGCACTTCTCGCGTCCCACCTACCCGCTCGCAGACCTCCTGGATCCGCCAGTCCAAAGCGGGCGTGCCGAACTCGCTTTCCAGAGCTGACCTTCAGATCACCCGCGATGATTCTTGCGTGAATCCAGTCGCTGCACAGCGTCGATAGAAATTGCGCTGTGGACCATCGTCTTGCGTTTGACGTGAACCCGTTCGGTTGAGCCAAGTTGTTGAGTCCGAGTATACCAACGCACGCCTGCGACATTTGCGCGCGCCTCACACCGATGCTTGAATGTTGGCATATTAAATACCAAGATAGCCGCCGCGCGTTCGGGACATAAGATAACAGAGGCGCGCCTTGGGAGGACCTATGACAGAGATGGTGCAGGCCGCGGCTCCGCCAACCGCCCGTGTCAGCGATACCTTTCGCTGGACACAACTTGCGATCGGCGTCGCAGCGATGGTGATGATCGCCAACTATCAATACGGGTGGACATTCTTCGTCCCCGACATTCAGAAAAAATTCGGTTGGGATCGCGCCTCGATCCAGTGGGCATTCACCCTGTTCGTATTGTTCGAGACGTGGCTGGTGCCGGTCGAAGGCTGGTTCGTCGACAAATACGGCCCGCGCATCGTGGTTCTCGTCGGCGGCATCCTCTGCGCCATCGGTTGGGCCATCAATGCCCAGGCGACCTCGCTCAACGGCTACTATCTCGGCATGATCATCGCTGGCATCGGCGCCGGCGGCGTGTACGGCACCTGCGTCGGCAACGCGCTGAAATGGTTTCCCGACAAGCGCGGTCTGGCGGCCGGCATCACCGCAGCCGGCTTCGGTGCAGGCTCGGCGCTGACGGTCGCGCCGATCCAGGCGATGATCAAGGACTCCGGCTTCCAGACCACCTTCCTCTATTTCGGTCTCGGCCAGGGCATCATCATCGTGCTGCTCTCCTTTTTCCTGCTCGCGCCGAAGTCCGGACAGGTTCCGATGGTCGCGCAGAACGCCAATCTGGTTCAGAGCCGGCGCAACTATCAGCCGACGGAAGTGCTGCGCCAGCCGATCTTCTGGCTGATGTACTTCATGTTCGTGATCGTCGGCGCCGGCGGCCTGATGGTGACGGCGAACCTGAAGCCGATCGCTGTGGACTGGAAGATCGACAGCGTCCCGGTGACCCTGATCGGCATGACGATGACCGCCGTGACCTTCGCCGCGACCATCGATCGCGTCCTCAACGGCCTGACACGTCCGTTCTTCGGCTGGATCTCCGACATGATCGGCCGCGAGAACACGATGTTCATCGCCTTCGGGATGGAAGGCATCGGCATCTGGGCGCTCTACATGTGGGGCCATGATCCGATCTGGTTCGTGATCCTGTCCGGCTTCGTGTTCTTCGCCTGGGGTGAGATCTACTCGCTGTTCCCCTCCACCTGCACCGACACCTTCGGCTCGAAATTCGCGACCACCAATGCCGGCCTGCTCTACACCGCCAAGGGCACGGCCGCGCTGCTGGTGCCGCTTGCGAACTACGTGCAGCAGTCCGCTGGCAATTGGGACAATGTCTTTCTCATCGCCGCCGGCGCCAACATCCTGGCATCGCTGCTCGCCATCCTCGTGCTGAAGCCATGGCGCAAGGTCGTGGTGGAAAAATCGGGCGCATCGTAGATCGCGCAACAGAGTTGGTATGAAGCGCCCGGCCCACAGCCGGGCGCTTTTTTGGCTGCGCTTCCGATTTTCCGAACTCGCCGTGACCGCCGAGCTGCGGCATGGCCTATACCGCAATGCAGCACAAGTTCGGCTTGCATTGTGGGATATAGTATACCAACATCCAGCCGGTGCTTGCGACGATAAGTCACAAACTTGCGACAGAAGGCCGCAACCGCAGGCACGCGCTCGGGAGGACTTGATGGTTTTAAGCAACGGCGCCACCGCACCCTCGACACCTTCGTCCAGCGGCTTCCGCTGGTTTCAGCTCGCCATGGGCATCGTCTGCATGGCGATGATCGCCAACCTGCAATACGGCTGGACGCTGTTCGTCGATCCGATCGACGCGAAGCATCATTGGGGCCGTGCGGGCATCCAGCTCGCCTTCACGATCTTCGTGGTGACCGAGACCTGGCTCGTCCCCGTCGAAGCCTGGTTCGTCGACAAATACGGGCCGAGCATGGTGATCATGTTCGGCGGCGTGATGATCGCGCTGTCCTGGGTCCTCAATTCCTACGCGGATTCGCTGGCCCTGCTTTATACCGCCGCCGTGATCGGCGGCATGGGCGCCGGTGCCGTCTACGGCACCTGCGTCGGCAATGCGCTGAAATGGTTTCCGGATCGTCGGGGCCTCGCTGCCGGTGCAACCGCCGCCGGCTTCGGCGCGGGCGCCGCGCTCACCGTGGTGCCAATCGCAAGCATGATCGCCGCCAGCGGCTACCAGACCGCCTTCTTCGACTTCGGCATCGGGCAAGGCCTGATCGTGTGCGTGCTCGCCTTCTTCATTCGGCCGCCATCTGTCGCGATCCCTCCGAAAAAGAAGCAGCTCAACCTGCCGCAGACCAAGATTGATTTTACCCCGCCGCAGGTGCTGCGCAGCCCGATCTTCTGGGTGATGTACCTGGTGTTCGTGATGGTCGCCTCTGGCGGCCTGATGACCGCCGCACAGATCGCGCCGATCGCCGACGACTTCCAGATTGCCAAGACGCCGGTCTCGCTCGCCGGCATCCAGATGGCGGCACTGACGTTTGCGATCTCGCTCGATCGCGTCTTCGACGGATTCGGCCGGCCGCTGTTCGGCTGGATCTCCGACAATATCGGCCGCGAGTACACGATGTTCATCGCGTTCGGCACCGGCGCGCTGATGCTGCTGACGCTCTCGACCTATGGCGCCCATCCGATCGTGTTCGTGCTCGCGACCGCGGTCTATTTCGGCGTGTTCGGCGAGATCTACAGCCTGTTTCCGGCCACCAGCGGCGACACCTTCGGTGTGAAGTACGCCGCCACCAACAACGGCATGCTGTACACGGCGAAAGGCACCGCCTCGCTGCTGGTGCCGCTCGCCAGCATCGTTGCCAAGAATTTTGGCTGGCACGCCGTGTTCGTGATGGGCGTAGCGCTCAACGCGACGGCGGCGCTGATGGCGCTGTTCGTGATCAGGCCGATGCGACGCGCCTTCATCCTGGGCAACGAGACAGCGGCGGCAGAGGCGACCGCGCGCAGTGTCACGACAGCATGATCGCAGCCGCTGCGAACAGCGAAGGCGCACTCCGGTGCGCCTCTTCTTTTGCCAAAATTCAAAGGAATACAAAATACAACGATATGGATCAGCGAGACGCCATCGTCCATCGGACGGAAAGCGTCAGTGTTACTTACTGTTTTTGCTATATTTTTCTGAAGACATCTACTCCAGCTGCGTTGACAATTGGCATTTTGTATACCAGACTTGCGGCTATTAACGAACCCAAGGAGGTTGCCATGCAAGTCGGAGATATTCTGCGCAAGAAAGCCGCCCGTGTCGCAACGGTTCGCATGAACGAGACGGTGGCGATCGCCGCGCAACTGATGCGTTCGGGCAATATCAGCGCGCTGGTGGTCAAGGATGTCGTCCGCACCGAGGGCAACACGGCGGTGGGCATGTTCACCGAGCACGACGTCGTGCGCGCCATCGCCGAGCATGGCGCGGCCGGCGCCAACATGCGCGTGTCGCACTTCATCTCGGTGCAGCAGCTCGTGTCCTGCACCTCGCGCGACTCGCTCGAGCATATCCGTCACCTCATGAACAGGCACAACATCCGCCACGTGCCGGTCATCGACGATTACAGCCTGATTGGCGTCATCAGCATCCGCGACATCGCAGCCGCATTCGACGAGCAGGCGATCGCCGCGCGGGAAGCCATTCCGGCTTGAAAGCACCCCAGCGTCAGCGCGCCGGTCTGAGACGTCCTCGGCACCGGCGCACGACCAGCGCTGAAACATCAACCCCGCCTCTTTTGCGAAACATCCCATGAAGATTTGCATTTACGGCGCCGGCGCGATCGGCGGCTATCTCGGCGTGCAGCTTGCGCGCGCGGGCGTGGAAGTGAGCCTGGTCGCACGCGGCGCCCATCTCGCGGCCATGAAGGCGAACGGGCTGAAGCTCCTGATCGGCGATGAAGAGCGCATCGTGCATCCCCGCTGCACCGACGATCCGGCCGAACTCGGCACGCAGGATTTCGTCATCATCTGCCTGAAGGCGCATTCGATCACCGGCGTGCTCGAACGGATGCAGCCGCTGCTCGGGCCGCACACGCGCGTCGTCACCGCAGTCAACGGCATCCCCTATTGGTACTTCCACAAGCACGGCGGCGATCATCAGGGCTCGACGCTGGAGAGCATCGATCCCGGCGGCCGGCAGTGGCGCGAGCTTGGCCCCGAGCGCGCGATCGGCTGCATCGTCTATCCCGCCACCGAGATCGAGGCGCCCGGTGTCATCCGCCACGTCTATGGCGACCGCTTTCCGCTCGGCGAGCCCTCCGGCGAAATCACCGAGGACGTGCAGCGTCTGTCTGATGTCTTCACCAAGGCGGGCATGCAGGCGCCCGTGCTCGAGCGCATCCGCGACGAAATCTGGCTCAAGCTGTGGGGCAATGTCTGCTTCAACCCGATCAGCGCCCTCACCCATGCGACCCTGGACGTGATCTGCTCCGATCCGCCGACGCGCGCGCTGTCGAAAGCGATCATGCTGGAGACGCAGGCGATCGCCGAAACCTTCGGCGTCAAGTTCCGCGTCGACGTCGAACGTCGTATCGAGGGCGCGCGCAAGGTCGGCGCCCACAAGACCTCGATGCTGCAGGACCTCGAGCGCAGCCGCCCGATGGAGATCGATCCGCTGGTCACCGTGGTTCAGGAAATGGGACGCCTGACCGGGATCCCGACGCCGTCGCTGGATGCGATGCTGGCGCTCGCTGCCCAGCGCGCCCGGATCGCCGGGCTCTACGACGGAAGGGTGCTTCCGTCGCCGGAAGCAAAAGTTGCGGCGGCCACGTGATGTTGCAGCGTAACGTGACCTATTGGCTTCGCTTCCGCCGCCAGGGCGAGACCGGCTTCGGCGTGCTGACGCCATCCGGCATCGCTGTGCATGACGGCGAGATGTTCGGCACCTCCAAGCCGAACGGACGAATACTCGCGCTGGAGGACGTCGAGCTGCTCGCCCCCTCCGAGCCAAGCAAGATCGTCGCGCTCTGGAATAATTTCCACGCGCTCGCCGCCAAGCTGCAGCAACCTGAGCCGGCCGAGCCGCTCTATCTGCTGAAAGCAACCACCAGCGTCACCGCACCGGGTGCCGTGATCGAGCGCCCCCTTTCCTATGACGGCAAGACTACCTATGAGGGCGAGCTCGGCATCGTGATCGGAAAGCCCTGCACCAACGTCTCTCCTGATGAGGCCGACGACTTCATCTTCGGCTACACCTGCGTCAACGACGTCACCGCCAACGACATCCTCAACCGCGACAAAACGTTTGCGCAATGGGCCCGCGCCAAGGGCTTTGACGGCTACGGCCCGTTTGGCCCCGTCATCACCGCAGGGATCGATCCGGCAAGCCTCGTCGTGCGCACCATCCTCAACGGCGCCGAGCGCCAGAACTACCCGATATCAGACATGATCTTCAGCGCGCAGGAGCTCGTCAGCAAGATCTCGCACGACATGACGCTCTTGCCCGGCGATCTCATCGCCTGCGGCACATCGGTCGGCGTCGGCGTCATGAAGGAGCCGGTCAACACCGTAACGGTGGCAATCGACGGCATCGGCGAGCTCACGAACGAATTCAGGCAGTAGCCGACGTCACCTGAAGCCAATGGCGTGAACCCCTTCATTCGAGGAGTTTGGGTCGATCCGGCTAGAGCGTTTTCGAGCGAAGCATGCCCTCGGACTTGATCCGAGGGTGGATACCGGTTCGCGTGAAGAAAACGCGTCAAAACAAGAATCTAGAGCTTCGGTTCTGATTCAATCAGAACCGAAGCTCTAGTTCCGCCTTGCGGAAACAACGCGGCGCTTTTGCATGATGGCGTTGCCCTGACCATCACCCGCCCCCGTGGACTTTTGCAGGGGGCGACGGCATCCTGCTGTCCGAAATTCTCGATAAACAGCGCGCGGCCGTTCGCGCCGGGGAAACAGAGGGCAGTAATGATCAAGACACGCTTCACCGAGCTTTTCGGCGTCGAGCACCCGATCGTGCAGGGCGGCATGCAATGGGTCGGACGCGCGGAACTCGTCGCTGCCGTCGCCAATGCCGGCGCGCTCGGCATGATCACGGCGCTGACCCAGCCGACACCGGATGATCTCCGCAAGGAAATCGCGCGCTGCCGCGAGATGACCGACAAGCCGTTTGGCGTGAACCTGACCATCCTGCCTGCGATCAAGCCGCCGCCTTACGCGGAATACCGCCAGGTCATCATCGAGAGCGGCATCAAGATCGTCGAGACCGCGGGCAACAAGCCGCAGGAACATGTCGACGAGTTCAGGAAGCACGGCGTCAAGGTCGTGCACAAATGCACCAGCGTCCGCCACGCGCTGTCGGCGGAGCGCATGGGCGTGGACGCGATCTCGATCGACGGCTTCGAATGCGCAGGTCATCCCGGCGAGGACGACACCCCCGGCCTGATCCTGATCCCCTGCGCGGCCGACAAGGTGAAGATCCCGATGATCGCCTCCGGCGGCTTCGGCGACGGCCGCGGCTTGGCGGCTGCGCTGGCGCTCGGCGCCGACGGCATCAACATGGGCACACGCTTCATGTGCACCAAGGAGAGCCCGATCCATCAGCTCGTCAAGGAGCGCATCGTCGCCAATGACGAGCGCGAGACCGAGCTGATCTTCCGCACCATGCGCAACACCTCCCGCGTCGCCAGGAACGCGATCTCGACCAAGGTGGTCGCGATGGAGAAGGAAGGCGCGAAATTCGAGGACGTGCGCGAACTCGTCGCCGGCGCCCGCGGCAAGATGGTCTACGCTAGCGGCGATGCCGACGAAGGCATCTGGTCGGCCGGCCAGGTGCAGGGCCTGATCCACGACATCCCGAGCTGCGCCGAACTGGTATCGCGCATCGTACGCGATGCGGAGGCGATCATCCGCGGCCGTCTCGAGAGCATGATTTCGCCGGCGCAGCGCCAGGCCGCCGAATAGAGCATTTTCGAGCGAAGTGGAGACCGGTTCGCGTGAAGAAAACGCGTCAAAACAAGAATATAGAGCGGTCTTGCTGCCCAACCAAAGAGAAGAGCCGATGAAAGCCTATGTCTATGGCGCCAATGGCGCTGAGATCACCGACGTCGCCAAGCCAACGCCGAAGGGTACGCAGGTGCTGGTCAAGGTTCACGCCTGTGGCCTCAACCGCGCCGATCTCGGTATGACCAAGGGCCATGCCCATGGCAGCGCGGGCGGCGTCGGCACCGTGCTCGGCATGGAGTGGGCCGGCGAGGTTGCCGAGCTCGGACCTGACGCCAAGGGCGTCAAGGTCGGGGACAAGATCATGGGTTCCGGCAGCGCCGCCTTTGCTGAATACACGCTTGCCGATCACGGCCGGCTGTTCCGCGCGCCCTCGAACATGAATTTCGAGGACGCCGCCACTCTCCCCGTCGCACTCGCGACCATGCACAACGCCGTCGTCACCAATGGCGCGCTCCAGGCGGGACAGACTGTGCTGATCCAGGGTGCCAGTTCCGGCGTCGGGTTGATGGCGATGCAGATCGCCAAGCTCAAGGGCGCGAAGCTCGTGATCGGCTCCTCGACCGACGCGATGCGGCGCGGCCGGCTGAAGGATTTCGGCGCCGATCTCGCGATCGATTCCAGCGATCCCACCTGGGTCGAGCAGGTGCTGAAGGCAACCGGCGGCGAAGGCGTCGACCTCATCGTCGACCAGGTCTCCGGAAATGTCGCCAACCAGAACCTCGCCGCGACCAAGATCAAAGGCCGCATCGTCAATGTCGGCCGGCTCGGCGGCACCCATGCCGATTTCAACTTCGACCTGCACGCGGCGCGCCGCATCCACTATATCGGCGTCACCTTCCGCACCCGCACCATCGAGGAGATCCGCGAGATCTTCGACGAGGTCCGCAAGGACATCTGGGGCGCCGTGGAATCCCGCAAGCTGCAACTGCCGATCGACCGCGTCTACAAGTTCGACGAAATCGGCAAGGCGTTCGAGCACATGGAAGCCAACAAGCACCTCGGCAAGATCGTGGTGACGCTGTAAGCGTCGATCGTGGGGTGGGCAAGGCGCAGCGTGCCCACCATCCACGTTCGGTGCAAGAGAGGTGGGCACGCTGCGCTTTGCCCACCCTACCGGCCACGAATCTCCGGCAACTCCGCCACCGCGCCGTGCAGCTCGACCGGGGCTACGATGGCAGGTAGCACTCCACGTGATTGCGGAGTCAGTATCAGTCGAGTCCCTACCATGCGGCTCAGATTGCCCGTCCCGCTATGGTGGCCTGATAGCTATGGATCTGCTTGGCAGTCGTAATCGCCGCAAAAATCGCTGCCAAAGCGAATGCTATGGAAAAGGCGAAGAAAACAAAACGTGGCGTCATTGAGTGGGCTCCCTTTCAGGACCCCCCGCGCCATGTCTAACGTGAATTCCGAGGCCTTCAAGGCGCGCACGGGCGGTCCACTTAGAATCCCGCAGACTGAAGGGCCACGCCTGTCGCGAAAGGCACAGCATCGGCTTTTCTCAAACGGCGTGGGATGGCCACGCCATGTGCGCGGCCGTTTGCCCTCAGGTGAGGGAGTTGTCAGTGCGATTTGTGACGACGCCTTACGAGACGATAGACGCCATACCCGACTGCAACAAGAGCAAGAGGAAGTCCAGCGCCAGCGACAGGTCCAGGAGCGCCATGGACGCTACCAGGAGCGCCATGGACGCCACCATCGGTCCAATTGCCAGGACTGCCATCTCCGTTGAGGACGTAACCGGTGGTCGCGATCCCTACCACAGCCAGTCCGCCAAGAACGCTTTTGAGAGACAACAAACGTGCGAATTTCGTCCAAGACATCCAAAGCATGATATTTAATCTCCTCGCCGCCCCTATTTAATTAAATATTAACATTCGCGATAATAATAGCAATATTAAATAAGCGACGCAGTCGCGATGTTGCAAAGCAACACGGTCTCTGATTGATTAGCGGCTGAGTCCTCGACCCCCTCAGCCCAACGGTTGGGGCGACGCCCAGGCGTAAATCTCCGATTTTGCGCCGGAGCTAGAGCGTTTTCGAGCGAAGCATGCCCTCGGACTTGCTCCGAGGGTGGACACCGGTTCGCGTGAAGAAAACGCGTCAAAACAAGAATCTAGAGCTTCGGTTCTGATTCAATCAGAACCGAAAATGCTCTAGCCGATATCACTTGATGCGCCGCTTCGTTGCCGCATCTACGCTCGGGCGAAATGTTGCGAGGAAATCGGTTGCGGTCGCGAGGTCGCGTTCGTCCGCTCTCGGACAGCGGGAAATCGCTTCCGGCCGAGACAGTCGGTCCAGTTCTGCCCTGAGACGAACGACCTGCCCGTGACGAGTTGCCAAGTCATGGCTTATGCGGAGCAGCGCAATGAGAAGATCGCATTCTTCCATAGCGTCGAATTGAATCCTGGCTATCAGTCGTTAAGCGGCCGCTGCCGCAATCTCTGGTCCATTGTCAGCGTTCGAGAACAGGACGTCCTCGAGTCCCTCACGGTTGTTCAGCCGCACGGAGACGTCGACGATATGCTGCACGGCAACTGACATCGCACTCGCTCAAGAAATTCGATTGGACCTTGAAAATGACAGGAAATCCTGTCGGTCCTGTAATTAAATAGCGGTGGCGCCGAGCGCACTTGCCTCGACCTACTGCCCTGATAATCGGACTTCGGACGGTAGGCAAGGAGTGTGGCCCGGCAACGATCATCGTGGTTCGCCGGAAAATGCCTGCTGCAGTGCTGTCAGCCTGTCGAGCGCAGCTTGCGGCAGTGGCCCTTTCTCGACCGCTGCGAGTGCGTCCTCGAACTGCCGCGGCGTCGCCATGCCGACCAGGATCGTGCCCATCGTCGGATGGGATATTGCAAATCGCGTGGCGGCTTCGGTCAGGCTCGCCGCGAACCCCTCCGTGACCAGCGCGATGAGACGGCGTGCGCGATCGATATCGGCATCGTAGCTCATCGCCGAACCGATCGGCTCGGGCGCGGGACCCGCAATCGGATGACGCTCGGCTGAGCCCGACAGCGCGCCGCCGGCCAGTACGCGGATGCCCACGACGCCAACGCCGGCGGCCTTGGTGTGATCGAACAATCGTCCGTAGTCCTGCGCCGGATAGCTCGGCGGCAAATCGTCGGCGGCAGATGGATTGAGCATGTTGTAGACGATTTGAGCGCTGTCGAAGACGCCGGCATCGATCACTTGCTGCAGCGCCGCCGTGTCGCCGACGGCCGTCATCCCGAGGAAACGGATCTTCCCCTGCTGGCGCAGCCGCTCGAACGCCGGCACCACGTCGTCGAGCACCTGCCGGACGCTCAGCGCCGATCCGCCCCCGTTCCCGGTAATCGCATTGTGCAGATGAAAGACGTCGACCCGGTCAAGACGCAGTCGCGCCAGGCTGCCTTCGAGCGATATCCTGACGGCGTCCGCAATCCGGCCAAACTCGCCGGGCGGCAACCGGACCTTGGTGCCGACGGCCACATTGGCCGGTTTCAGCCTTTGCAGGACGCGGCCAAGGTTCTTTTCCGATTCACCATCGCCGTACTGCACGGCTGTGTCGAAGTAGTTGACGCCGGCGGCGATCGCCCGCGCGACGGTGCGCTCCTGGTCGACGGGATCGCCGCGCACCATGAACCCGCCCACCGCGCCGCAGCCGAAGCCCAGCACCGAAAGCTGCATTCCCGTGCGCCCAAAGACCCGCAATTGCATCGCTGTTCCTCCGGCCGGTTGAAGATTATGCAATGTCGAACGCCGGCTACTCTACCGCAACATTTGCCGCGTGGTGATTGGCCCTCACTTTTCGATTGCAGGCTCTCTGACTGCGGCCAGCACGTAGCGCCATTAAAGGCTGGTTGTTCTCGCAAGTGAAGAAAGCTGCGGTCTCGTTGGCCGCCGCAATCTGCGCGGGGCGCGCACCAGCTCATCCCGTACAGCGAGCAGCGCGTCGCGCTCGGTCATGTCGCGCAGCCTACCTCCCCTTTGTAATCCATTTCACACATGCAGCGAGCGCGGTCCGATATGATTTCTTGAGGGGGCCTCGAAACGAGAGGCCGAGATGCCAACCTCATCTCACCTTTTGCGATGGTCGACCGAGATGCTGCCGGAGCGCGCGCGGCTCTCCACGTTCCGTGAGGAGTTTGCACGGCAGAACCTCGCCTTGGACGTGATAGATCACAGCGGCGGGCGCCCGCGTATCGACGTCACCTACTTGCCGCTCGGCGCGGTCGGCCTTTGTGGCGTAGCCGCAACGCCGGTGGAGTTTGTCCGTCACAAACACCACCTCAAGGATAGCCGTGACCAATTCGGACTGAACATCGTCGAGACCGGACCGGTCCAATTCGCAAATGCAGGCCAGGAGCATGTCTATGATGGCGGCTCCGCTTGCTTGATTGACCGGGGAAGGCCGCTGCGCGTATTTGGGCCGCGTGGCGCCAGAGTCAGATTCGTGGTCGTGCAGGCTGCCGCTCTTAGGTCTCTGGTTGCGCAGCCGGAAGATCTATCGGGTCGGCCGGTGCCTGCCGGACCTGCGCTTAGACTCCTCGACCGCTACCTGCGCTCGCTCGCATACCTCAAAGAATCTCCGTCATCCGAGCTCGCCTCCACCATCGGCATACATCTGCTCGATCTCGTGGCCGCGACGCTCGGGCCGACCGCCGAAGCTGCAAACATCGTGACGGACCGTGGTGTGAAGGAAGCCAGGCTGCAGGCGATCCTGGCTGAGATCGCGCAACGCTTCAGCGATCCCAATTTCGATCTGGACAATGTCGCCGGGGCGCTCGGCATGTCGCGGCGATACGTGCAAAAATTGCTCGAGGGGACCGGAAAGTCGTTCACCGAGCATCTTGCAGGATGCCGCCTTGAGCGTGCCTTCGCGATGTTGACTGACCCGCACCATCTGCATTTGGCCATCATCGATATCGCGTTTGCAGTCGGCTTTGGTGACGTTTCTCACTTCAATCGCATGTTCCGCCGGAACTTCGGCGAGACGCCATCAGGAGTGCGGGCAGCATCGACCCATGCGGGAGCAGAAGTGATCCGGCGCCCCCTCACAGTGCGCCGGCGAGGCCGCCGAGAACGCGGGCTTGACGTGTAAGCCTGTCGGCATCGCCTTCTGGCCGATTCCAATTGCGGTGACGGTGCATTTTAAACGGGGCGTCATGACCCCAGCCGATCAGCACCATCTGTGCTGCAGGATCGGTGTCGGTTGGCGCTGTCGACATGTGGCCTTGTCTTGAAGCGAGACCACAAATGACCGACCAGCGATAGGGCTAGCGCGCCCACAATAATAGGGAGCCAAATCGACGTGGTTATGATGAAGAAGGAAATGACGACCACACGTCCAAAGACCGATTCGCTCACCGGGTACTTAAGACGTGCGAAATATGCGTAGATAACAAAGGTGACGGCCAGCACCATCCACGCAGCGACAAGCACTAGTAATACGTCAATAAGTTCGCCGAGATAATGGTGCATGGGCGCACCTCCTGACAGCGTCAGCGCGAATTGCTGTCATCCACTGTGAGCGGCCGTCGCGGTGATCGTCGAGGAGAATTTGGTCTTTTTGGCGTTCTCGGGCATCTGGAGCCGCGGTCCCCGCCAGCGCCCAGGCCATGCGGAGGCACAGCGTTCGATTCGGCCGAGCCAGGCCTGTCAACGCGCGCTCGTCGAGATGGCTCGGGCAAGGGCTCGTCCAATGCAGTCGTAACCGTCGGCGGTGTTGTGCAATCCATCAAACGTCACGAGTTCGCTCTGCGCAACCCCGGCAGTGATCGAGTTTCGCATTAGCGCAAAACGAGAGAATAGCCCGACCTTTTCCTGTTTTGCGACATCGACGATGATGCCCTCCATCGTTGAGTAGCTGGCGGAAGCGAGCACCTGTGGCGCATATTGCATGTCCATCAACACGACGTCCGAGGACCCTGCCTTAAGTGCCCTAACCCCTTCAAGAACGCTTCTCTTGAGCCCTTCGCCCGGCCGGCCCCCCCAGGCGACGTCATTAGTACCTAACTGCCAGATAACGAGATCGGGCGTGTACGCGAAAACGTCCCGCTGGAAGCGTGCGATGTTGTTTGGAATCGTATCGCCGACTCGACCGCTGTTGATAACCTCGATCGTGGCGTTGGATCTAAGTCTCGAGAGCTCTCGACGCATCACCTCCGGATATGTGGCGGCGGACCTAAGCACCCAGAGTCCCACTGTTGACGATGATCCAATCGCCACAATCTTCAGCGGCTCACCCGATTTCAAACGCGCCGCCGTGCGGGGCAATTGTGCACCCAGCGAGACGTTGAAATTTGCCGAAAGGCATCTCTCCGCAGATGATAACTCGTCCTGTGCCTGAGAGGGCGCACTGCCGGACAATCCGATAAGCAAGGCCGCGACGATCGACGCTATTGTTCGCGCGGTTCCGGTACGGAGGGCAAAACAGGTCAACATCTTCCCCCAATAATTGGTCGATTCTCTCTTGACAACCCTTGGTATCAGACGCTTCGCTATGCGGTGCAATTACAGGTCAATTGACGCGTGGACAGCGAGCAACACGATGAATCCGCGGATAGTCGAAACCGCGGATAGTCGCAGGCGAGACGATGATCGGAAAGCCTGTAGCGAAGCGGCTGGTATTTCATATTGGCGGCTATGATCCAATCACGTCGCATCTCAGCGCGCAACGACGCTTTGTGCGCGAAATTGCCAGGTTCCAACGTACCTGGTCAGTGAAAGCGACCGTCGACGGTTTGCGCGATACCGCCGATCAGATTGGATGGAATGTGACGACAACCGGCCCCGATTGGCTGGTCGAAACCGATTACCGTCTGGTCCGGTGGGACGACGTCATCGAGGCCTTCGGGCGTCGAAGCATTGGCTCACGCATTTCCGTCGGCATTCTCACGTTTCTGGATTTCGTTTTTTCCGGCACTCTTTGGCGTTACTCGCTGACCAACTGGCGATACGCAGGTTTCTTTCTCTATCCATTCGTCATGTTCGGACTGCTCGTCGCGGCCGCCTTCTTGATTGGCGCGTTTGCATTCAAAATCACCGGATCGATTGCCATTGCTGCTGGTGGCGGTCTTTTCGGGTTCGCTGCCGCCTTGGCGGGTCCGTGGCGCTGGCTGCACCTGGGCGACCTGTTCGATGATTGGATTTTTTCTCGCGAGTACATTCGATACGGCAATCTAGAAATCGAGCAAAGACTGGACAGGTTGGCCGGCGAGCTCGTGGCTGCGGCGAGCAACGTTGCCGCAGACGAAATTTTGGTCTTGGGGCACAGCCTTGGCGCCGTGCTTGCGGTCGGTCTGCTTGATCGCGCTTTGAAGCTGGAGCCGGCGCTCGGTGGGAACAAAACACCGGTCACGTTCTTGAGCGTTGGATCCTCCATACTCAAGGTCGGCCTGCACCCGAAGGCAATACGCTTTCGCACGGCGATGGAACGCGTCGCCAAGTCGCGCGCGATCTTCTGGGGCGATTATCAGGCCCTCATCGATCCCCTGAACTTCTATAAAAGCCGGCCGATGGCCGAAATGGGTTTGTCGACGGAAAACGAAACGACCGTCAGGATCGTGAAACTCAGTCGAATGCTTAACCACGACATGTATCGACGCATCCGCTTCCATTTCTTCCGTTTGCACAACCAGTTCGTCAGTGGAAATGACAGGCGAACATCGTACGATTACTTTATGCTGACATGCGGGCCTGTTTCAGCTAAATCCCAGACGCTCGCCCCGGATGGCGCCCTGTCCATGATCGCTGGCGACGGAGGACTTATTGCGAGCGCGCCGCTGCCGGAAAGCGAACTGCTGGGCAGTCCGGGCGCGGCAGCCTGATTCAAATGACGCCCACCATCTCTAAAGCCATTTTCGTCGCCTTGGCGATCGGCTGGTACCTCATACGCCACAAGTACGCGCGGCGCTCTCGCCGCGAAAAGATTGTATGGAGCGCCCGCGGCCCGGTGGAAACTGCGCTGCTGCTCATATCTCTTACAGGACTTGGACTTGTGCCGCTCCTCTACGTAGCGACAGCGATACCTCGTTTTGCCGCCTACAGCTTTCATCCCTTGTTCGCCTGGCTCGGGCTTTTCTTTGCGATTGCGGCTTTGGGTATGTTTCACCTGACGCATCGTGCGCTGGGACGGAACTGGTCGATCAGTCTCGATGTGCGGGAGAAGCATAAACTGGTGACGGAAGGGATTTATCGGAGAGTTCGACACCCGATGTATTCGGCATTTTGGCTGTGGGCTATCGCCCAGGCGCTGCTGCTGCCTAATTGGATTGCCGGCTTTGCGGGCCTGGCCGGCTTCGGGATCTTGTACTTTGGCCGCGTCGCCCGAGAAGAACGAATGATGTTGGAGACCTTTGGCGACAGCTATCGCGCGTATATGGCGCGGACGGGTCGGGTGTTCCCGCCAGTACTCAGAAGCAGGTCCTGACAGGTATCGGATCTGGGGAACCACAAGCGACCGGGTTCCAGACGCCTCAAATTCCGTGCCATTTCCGCAACATCTGACAACAAACGGCTGCTGCGACCGCTAATTGCCCAGTCTAATTGTTGCTGCCATGGCGAGCGTCGGGCTATCTGTTGACGGGTGAATTTCACGGTATCCTGATTCAGTGGGAGACTAAGATGTTGAAGTTCGTGATCCTCGGTGTCGCCTCTCTAGCTTTCGTGGGAACAGCAGCCGCTGCTGACCTCCCGCGGCCTCAGCCTCAGCCGGTAGCTGCGCCGGTCGGCAAATATCCCTTGGGCAAATATCCCGTCGGCAAGAGCCCGGTAGGCAAATATCCGGTCGCGGCCCCGGTCGTGACCAAAGGTTGATCTAGTACCTGGTCGTGCGCCGACGGCGCACGTTTGAGGTAAATCGACTAGCTGTGGCATCCGATCTTTGATTCGCGAGGATTCGAAGATGCTGGGAATGACTCGGAAATATCCAGGTCTTCAACGTCTTGCAGGGGTCGCGGTGCTCGCGGCCTCCGTGAGCTTGGGGGCCGGGAGCGGGAGTGCGCAACAGCTCGCGGCGCGCTCCGACCAGCAACAACGGGACGCTTCCCCTAAACCGGCGGCCAAGCATGCTGAGAGCATGGCTGCGGTTACGCCCAGTGCCCCGCCTGCCAGGTCAGACGCTAAGCCGATCCAAAGAGCTACGGCCAGAGGCCCCTACTACGTCGATTTTCGTGCCCGCACGGCAGCATCCTACGGTCATGCCTTCGTCTGGTACGGAAAGACGAGCGAAAAGGAGGTCGAGGTCGCGGGTTTGGCTCCGGCTGGCGACACGCTGCCCTACATGTTGGGACACCTCGTATTTGTTCCCTCTGAAACAGGGGCGAGCTATGGCGATCTTGACGAGCAATATTTGACGGCGAGCTATCGTGTCTATTTGAACGAGGCTGACGCCAAGAAGGTCTTTGCTTACATCAAGCATCTCCAGGAGACCTCGCCGCTATGGAATGCGGCAACCACCAACTGCACTTTTTTTATCGGCCGCATAGCGACCTTTATGGGCCTGAAGGCTCCGTTTCATCTGTTAAAGCCTGAGGAATACGTAAACGAGCTCAGAGAGCTGAACGGTGGACGGAAAACGGTGCAGCTTGAATCCGATCGGAGCTAAACTCCTCCGTATTGAGTTCATCCAGCTTTCCTGACCGTTTGGATAGCTGCGCGCTCTTCAACGAGTTCAAGCGAGTGGTTTCCTTGGAGGAAACGCGACACTCGTGTGCGCCTCGTTTGATTGGACGCGCCCATCGGTACACCTCGCGACAAACGCGAAGCGTTTGCGCGGAGATCATGCTCAAGCAAAAGACAGAGCGGGATGATGATTCGAAGAAAAATCATCACACTCTAGTTAGCGTCGCCCGTATTTGGAGGCGATGGATCAGACCCTTGTTTTGAGCTAAGCCGTTCGAGCCGCCTCGAACGGCGGCTCCACTACGGCAAATCAAGTGCGCGTAAGCTATTGCGCCGGTTCGGGGACGTTAATGCGGGTCTATATCATTGTTGCCGGCCTGGTCCTTTCGGTCATCGGAGGGGCAAGCGCCACGGTTGTCGATAAAGGAACCGACGCGCAGAGATCTTGCGAGCTGCTTGTTCAGAACTCGTTTCGCAATCAGGACGACGCTCGGTCCGCCGGCGCATGTGAGGGAATGATCGAGACTGCAGTGCTGTTTTCACCGAATCTGCCGGCTGACATACGTGCATGTCCGCCCGCGCAAGGCAGCATATTGCAGGGCGCCAAGGTCCTTCTGCGATATCTTGATAACAATCCGGATCGAGCGAAGGAACCGGGGATCACCGTCGCTATCGAAGCATTCAGAGATACTTGGCCCTGCCAGGGGGACGACGCCGATTCGTCCCCCAAGGCTGGACCAAAAAAGCGCGCGCCGAAAAAACCCAAACAATAGAAAGCGCCCTTTTGGCTCGCTGACGTCCTAGCGCACTGACCATGGCCATACCGATGACGGTTGCGGATTTTTGGCTTGCGGCCGCGCCGGGGTGGCCGTCGGCTTGTGCGTCTGGGCGACATTGGTCGATGGCCGTGGACGCGGCACTGGTATTTCGGGCGTCACCTTCGGCTCTTCGGGGCTGATCTTTGGCTCTGAAGTGTTGGCGATGACGCGGGCCAATTGTTCCTGGCTTGCGTTGAGCCGCTCGGTGACCGTCGCGCTTTCGCCCGCCATCTGTATCTGGGCCGCCTTGATCTGATCGATGATATTGTTGTTGCGTGCCATTTCTGCCTGGATCGCCTTGAGTTGGCTCGCGACATTTTCGTTGTCGCGGACCAATTGCCCTTGCGCCGCCTCGAGCTGTTCGAGCGCTTGCCTCAAGGCAGCGAGATCGCGCGCTATCGGTTGGAGCTGCTGCGCCAAGTCGGACGACGGGACGACCGGAGTCGGCGCGACATTGGTCGGCGCAGCGTCTTTCGGTGCGGTCTGTGTCAGAGGTGCTGGGTCTGAGGAGGCCATCGTCTCCGTATGAACGGAGGACGACCGCCACCAGGTAGCGACACCAAAGGATGCTGCCAACAGAGAACCGACGAAAACCACATGGCGCCAATCCGCCGCTCGATGAATCCTTGCCAGGGGGGCGCGAGGCGGCTTCATGCTGGTCGGCGAGGGCGAAGGACCAATGCTGGTCGGCGGGTCCGAACGATTGACTCCCGCTTCGCGCGCCAACAGGTTCGAAATCTGCTCCTGCAGGTTCGCGACCTGCCCTTCCGCGAGTTTGCCGTCCAGCGTGGAATCCATTTGGTGCTCCGTATCAAACGCAACGTCACCCGCCTGAGAGCGATCCGCGCACTGCGCTAAAGCGAGCTAACATTCAACGAGAGACAGATGCTTTTCGCAGAAAATTCACCCCCAAACTGTCCCTGCGTTTTAACACCGCCGACGAGGCGGAACTATGTTTACGGCCGGCGAACAGCTTTGGGCCAGAAAAATGGGACGCCGATCCGTCCAACTGCCGAAAATGCATAGTCCGCCGCTGGAGAGCAGCGCTAACGTTTAGGTTCACTCGGGTTGTTGGTGCAGCATCGCTCGGGCCAGGTCGGTGCTCTAAATTTCCAGACACTTATTCGTCCGAGGCCCGAGCCAAATCAAAGGAGGACGCAATGAGTAAGCTCTTTTCGGCAGCACTGATCGTCGTGGCCATGTTCGCTAATCCGGCCATGGCGGCATGGTACGACAGAAACGGCGCAGTCGTCGCTTCTTCCCGCATCGTTCACTGCGTCCGGGCTCCAGACGTTGGCCAGTTTGCCGGTGGTGCCTGGAATAATCCTCCCTGCGAACCGGCAACCTGGCGCTCAGGCGGCAGGGCGGCGTGGTATGACAGAAACGGCGCAGTCATCGCCCCCTCCCGCGTCGTTCACTGCATCCGGGCTCCAGACGTTGGCCAGTTTGCCGGAGGTGCCTGGAACAATCCTCCCTGCGAACCGGCAACCTGGCGCTGAGGCGCCAGGTCATACTACGGTACGGCCAGTGACACCCCTGCCACTGGACCCGCGACTATGACCGGGCCGCAATCAAGCTTTCCCCGGCGCGCTTGTCGTTTGTTAGGCATCTCGTGCCGGTGCGCCCTATTCGTGCTCACCGTTAAGGATCAGAGCGCCGAGTCCGAAGAACGTGACGCCGCCGACCCAGAGTAGTTCAAGCGCGGCCTCGGTCGCCGAGGTCTCGATCGGCACGTCGCGCGTGAAGGACACGGCGACGAACACCAGGTTCAGAAGCAAGCCGATCCAGCCACACGCGAAGAACAGCCATTTGAACAGGGATTTCATGATCCTCGCTCTTGTCTTTCGCCTTGCCCAACCGGCGAAAATCGTCGAGGGCGCAGCGGAGGCCGTACAGCGGCACGCGCAGTTCACAGTGAATATAGGAGTGGAGCGAATTTAACGCACCGGCGGGCCACGCCGCCCGACGGCGCGCCGTCATTTGTTGCTTGAGATAAATCAAACGGGAACCAATAGGCTTGCATCACCATTCTGCGTAGGCGTCCTGTTTCTGAGCCAGCCATCTCCCGTGAAAAGCGCACCCGTGCAGCAGCGCGCCCTGGATGTTGGAGAAGCAGAGCCGAGATGGGAATAAGAAGCTTTATCCGACTGATATTTGGGGCCGTTCCCGCTCCGCCCGATGCCACGAGGCTCGACGGAACAAGCGAGGGCGCGCTTGCTCGCTCCTTGTCGAAATTCTCACCGGGCAAGCGGGGCTGGATCACGTCTGCCGAGGCGAGCATCTTGTTCTCGAACAAGGACGCACAATACGCGTTCGGAGAAACGGACCGGGACGGCAGAAGAAAAATCGAGACGTTCGCGGCGCAGCACGGCTCTATGGTCACCTTCATGCCGGTCGAAAGCCGGGTCTATTTTCAGCGCGATCCGACCTAAGCGGCTTCGTCGTTACCAGAGACGGGCGCGCACTCGTCACGAGTCGGGCCAGCATCTGCCTCAGGGCGCGATGCTCAAATGATCCGATACCGATTCGATTCCTGGCGTTGCCTCGGCCGCAACGCGAACGGCGGTCTTCTCATCCACGCTGTAGACAAATCCCCAGAGATCGGCGCAGCGGTCACTGACAATGATGTTGAAGGGTCTGCCCGCCCACGGCTGATCCTTGATGCTGTCGACGAGGCGTTGATGTAGCACGCGGTCGCTTTCAACCCAATCCGTATCGTGGTTGGCGCGTGCCAAGACTTGCAACAAGTTCGCACGGCTGACGATACCGACCACGAGTTCGTCCTGAACGATCGGCACCCGCTTGATGCTGTGCTTCTCCATCAAGTTCGCGATTTCCCGCAACGGTGTTTCCGGCTGCGCCGTGATCACCTCACGCGTCATCACATCGCTGACCCGTTTGGCGTGCGACTTGACGAACTCCTTCGCCAGCGCGTCGCTGGACATGCGTGTTTCGCTCCCTCCGGAACGGCGCCGTTCGGTGCCGATCTCGACGCGCCGGATCAGATCGCCTTCCGAAACGATGCCGACCAGCTTCGCGCGGATATCGATGACCGGGAGCGCGCTGACGCAGTTACTGACCATCGCATTGGCCGCGATTTGAACGGGGATATCGGGGCCAACCGAGATAACGCCACGAACCATCACGTCCCGCGCCTGCATGTCCGGCTCCCTTGTTCGGGGCAAAAAATCTACCACGCGCGCCGACTTATTGCAGCCCCGCAGGAAGCATGTCCGGTCGGGGTTCAAGATACAAAGAACTCAGAGTGAGCAAACCTAGCCCACTCCGCCCCAGTATGCGGACCTCAATGAGGCGCTCGTTCCAATCGAAAGTAAACAGGCGAAAACCTTCTGAGAAACGTGCTACACTCGGCGTATGAAAACGTTTTCAGATAAGGTCCGCGACATCGTACGTAAGATCCCAAAGGGGACGACCATGACGTACAAAGCTGTCGCTGCTAAAGCCGGCAATCCGAAAGCTGCACGCGCGGTTGGTGCCATCATGCGCACGAATTACGACCCATCGATCCCGTGTCATCGCGTTATTGCAAGCGACGGCTCAATGCGCGGCTACGTTCGTCCGCGCCGTCGGCCGGCCCAACAATGATCCGCTTGACAGGGAGCTTCACCGCTGGATCGCGGAAGAACGTGACGTAGCGCGCTTTACCGCTGCTTTGGGTCAAACTGAGAAGAACTCAGAGTGAGCCCATCTTTTCCGCTTTGACCTCGAATGCGGACATTCATCACAGCGGTCCGCATGTCTCCGACGGGCCAAAATCTGAAGTGTCTGACTGGCGCGCCCTATCCGTTTCGTAGATTGGCAACCTCGGGCCTGGCCAGAAATGGGTGGCGCCCGAACGGGCCTTGATTGTGCCGAACGTGAACGTGTCGCGCCGCCTTGGCACGCCTTCGGCCGCGCTAGATGATCGAGTGACTTCGATTGAGCGAGGCTCGCCACGTACTTGTTTGACGTGCTTAGAGAACAAAGATCGTTGTTTTTCGAAAGCCAAGGCGTTGAAGTCGTCGCATGCTACTGAAAACGACGGGCTAGCGTCTCGATCAGACTTTTCGGATATCAAACTGCCGAGCAAGTCGGTTGACGTTCGGTATTGATTTCCCTTTCCCTGATGAGGTGGGTTTTACGTTTGAGCTCGATAACTGCTTGAGAGCGGATCATGTCAAGCAAGTTTGTATATGGAGTCACATTGGCTCTGGCGTCGTTGTTGCTGGCAAACATTGGATCTGCAGAGGACGCCTCGTCAGGCCGCAAGGGATCATGGCCGATCCGCAATGGGCACAACTACCAGCCAACCGAGCATGAACTGAGAGGCTTGCATCAGGAGGATGTCACGGCCGATCAGGCGCGCGAGATTGACCGATTGTATGAGCAGCTCCTGGCAAACGGTGAAAAAGTCCGAAATCGGCATCCCGCACCCAAACGTTGAGGATACGCCCGTTGGGTAGGAGGTGAGCGGCTATCAGGTGAAGAACCTCTCGCAAACGCTGGATAAAGCCAAAGCGGCAGGCGTTGGGAGCAAGCAAGAGCAATTGCAGGCATCGCTCCTTTAGTTACTACAGGGTCTACTTTTCCACCTCTGGGCGACAGGAAATCGCAATGAAAACATATGACTTGATGGTGATTGGGTCAGGCACCGCCGCTCAGGTCACCGAGTCCTCCGGCCGAGACGATGGAGCTTATAATTGAGCCTGTAAAGCCTCATCAATCTCAGTCGCGCGCTTATGGTGACATTCGTCGTCATCAGCCAGATGCGATCTTGGCTCCGGAGTGCGATCCCGAGGATTGCTTGGCCTTCTCGTTGAGGAAAAATCCAAATGAACGCTATCGCTCAGCTTCTCGGCCGCACGGGCCTCCTGAAGGTCGATTATCACCTGCTCCGCGCCGCAATGGTGATCATCTTCGCATGGTTCGGGTACGACAAATGGTTCGAATCGGAGATCAGAGGACTGCTGCCCATAATTACCCACGGCCCGCTTATCTCCTGGACGATTCCGGTGTTGGGCATTCGCGGCACCGGCATTCTTCTCGGCACCTCAGAATGGACGTTTGGCACGTTGCTGCTTCTGGGTTTCTGGAACAACAAAGCGGGCATGCTCGGCGCCCTCGGTTCGACCTTCACCTTCATCGCTACCTTCACGGCATTTCCGTTCGTTCCGGACGCGTGGGATGCTGGCGCCGGAGGCTTTCCAGCGATGACGAATAGTTCGGCCTTCCTTTTGAAGGATCTCGTGCTGCTCGCTGTCTCAGTCTACCTCCTGAAGGAAGACGTTAAACGGATCGTCACCCCGGGTCGCGCGTTGCAATCTTCCGAAATGAAGGCTGGTGCGCTCCGACTGGCAGACAATTGAAAAGATCAAAGAGTCTACCCGGGGCGCTGGTTGCGGTGTCCTACAAGGACAAGACGGCAACGGTCATTTATGACGACGCTAACGCCGACGTGAACCAACTAACCTCGGCCACCACGAAGGCTAGTTATCCGTCCACATCCAAGAGCTGATCCGATGCTTTTCAATCGACTATCACTTGTCCGTACTGCGCCGTCGCGAAAGTCGAGATTATGCCGACGGATGCCTGTCAGTTTTTCTATGAATGCACCGGCTACGGCACAAAGCTAAAGCCCAAGTCCGTGATCTGGATCATCGCCCTCATCTGGATGGGCACAGCGCGCATGCTGAATGCGCGAAGCTGTACTCGTACACACTGCCGATACATCGGACCTTACTACCTCGCCATGACCGTACCCGTGATGGTGCTTGGTGCGGAGGTCGTCACCATCGGCATACTTGGATGGGTTTGTTTGGGCGTGATCATCCTCGGTGGCAGCGGGCTGATATGGTGGGCCACAGAACGCGCTGGGGGAAGCTCTCTCAGTGTTGATAGCGGAACGCTGTTCACCGCACGAGGTCCGTTGTGGGTCATTTTCGACCCATTCCGCGGGCTCTGCCTACCACTTGATGTCCGCTTTGCTCCAAAACGGTTGCCGGCCCGAGCATCGTGTTTGACCTGACGGTTGTGATTCAAGCTCACGAGCTGGGGCCACGTTTCATGCGCTACGAACTCGCGACTATGGGGGAGACGGCGTTCGCGCCAGCTGCAGCGCAGCCTCGACGCCCCCTTCTAGGATCTGCTCCGCCTGGGCAGCGTCGGGCACGGCCCGCGCGAACTGGAGGGTGCCCACCATGAGGCCGAAGATGGCCGTCGCACGGCGGACGCTCTTTGCGGAGCCGGCATCTGGAAGCAGTGCAGCCAGCGTCGAAACGTAGCTTCGCAGCGCCTCCTCGTAGGCCCGCCGGGTGGGCAAGGGCTGGCGGGCGATTTCCGGGAGCAACGCCGCCGAAGGGCACCCCGCGGCCAGGTTTTCAAGGTGGGCGCGGTTCAGGTAGCTCCGGATCGCGCCTTCGAGATCGAGGCCCCTTCGCTGATCTTCATCGAGGCGATGTTGCTGGTCGGCGAGCGCGCTCGCCAGCGCCTCGCGAACGAGCGCCTCCTTGGAGTCGAAGTGCGGAGAGAATGCCCCTTTGGTCAGGCCGGCTTCGCCCATGACCCCGCCGATCCCGGCGGCGGAGACGCCGTCTCGGCGAAAGCATTTCGACGCCACATCGACGATGTGCCGTCGCGTCGCCGCCTTATGACCCTTCTCGAAACGCATTGTTCCTTCTCGTTCCCTAGCCTGCCGACAAGACGCCTTCGATCCGGCGTGCAAGGTCCAAGAGCGTCCCGTCACTCCCCAAGGGGGCGTCCAGCTCAAGGCCGATGGGGAGGCCGCCGCGCGATAGGCCAGCCGGAAGGCTAATACCCGGCAGGCCCACGCTACTCGCCAACACGGTGTGGTTCGCCAGGGTAAGGTGACTAACCTGCCGCCCCGCGATTTGGAAGTTCGTCTGCTGTTCGATCAAAGGCGCCGTGCAGGGCGTCGTCGGTTGCAGTATGGCCTGCACCCCTCGGGCGACGAACACCTCGTCGAGCCGGCGTTGGATTTCCGGGCGGCTCACAGCCAGTGCGGTCTGATAGGCCTCTGCGGAGATAGCGCCTGCACCTTCCGGCAAGACCACATGTCTCCACGTGTCACGAAGCTCGGGCTTGAGTCCCTCGATGATCTCCTCGAACGTGGTCGGGATATCGTGGCGGCGAAGGAACTCAGAAATCGCGCCCATCGTCTCATGGAAGAAGATGCTCCATGTCGCTGTCTGCGTAAGGGCGCCGAAGTCATCGCCAAGGTCGACCTCAACGACCTCGGCGCCGGCGTCCCGCAGCCGACGCACCACCTCGCGGAAGCGCCCTTCGATTTCCGGGTCGACCAGATCGAGAACTTGTCGCGGTGCGTAGGCCAGCCGGGTCCCCTTCGCGTCGTATCCGCGCCCGGATGGCTCCGCGGCCATTTCACCGGTCACCACCTGATCCATAAGAGCGCAATCCTCAACGCTGCGGGCGAACACGCCCGTCGTGTCGAGGGTATGGGAGATCGGCGCAACGCCATTGCGGGGCCATCGCCCGGTCGTAGGCTTGAATCCCACTACGCCACAGAGCGATGCGGGCACCCGGATCGACCCGACGGTATCACCCCCTAAGGATGCGGGAACGATGCCGGCGGCCACGGATGCGGCGGATCCGCTCGACGAGCCGCCCGACACGCGATCGCGGGCGAACGGGTTCTTCACCTGGCCATAGCGGGCATTGTGACCGGTCAAGCCGTAGGACATCTCGACGAGGTTGTTCTTGCCGAAGACCAGAGCGCCCGCCCCCTTGATGGCGCGGACAGCGTCCGCATCTTCCCGCGGCACGAAGTGAGCGAGACCGCCGAGACCAAGGCTCGTAGGCAGCCCTTTCGTCAAATAGCTGTCCTTCACCCCGAGCGGCACGCCCAGGAGCGGCGCCACCGACCCGGCCGCACGCGCCGTGTCCGCGTCCCGCGCGGCCACGAGCACGGCGGCCTCGTCGATAGTGATGAAGGCATTGAGCTCGGCAAGCGCTCCGGCGCGCTGCAGAAGCGCCGTGGTGTAGGTCTCCGACGTGATGTCGCCGTTACGAACTGCGGCTGCAGCGGCTGCGAGCCCAAGGGAGGCCAAGTCCGCGGTGTCTCGCGATGCGGCGCGGCGTGAAGTGGCGGTTGCGTCGTCCATGAAATCCTCGCAAGAGAGCTGAGACGCGGCATCTCACTGCCACGAACGGCGGTTTAGCTCGATGTAATTACAATCATCATATAAAATTACGATCGTAATTCAATAGGAATCTTCGCGGAGATGTGGCGTCGCCAGACACATAAAGGTGAGACGCCGGCAGCAGCGGCCAAACGGTGGCCAGGGCAAGCATGCGGGTGTACGGCCGCCGAGCACGCTCTTACGCACTCATTCAGCATGGAAGATGCGGATTGATTGAGCCGGGGCAATCACTCGTTTCGACGAACCACAGACCTGGCTCATCGTCGTCATAGTGATCGCAGGGCTCCTCAGATTGCGGGAGCCACGCCATCTATTTGCTCAAGCATTCCGGGCGGCGGGACTGCTGGCCTACTTCACACCGGCGCCATGGTCACGGTCGGCAGGCTGAGCACATGACTTTTGCTTCGGGACCGGACTCCCAAGAGTGCCGACACACCTTCCCGACGAAACGACGTGTGGGCGGTCGCAAACTGTCATCTCAAGCGTTCGGCCGTCGCTAGCGTCGGCGCCGGATAGCGGGCATAGAGGGTGTCGACGCGGTCCCGCCACATCGCCACGAACGCGCCCGAGGTGAGGCGATCGACCGACTTCCATTCGCGTTTGACCGCTGGCAGCGTGTTGCCCCAGATGGCGCGCTTGCACCATCGCTCGCCCTTCGCCGAGCCCTCCTGGGTTGCGCACATCGATTTCCAGGCAATCCGCTGCGGATGGCTGACGTGTTCGGCGGCTCCTTCCCCGCCCTGCTGGTGGATCAGGTAGAGATCGGAAAACGTCGGCTGCTTGTGAGTTATTACTTCGAATAGAACAGCCTCGGTGACGAACTTGTAGGCGGCAGCCATCGCGTTGTCGCGAGGATTGAGGATGTCGCCCGATCCGTATTTGCCGAACTCAGCCTTGCTCAGCTGGAACAGACCGATATAGGAGCCAGTGCGTTGCCTGGGATCGAAATCGGATTCGATTTTGGCGACCGCCTTCATGAAATTGGCATCGACATCGAACGCCTTGGCCGCGCGTTCGATCTCCTGGACGGGCGTTCCGAGCGGGACGCCGCTCAACGCCGACGAGGCGATCTTGGCGGGTTTCTCCGGCGGCGGAATTTCCGAGTAGACATAATACTTCAGATACGACTGTTTGCCTTCGTCCGGATTGGGCGAAGCAGGCGGACCGCCCTGTCGTAGCGTCGCCTCGTTCTCGGGCGGCACAGCCTCGAGGCTGGCACTGGCGTGCAACATCCGTCGTTGCCGCAGCGAACTGGTCACATCGGACGGCATCGCCGCGTCCGGCGCCGCGGCGCTGAATCCCTCCGCAACGATCGCATTAGCCGATGACCTTGTATCGAATTTCGCCTCGAGGACCGGGGCCGGCAATGCTGCCAGGGCGTTTGTCAGGACCCTCGTCACATTAAGCGGCATGGCGCTGAATGCATCAGCAACTCTCGCATTCGGCGTTGCGACGCTCGGGGGCGATGCCGCGATTTGACAAATCGCGGCAAGCGAAGTCGCGATCAGCGCGCCGGCAACACAGCTTGCTTGCCAAATCTTCAATGTCGCCAGCCGCGCTGCCGCGGTTCCCCCATACAATTCCGACTGCAGATCCCCGACTTGGTGCGCAGATTAAGGGGACAAAGGGAAGACAATAGGGCGCACCTGTGGCGCAGGTGCGGCCTGTCTCGGCCGCTTCGCCAAGATCGCCTAAATTGGAGTTGGGGTCTTGATGCACCTCCCGCCGAGGGACAGGACAGACGCCATGTCCGCGCCTTCCCGCGGTACGAAGTGAGCGAGACCGTCGAGACCCAGGCTCGTGGGCAGCCCTTTCGCCAAATAGCTGCCCCTCACCCCGAGCGGCACGCCTAGCAGCGGCGGCGCCGCCCCAACCGCACGCGCCTTGTCCACGTCCCTTGCGGCCGCGAGCACGGCAGCCTCGTCGATGGCGATGAAGGCATTGAGTTCGGCAAGCGCTCGGGCACGCTGCAGAAGCGCCGTGGTGTAGGTCTCCGACGTGATGTCGCCGTTACGAATTGCGGCTGCAGCGGCTGCGGGCCGTGCGGCATCGGCGGCTAATCTTCTTCCGTTCTCACATACTGACTGCCGTATGGATGGAGCGGCAATGTTGTACCAAACCGTCGTGCGAGACCACGAAATACTTCAGCGGTGTGTCGATCTCGTAGAAATAGATGTTGGCGACGAAGCCATAGATGCCGGCGTCGATGGCCGTCGGTCTGTCGCCATGCACATAGCCTTGCCGCGGGATCAGGCTCGCGAGTGCGGCGAGATCGGCGAGCCCGCGGGCCATCACGGCGTCGGCCTCGAAGCGGCCGATGCCCTGGTAATAGTAGCGCTGGATGTTGAACTCCCTGGCCTTCATCAACCCGTCATCGGTAAGGCTCGGATGCTCTCGCTTGAGCGCATCGCGGAACTGGGGCCAGTAGCGCTCGTCCTTCCAGCGGGAATAGGACATCACCCAGTAGAGATCGTCGAGCGTGCGTGTGATGAGGAGATTGGTCGCGCGCTGCGCCGGCGTCAGCGCGACGTCCAGCGTCACGCCATATTTTTCGGTGGCATACGCAAGGATGGTCTCGCTGTCACCGACGCTGTCATTGCCATCTACGATATATGGCAATTGTCCGCGCGGCGCCTTCGACGCATCGAAAATATGCTCGTGCCGGAACGGCACGCCAGCGAGCTTGAGGAAGGCGAATACCTTCAGACCGTAGCCATTGTTGTCGGCGACGCAGAACAGCGGCGGATAGGAATAAAGCGTGAGCATGGTGGCCTGTCAGGTTCAAGCAGGCTATTTTCAAAGTTGACCAGTCGAAAAAGACCGGCAGACACCCCCAGTGCGCCGAGCATAGTCTAGGCCACCAATTAAATCGAGGACGCCAACGTCTGCTTTGGGTCCAAGAGCCGACATGAAGAACTGGCGCCGAGGCTCTACGACCGACGAGATGCTTTCTTTCCGCCCGGCAGGAGACCAGCGGCTCGATAGCCATCGATGAGTGCATCGAACAGTGAGATGTCCGAGCGGCTGCGTGCCATGAGCTGGGCCCCCGCGACGGCGGCGAAGATCGAGCTGGCTCGGGCTTCGCTTTCCTCACGTCCGACCAAGCCCGCCGCGACAAGAGTTCTGCTCAGCCACGCGACGTTGACGTCGCCGAAAGCTTGCACCTCCTTCTGAACCTCCACCGGCAGGTCGTCGTATTCGGCGGACATGAAGCTGCAAAGGCACAGACGGTTGCCGCTCTCGAGCGATCTTCGGAAGATGCTGGGATATGCTTGCAGACAGCGCAGCGGGTCGGCGCATTCCGACGACATGGCCTCCAGTTCGGCGGCCGTATCTTCCCAATAACGCTTCGCTACCGCCGCGCCGAGATCGGCCTTGCTCGGGAAGTGGTGGTAGATGCTCGGGGCTCTGATACCCACATCGGCCGCGAGATCGCGGAAGTTCAGGCCGCTGTAGCCGTGAGCCTGCGCCGTCCGCCTGGCCGCCGCCAAGATCGCTTCTCGTGAATTTGCGCTCAACGAACCCCCCTATACGCTACCTACCAAGCGTTAGATAGGGGTTGACGCCAGGTTTTGGAAGAGATAACTGCACCCTACCAAGTGTTAGGTAGGCAACATGCATGAAGACCGACATCATCTATTCCGACGCCACCAAGCTGGCCGAACTGATCCGCACAAAGGAGCTGTCGCCACTGGAGGTCGTGCAGGCACACCTCGATCGCATCGCGGCCGTGGACCCGAAGATCAACGCGATTGTTACGCTCGCCGACGATGCGCTCGAAGCAGCCAAGGTGGCGGAGAAGGCGATCGTCGCCGGCGAGGAGCTCGGGCCGCTGCATGGCGTGCCTTTCACGGTGAAGGACTCGATCGACACTGCAGGCGTGGCGACCCAGCGCGGTTCGCCGATCTTCAAGGGACGCGTTCCCGAGATCGACGCGACCAGCGTCGCACGCATGAAGAAGGCGGGCGGCATCTTGCTCGCGAAGACCAACCTTCCCGAGTTCTCCTACTGGATCGAAAGCGACAATCTGCTCTCCGGCAGGTCGAATAATCCTTGGGATCTGACCCGCACGCCGGGGGGCTCGAGCGGCGGTGAATCCGCGGCCATCGCGGCCGGCATGTCGCCGCTGGGACTGGGCACCGACCTTGCGATCTCGGTGCGCGGTCCGGCCGCGCAGACCGGGATCGTCTCCCTCAAGGCAACGCATGGGCGTGTGCCCATGACTGGGATCTGGCCGCGCGCGCCGCGCCGCTTCTGGCATGTTGGTCCCATGGCACGCAGTGTCCGCGACCTCGCGCTCGCCTTCTCGCAACTGGCCGGCCCTGACGGCCAAGACGCTTTCGCAACGAGCACCGCGCAGTTCGATGCGGGGGTCGGGCGCTCGCCCCATCGTCAGCTCCGGGTGGGCTGGCTGGTCGAGCCCGGCTTCGGGCCGGTGGCCCCCGAGGTCGCGGACACAGTGAAGACGGCCGCGGAGGCGCTCAAGGACCTGGGCTCTTTCGTGGAGCCGGTGCGCATCCCGGCGCTCGAGCGCGACTTCGCCCTCGACGTGTTCAACCGCCTTCACGTGATGGAGATGAAGCCTGCATTCGCGGAGGCGACCGCCGGCCGCAGTCAGGGCGAGCTCTATAAAATGGCCAAGACCATGCTCTCGCTGCCCGACACGTCCATGAAGGACTACATCGACGCGGAGCAGGCCGCCGAGCGGCTGCGCGACGGCTATGCCGACTATTTCAGGACATACGACGCGCTAATCACCCCGGTCTTGCCGATCCCGGCCCACAAGCATGGCGTCGCAGAGTTCGTCATCAACGGCAAGACCGTGGACGCCACCTTCCTCCAGGGCGCCACCGTGCCGCTCAACGTCACCGGGTTGCCCGGGCTGTCGATGCGGTTCGGCACCAGTAAGGAAGGACTGCCGATCAACGTGCAGCTTGTCGGAAGCTGGCTCGCCGAGTCGACTATCCTGCATCTTGCCTCCCTACTCGAGAACGTGAGCACCGTGCGAGACCTGCATCCGAACCTCTGAGAAGAAGACCTCTAACCGAACGCGAGCGCCGGCATCGTGTGACTCCGTAGCGATGCCGGCGTTAACTGAATCAACAATCGACTGGAAGTCGGAGTTTGCGCCGTCTCATCCGTTCTCTCTTCGACGGGCAAATCAGCAAATCCTGTCCAGTCCGCGCAGAAAAAATATTTCTGTTTTTCCGAAATGCAAATCAGTCTATTAATCCGCGCGTCTCACCCGATTGAGGGGCGCTTCGCGATCGTCACGAGTGTTGCGGTGGGATGCGGTGGACGCGGATTGCGCAACGGACGAGTGCGCATGAGGCGGACGGCGAAGTCGTGTGGTCCTGACGCCCCGACGCTGGCGTCAAGTCCGTGAGAAGCCAACGCCTCTCACGGGCGACGGTGGCAAGAAGCCCGGCCTCACCGGGGAGAGCACGATATAAGCCGTAAAACCATTGCGCAGGGAATGCCGGAGTGTCTCCGCTGAACCTGTATGCTCGTGTGCACTTCTTTCTGCACTTATGCACACGAGACCGCGGGTGCAGCGCGCACCCGGCGTTCCCTGCGCCCTCTTGGTTCTGGGCGAATGATTTTGCAAAGCTCGGGTGAAACGCGCCGCGAGACTGTGGACCTGCATCTGAAATGTGTCTGGTGAACTCACGCGAAACATTTTCTGGATTCGGAATAATTCGCAACAACCTGCAGCTGCGAGTGAGTAGCGATTGCGACTGCGATCGGCGCTTGATGTTGGCGGGTGGGCTGCTACACCGCAGGCGATGAGCGCTCACAACGTCAAATCCTCGGTCGCAGCGATCTCGGTCTTTGCCAGCGGTGGCATGGCCGCGGCGAAACTCGTCGTCGGGATCGCGATCGGATCGCTGGCGCTGATTTCGGAGGCCCTGCACTCCTCGGTCGACCTGATCGCGACCATCATCACCTGGGCGGTGGTGCGGGTGTCCGACCTGCCCGCGGACGAAGAGCATCATTACGGCCACGGCAAGCTCGAAAGCATCTCCGCGCTCGGCGTGATCGCCCTGCTTTACGTGCTCGCGGGCGGCATCCTGGTCGAGGCCTATAGCCGGCTGAGCGAAGGCGCGCCGCCGCCGTCAATCTCCGCGATCCCCTTCGTGGTCCTCATCATCGACATCATCGTCAATCTCTGGCGGGCGCGGGCGCTGCATCGCGCCGCGCGGGAAACCAAGAGCCAGGCGCTCGCCGCCGACGCGCTGCATTTCGCCTCCGACGTGATGGGCTCGTTCGCCGTCATCATCGGCCTCGTGCTGGCCGGCCTCGGCTTCTGGTGGGGCGACGCCGCCGCGGCCATCGCCGTCGCCGTCATGATCGCCCTGCTCGGCCTGCGGATGGCGCGCTCGACCGTGGAGACGCTGACCGACCGGGCGCCGGAAGGCGCGCTTGAGAAGGCGACCGCGGCGATCCGGAACGTGCCTGGTGTGGTCGAGGTCGAGCGGCTGCGCGTGCGCATGGTCGGCCCGACCTATTTCATCGACGCCATCGCCAAGGTGCCGCGCACCATTCCGATCGACCGCGTCGAGGAGATCAAGCGCAGGGCGCAGGCCGCGGTCGCCGGCGTGCTCGGCGATGCCGACCTCACCTTCACCGCGGTGCCGGTCGCGCGCGACAATGAGAGCGTGCGCGAGCGCATCATGGTGATCGCGCGCAATTCCGGGCTTGCCATCCATCACGTCACCGTGCACGCGCTCGGCGAGAAGCTGATCGTCAGCATCGACCTCGAGGTCGACGGCGAGATGGAACTCACCGCGGCCCATGCCATCGCCCACGATCTCGAACGCGCGATCCGCGAGGACTTCGGCGAGGACGTCGAAGTCGACACCCACATCGAGCCGCTCGAGCCGGAACTGCCGTGGGGCAGCAACGCCGCGCCCGATCGCGTCGAGACCATCAGACAGGCGCTGACGCGCTTTGCCGCCGACGGCCCGATCCATGACATCCACAATGTGCGCGTCCGCGACTCCGACGCCGGCGAGATCGTCAACTTCCACTGCCGCGCCGCGCCGTCGATGAGCGTCATCAAGGTGCACGAGGAAGTCGACGCGATCGAGCGCGCGCTGCGCCGCGCCTTCCCCACCATCAAGCGCGTCATCAGCCACGCCGAGCCGCCGCACAGGTAGGAACACACATCGACGTTCTCGTTTCGGACTCGGTTTGCGAGCCGCGATTCTGTCTTGGACAAGAATTATTTCGCATTAACGAATCGTTGACTCTCGACACGCCGGGAAAACTGGATTCAAATCATAATGATTCGGGAGCAACGTGGGGTTGGCTTCCGAACTGTGTGGCAAATCAGATTGCGGTGGGGGTCTAGGGCATGACGCGTGCGCATGCGGCGAACGCGTGCGTTCAATCCGATTCGATCAAGGGATTGGCGCAATCGATCGCGAAACCAGACTACCACAGGCTCTTGACCGCTGAGCCTGCGTTGCGCCGGGCCGTGCCCACGCTGATCATCGCCTTCCTGATCACGATCTGCCTCGGCGCCTTCGTCCAGGTGGTCGACCAGAGCCGGCAGAAGCGCGCCGCCCTGAAGCGCGATCTCTCCGCCCTCTCCGATATCCTCGCCGAGCGGCTCGATCGCCTGACCTCGAGCCGCCGCGAACACCTTGGCAATATCGAGCAGTTGCAGAACCTGTTGCCCGACCTCATTCCGTCCTGGGGCATCGCCAGGGGCCGCCATGTCATCGTCACCAGCGTCGATCATCGCGTGCTCGCCCGCGCCCCGATCGACGGGCTCGGCGAGAACGACCGTGTGTTCGACATCGTCTCCACCGCGCAACTGCTCGTCGCGCCGAGCCAGCAGGGTATCCTCGCCGACATGATCCTGCCGAACGGCGACAGCGCGCTGGCCATTTCGGTTCAGGTGAAATCGCTGCCCGGCCAGGTGGTCGTGATCCAGGAGATGAACGAGCCGATCTGGGGATCGGACGCCGCGCTCTCGGTCACGCTCTCGGCGACCACGGGCTTCGTCGTGCTCATCCTCGGCTTCGCCTTCCACTGGCAGTCGACCCGCGCCCGCGAGGGCGATCTCATCAATGACGCCGTCCGCGGCCGAATCGACACCGCGCTCAACCGCGGCCGCTGCGGCCTGTGGGACTGGGACCTCTCGCGCGGTCGCATCTTCTGGTCGCAGTCGATGTTCACCCTGCTCGGCCTCGAATCCCGCAACGACCTTTTGACCTTCGGCGAGGTCAACGCGCTGGTGAAATCGGACGACATCGATCTGTTCGACATCGCCGACCAGCTCATCTCCGGCAAGATCGACCACATCGACCAGTCGTTCCGCATGCAGCACACCGAGGGCCACTGGATCTGGCTGCGCGTGCGCTGCGAGCTCAGCCACGCATCGGCCGATGGCGGCCTGCACCTGATCGGCATCGCGGTCGACATCACCGAGCAGAAGAGCCTCGCCGAAAAAACTGTTGAAGCAGACCTGCGGCTGCGCGACGCCATCGAGACCATTCCGGAAGCCTTCGTGCTCTGGGATGCCGAGGACCGCCTCGTGCTCTGCAACTCGCACTTCCAGCGCCTGCACAAATTGCCGGATTCGGCCGTTGCCCCTGGCACCTCCTACGAGACCGTGATCGAGGTCGGCAGCATGCCGGAGGTCCGCACGCGGTTGCACGAGGCCGGCGTGCCGATGCCGGGCGCGCGCACCTTCGAGGCGCAGCTCGACGACGGGAAGTGGCTGCACATCTCCGAGCGCCGCACCAAGGACGGCGGCTACGTCTCGGTCGGCACCGACATCACCCGCATCAAGGCCCACGAGCAGAAGCTCGTCGACAACGATCTGCGCCTGCGCGCCACCGTCGTCGATCTGAAGCGTTCGCAGACCGAGCTCGAGCGGCAGGCGATCGAGCTCGCCGACCTCGCGGAAAAATATTCGCAGGAGAAGACCCGCGCCGAGGAAGCCAACGCCGCCAAGTCGAAATTCCTCGCCAATATGAGCCACGAGCTGCGCACGCCACTGAACGCCATCATCGGCTTCTCCGAGATCATGGGCAGCGGCATGTTCGGCGCGCTCGGCTCGGACAAGTATCAGGAATATTGCCACGACATCCTCACCAGCGGCAAATATCTGCTCGACGTCATCAACGACATCCTCGACATGTCGAAGATCGAAGCCGGGCGCATGAAGCTCGATTTGGAGCCGCTCGATCTGTCGAGGACGCTCGCGGAATCGCTGCGCGTGGTGTCTGGACGCGCCCAGGCCAAGCAGCTCACGCTCGATGCCGACATCGAACGCACGATTCCCGTGGTGGCCGATCGCCGCGCGATCAAGCAGATCGTCGTCAACCTGCTCTCGAATGCGGTAAAGTTTACGCCCGACAGCGGCCGGGTGATCGTGCGCAGCCAGGTGCTGGACGATCAAATCGTGATGCTGATCGCCGACACCGGCATCGGCATCGCGCAGGACTCACTGCAGCGCCTCGGCAAGCCGTTCGAGCAAGTCGAGAGCCAGCTCACCAAGACCTATCAGGGCTCGGGTCTCGGCCTTGCGATCGCACGCTCGCTGACCAGCCTGCATGGCGGCTCGATGAAGCTGCGCTCCAAGCTCGGCGTCGGCACCGTCGTCCGCATCGCCCTGCCACGCAACGCCTTTGCGGCGAGGATGCGGGAGGCGGCGTAGCTGTTGCACCGCTGTCGTCCCGGGTCAAACCCGGAACGACGATCGTCAGGCGGCCTTGGCCGGCAACTGCAGGACGCTCTCAAGCAACGCCCGGTCGTTCAACACCGCCAACGTCTCGCGCGCGGTGAGAGAGGCGACGGCCTGCTCGAAGGTGTCGCTCGCCTCAACGCGGGCGCGGGCTGTTGCGAGCTGCGGGTCGATTTCCTGCGGTCGCCGGCGCGCCGGTGGTGGGAGCGAGCGGAGATGCTGCGTCAGGAATTGCGGGTCGCGTTGCAGTTCGACCAGCGCACGGCCACGCTCAACCGAAGGCGATGCCGCCAGTTCGTTCGCACGGACCAGCACGGCCGGCGGCGCGACTTCCTCCGGTGTCGCAAACAGCGCCTTCATCCGCGGCTTCGCCGTATAGGCGCCGATCGGAATGGCAAACAACAGCCCGACGATGACCGGCGACATCCACAACAGCAGCGGCAGAGAGACGGCGTAGGCGCTCGCGGCCATCAGTACGCCGAAGGCCGTAGGCACTCCATACTTGCGATAGAGCTCGCGCCGCTCGACCGAGCCGTCGTCACGGCGCTGCGTCTGCCATCCGGCATCACGGCCAATCAGGATCTCGATCACCGCGATCGACTGGAACACCATCATCGCGGGTGCGATCATGGCGGAGATCAGCACTTCGACGATGACACCGAGGAAAGCGCGAATGGCGCCGCCGAACCGCCGCCGCGTGTCCCGCTGCGTCAACAGCAACAGGAAGCCGAGCAGTTTCGGCACGATCAGAAGCGCCATGGTGGCGCCGAACACCCAGGCCGCGAGCACGGGGTCCTGCGCAGGCCAGTTGGGAAACAGCGCAAACCCCTTCGGAAAATATTCGGGGCGGACAAAGCGGGCCTGCAACGAGATCAGTATGCCGAGCAGCAGGAACGTAAACCACAGCGGCGCAGTGATATACGAACCGATCCCGGTCATGAAATGCAGGCGCGAAATCCAGTGCAGTCCGCGCGTCGGCAACACGGCGAGATGCTGCAGGTTTCCCTGGCACCACCTCCGGTCGCGCGCCGCGAAATCCAATAGCGAAGGCGGCACTTCCTCGAAACTGCCGCCGAGCGTCGGCGCCATATAGATGCCCCAGCCGGAGCGGCGCATCAGCGCGGCCTCGACGAAGTCGTGGCTCAGGATATGTCCGCCGAACGGCTTTCGTCCGTGCAACTCCGGCAGCCCGGCCGCCTCGGCGAACGCTGCCACCCTGATGATGGCATTGTGCCCCCAATAATTGCCTTCGGAGCCGTGCCACCAGGCTACGCCCGCGGCGATCATCGGCCCGTAAAGCCGGCCGGCAAATTGCTGCAGGCGGCTGAACAGGCTTCGCGCATTGACGATGATCGGCAGCGTCTGCAGCAATGCGGCCGCAGAATTAGCCTCCATCGCATGGACCATCCGCACCATCGTCTCGCCGGTCATCAGGCTGTCGGCATCGAGGACGATCATGAACTGATAGCCGCTGCCGAAGCGGGAAACCCACTCGGCGATATTGCCGGACTTGCGCGCGACGTTGTTGGCGCGGTGACGATAATAGAGCCGATCGGAACCGCAGGCTTGCCGCAGTTTCAGGAAAGCGCGCTCCTCGGCGATCCAGATATCGGGATCGGTGCTGTCGCTCAGCACGAACCAGTCGAAGTGCTCACCATGCCCGGTCGCCTCGACGGACTCGTAGATCGCACGCAGCCGGGCCATCAACTGGATTTCGTTTTCATTATAGGTCGGCAGCAGAACCGCCGTCCGGCTCGCGATATCAGGCAAGGAACCGCTGGCGGCGATTTGCAGCGCGTTCCCTCCTCTGCCGAGCAGGACGAAAAAGCCCGCAAGAGCGGAAGCAAACGAGAAGCCGATCCAGGCGAGCAAGGTCACGAACAGCGCGAGCACCATCCATTCCAGGACGGTCACGCCCCCGACTTCGAGCACCTTGTACATCTCGTACGCGCCGGCGCCGGTGAGCGCGATAGTGGCTGCAAAGACAAACGTCCGCCGCCGCCACATGCTTGACGCCACCGGTACAGGCTGCCGCGTCGCCTGCGGCGCGCGCGCGAAGTCCGATGTGATCATCTCGAGCGGATCTTCGCGTGGCAGGAACCCGCCCGCCAGCGCGTCCGGCGCCAGCGGCGACGACGTCGCTACGGAGCCCATCGATAAACCCACACTTCGGAAAGAGGTTTATCGTCTTGCACCAGCAAGGCCCGAAGCTCGACGGGCGTATCCTTCTTCACCGCGCATTGGAAACTGAGCCGCCACCCACCCGTGTCGGGGTTCGGTTGGGTGACGATGTTGGTGATCTCGGACTTCTCGGCGCTCACGACGCCCTTGATGCTGCTGGGATCGATTGCCTTCAGGTTGTCGCCGACCAGATCCAGCACGAACAATTTGCTGTCCTCGCCACGCGCGCCGATACCGGTGCGTACGAAGCGGGCGAGCGAATGAGGCTTCGGCATATCCGGGCCCCAGTGCAGGCGATAGGTGAAATTGTTTTCGCTCTTCGCCTTCAGCGGCGCCTTGGGCCGCCAAAACGCTGCAATGTTATCGTGGATTTCCTCCTTGGTCGGAATCTCGATCAGCACGACGCCGCCCTCGCCCCAATCGCCGATCGGTTCGACCCAGAGGCTCGGGCGAGCCTCGAAACGCGACTCGATATCCTCATAGGCGGCGAATCTCTTCTCGCGCTGCATCAACCCAAATCCGCGCGGATTGAGGTCCTGGAAGGTGCTGACCTGAAGATCCCGCGGATTGCTCAGCGGACGCCACAGGCTTTCACCCTTGCCGTTGAAAATCGCGAGCCCGTCGGAATCGTGCACCGAGGGACGAAAATCGTCGACATCGTTGCGGTCGTTGGGGCCGAAGAAGAACATGCTGGTCATCGGCGCCAGCCCTGCATGCTCGAGATCGGCCCGCGGATAAAGCGACATCTCGACGTCGAACACCGTGGTCTCGCCGGGCCGCAAGGTGAAGCGGTAGCTCGCGGCGCAGCTCTTGCTGTCGAGCAGCGCGTGGATGACGAGTGAGGTCGCGTTGGCTGCGGGGCGCTCCAGCCAGAACGCCTTGAAATAAGGAAACTCCTCTCCCTTCGCCTCTCCAGTGTCGATCGACAATCCCCGCGCCGACAATCCGTAGGTTTCACCCTTGGCGACGGCACGGAAATAGCTGGCGCCGAGGAAGACGCAGACCTCATCGAAATAGTCGGGCCTGTTGATCGGCGCGTGGATGCGAAAGCCGGCAAAGCCGAGATTATCAGCGGCGAACGCCGGCACATTGTCGCCGAACGAGAAGTCGTCCTTGCGATAACGGATTTCGCTCGCCTGACCGTCGATGACTTCGAAGATGCTGACCTTGTTCTTGTAGAAGAAGCCCCGATGAAAGAACTGCGCCTGGAACGGCAGCTTTTCGGCACGCCACAGCGCGCGCTCCGGCATGAAGCGGATCGAGCGATACTGATCGTAGTTCAGATCCTTCAGCTCGGACGGCAGCTTTTCATCGGGCGCCTCGAACGATTTGCTCGCGAGGCTGCGCGCAAGTTCCCGGACGGTGGACGGATCAAACGGAACGGCGGCGACGGCTTCGGTTCCGGGAAACAACATGAGTGTCGGCAGCACTGCCGAGCCTTGCAGTAGCTGGCGACGATTCACGGGAACTCCCAGATGTTTGAACCAAGCGTAGCATTGCAACAGTCGAGCCGTCGGCAAAGTTCCCCTCGATGCTGCAAGGCGAGAAGAGATTTCAGTTCAGACAATCATCGCTTGGAGCTTTGGGAAAATCAGCATTCTGCCGCTATTCGGCCGCCAGAACGGCCTGAATTGAGCGGCGATTGAAATGTGAACTGGAGGAGACAGTCAGGCGCCCTGACGGCCGCGCCGTGACGCGCGCGTCAACGTAGTGACACGTGGGTCACGCGCTATGATTGGGAGATACCGGCTCCAGCGTGGGCGCGACTTCGCGGGCGACCTGGACCAGCGCGGCAATCAAGGGCGTCATCGGGTCGCGCTGCGGGATCACCAGGCCGATGCTGTAGTTCACGACAGGGTCGACGATCGGAATGCTGCGCACGGCATCGGCGAGGCCGAGTGTCTCCGCAAGCTTTGCCGGCATCACGCTTGCCCAGCGGCCGGTCTTCACATGGGTGTAGAGCACGAGCAGCGAGTTCGACGTCAACGTCGGCGTTGCTTCCGCGCCGACCGAACGAAGTGCGCGATCGATGATGCGGCGGTTCTGCATGTCGGGAGTCAGCAAGCAGAGCGGCACCTGCCCGACCTCTTTCCATGTGACGGTGTCGCGATCGCCGAACATGGCATCGGGCGACGTCAGCAAGCGGTAGCTCTCGCCATAGAGACGGATGGTGCGAACCTTGCCGATCGGCTCGTTCTCGATATAGGTCAGCCCGGCATCGACCTCGAGGTTCTCCAGGAGGCCCAGCACGTCGGACGAGGTGCAGGATTGGATGCGAAAGCGCACGTCCGGATGACGGGCGCGAAACGGCGTGGTCAGTGAAGCCACCATGCCGAGCGCGGTCGGGATCGCCGCGATCCGGATCTCGCCGGAAAGCTTGTGCTTCAGCCCATTGATCTCCTCCCGCATCGCGCGGGCATCGCCGACGATACGGCGCGCCCAATCGAGCGCGCGCTCACCCTCGGGCGTGAAGCCCTGAAAGCGGGAGCCGCGTTGCACCAGCATCACGCCAAGGAGATCCTCGAGCTGCTTGAGGCTCGTCGACATCGTCGGCTGCGTGACGCCGCACGCCTCCGCCGCGCGGCCGAAATGCCGCTCCTTTGCGAGCGCCAACAGGAGTTCAAGCTTGTCGATCAAGAAGGCCTCATCAGCTCTGGCATGCCACTTCGAATATAACGATCACAACCGCGACGAACACGAGAAAAAGCCGTATCGCACAAGGTGTTTTGCTACCAATTCTATTTGTATATCGATCGATTTCATATCCAAATCGATCGTTGTTCACGATCGCAGCATGAGACAGCTTTATTGATATCTAGATCGATTCCAACTCTCATAGCGGCGAGTAAAAACCCTCCGATTTGAGAGATGTGGATGACGTCGGCCTACGAACCCTGGAACGAAGCGCGCGGCGCCGAGATCATCGCCGAGCATGCCAAGCTCGAAGGCGCGACGCTGGTCATCCTGCACGCGCTGCAGGAGGCCTTCGGCTACGTGCCCGAGCCCGCGATCCCGATGGTCGCTTCCGCGCTTAATCTCTCGCGTGCCGAAGTCCACGGCGTGTTCACCTTCTACCATGATTTCCGCAAGGCGCCCGCAGGCCGTCATGTGCTGAAGCTCTGCCGCGCGGAGGCCTGTCAGGCCGCCGGCGGCGATGCGCTGGCCGCGCGCGCCGAAGCCAAGCTCGGCGTTGCGCTCGGCAATACCACGGCCGATGAGCGCGTAACGCTGGAGCCAATCTACTGCCTCGGCCTCTGCGCCACCGCGCCATCAGCGATGCTGGACGGCCGCATGGTCGGCCGGCTCGACGAAGCGCGCCTCGATGCGCTGGTGAAGGAGGCGCAGCGATGACGATGCGACTCTTTGTCCCCCGCGATGCCGGCGCGGTCGCCGTTGGCGCCGACGAGGTCGTGACGGCGCTGGAGCTCGCCGCCGAGCAGCGCGGCCTCGCGATCGAGATTGTCAGGACCGGCTCGCGCGGGCTGTATTGGCTGGAGCCGATGGTCGAAGTCGCAACAGCGGCGGGCCGGGTCGCGTTCGGACCGGTGAGCGCTGCGGACGCGACCTCCCTGCTCGATGCGATGGCCGCCGATGGGCCGCATCCGCTGCGCCTCGGCATCGCCGACGATATCCCGTGGCTGAAGCGCCAGACCCGCCTGACCTTCGCGCGCTGCGGCGTGATCGATCCGCGCTCAGTCGAGGACTATCGCGCCCATGGCGGCTACAGGGGCCTGGAGCGGGCGCTGACGCTCTCCCCCGACGAGATCCTAGCCGACGTCACCAGCTCCGGCCTGCGCGGCCGCGGCGGTGCCGGCTTCCCGACCGGCATCAAGTGGAAGACGGTCGCGCAGGCCAGCGCCGACCGAAAGTACATCGTCTGCAATGCCGACGAAGGCGACAGCGGCACCTTCGCAGACCGCATGATCATGGAAGGCGACCCCTTCGTGCTGATCGAGGGCATGACGATCGCCGGCATCACGGTCGGCGCCACCAAGGGCTACATTTACACCCGCTCCGAATATCCACATGCGGTCGAGGCGATGAATGCCGCGATCGCAGCGGCCAAGCGCGCCGGCTATCTCGGCGCTCGCATCGGCGGTTCCGCGCACAGCTTTGATCTCGAGGTGCGCGTCGGCGCCGGCGCCTATGTCTGCGGCGAGGAAACCTCGCTGCTCGAAAGCCTCGAAGGCCGCCGTGGCATCGTGCGCGCCAAGCCGCCGCTGCCCGCACACAAGGGCCTGTTCGGGCGGCCGACGGTGATCAACAACGTGCTGTCGTTCGCCGCGATCCCGTTCATCCTCGATAACGGCGCCAAGGCTTACGCAGATTTTGGCATGGGCCGCTCACGCGGCACGATGCCGATCCAGCTTGCCGGCAATGTGAAGCATGGCGGCCTGTTCGAGACCGCATTCGGCATCACGCTCGGCGAACTTGTCGACGAGATCGGCGGCGGCTCCTTCACCGGCCGTCCGGTGCGCGCGGTGCAAGTGGGTGGCCCGCTCGGCGCCTACTTCCCGCGCGCTCTCTTTGATACGCCGTTCGACTATGAGGCTTTCGCTGCACGCGACGGATTGATCGGCCATGGCGGCATCGTCGTGTTCGACGACAGTGTCGATATGCGCAAGCAAGCGCGCTTTGCGATGGAATTCTGCGCGATCGAATCCTGTGGCAAGTGCACGCCTTGCCGGATCGGCTCGACCCGCGGCGTGGAGACCATCGAGAAGATCATCCGCGGCGAGCGCGTGGCCGAAAACCTCGCCCTCGTCGAGGACCTCTGCAACACCATGAAGTTCGGCTCGCTCTGCGCGCTCGGCGGCTTCACGCCCTACCCCGTGCTGAGTGCCCTCAGGCATTTCCGGGATGATTTCGGCCCGGCACCGGCCCGCTTAGAGGCCGCGGAATAGGAAAATCGCCATGTCATTGATCGAGGAAATCGACTTCGGCACGCCGCGCTCCAAATCGGAGACCATGGTCACGCTGACCATCGACGGCAAGCCCATTACGGTGCCCGAGGGCACCTCCATCATGCGCGCGGCGATGGAAGCAGGTCACCAGATCCCGAAGCTGTGCGCGACCGACATGGTCGACGCCTTCGGCTCCTGCCGCTTGTGCCTGGTCGAGATCGAGGGACGCACGGGCACGCCGGCGTCCTGCACCACGCCGGTGGCGCCAGGGCTGGTCGTGCATACCCAGAGCGAGCGGCTGAAGAAGCTGCGCAAGGGCGTGATGGAGCTCTACATCTCCGACCATCCGCTGGACTGCCTGACCTGCGCCGCCAATGGCGATTGCGAATTGCAGGACATGGCAGGCGCAGTCGGCTTGCGCGACGTGCGCTACGGCTATGAGGGCGACAACCATGTGTTCGCCAAGTCCGCTGGCGCGGTCAATCCGGCCTGGATGCCGAAGGACGAGTCCAATCCCTACTTCACCTACGATCCCTCAAAATGCATCGTCTGCTCGCGCTGCGTCCGCGCCTGCGAGGAGGTGCAAGGCACCTTCGCACTGACGATTGCCGGCCGCGGCTTCGACAGCCGCGTCTCGCCGGGCATGAGCGAAAGCTTCCTCGGCTCCGAATGCGTCTCCTGCGGCGCCTGCGTGCAGGCCTGCCCGACCGCGACGCTGACGGAAAAATCGGTGATCGAGATCGGCCAGCCCGAGCATTCCGTGGTGACCACCTGTGCTTATTGCGGCGTCGGCTGCGCCTTCAAGGCGGAAATGCGCGGCGAGGAAGTGGTGCGCATGGTCCCGTACAAGGACGGCAAGGCCAATCGCGGACACTCCTGCGTCAAGGGACGCTTTGCCTGGGGTTATACCAACCACAAGGAACGCATCCTGAAGCCGATGATCCGCGAGCGGATCGCCGATCCCTGGCGCGAAGTGTCGTGGGACGAAGCGTTCTCGTTTGCCGCCGCGAAGTTCAAGGCGATCCAGCAGAAATACGGCCGCGACGCGGTCGGCGGCATCACGTCGTCCCGCTGCACCAATGAAGAGACCTATCTGGTGCAGAAGCTGATCCGCGGCGGCTTCGGCAACAACAATGTCGATACCTGCGCCCGGGTCTGCCACTCGCCGACCGGCTATGGCCTGTCGCAAACCTTCGGCACCTCGGCCGGCACGCAGGACTTCGACTCGGTCGAAGAGACCGATGTCGTGATCGTGATCGGCGCCAACCCGGCCTCTGCCCACCCCGTGTTCGCCTCGCGCTTAAAGAAGCGGCTGCGGCAAGGGGCAAAACTGATCGTGATCGATCCGCGTCGCACCGAGATGGTGGAGTCCCCTCACCTTGAGGCGCTGCATCTGCCGCTGATGCCGGGCACCAATGTCGCTGTCATGACGGCGCTCGCGCACGTCATCGTGACCGAGGGCCTCGTCAACGAAGCCTTCGTGCGCGAGCGCTGCGACTGGAGCGAGTTCGAGGAATGGGCGGCGTTCGTCGCGCAGCCGAACAACAGCCCGGAAGCCACCGCGATCCTGACCGGAGTCGACCCGAAGGATCTGCGCGAGGCGGCGCGCATCTACGCCACCGGCGGCAACGGCGCGATCTATTACGGCTTGGGCGTCACCGAGCACAGCCAGGGCTCGACCACGGTGATCGCGATCGCCAACCTCGCGATGGTGACAGGCAATATCGGCCGCCCCGGCGTCGGAGTGAACCCGCTACGCGGCCAGAACAACGTGCAAGGCTCCTGCGACATGGGCTCGTTCCCGCACGAACTGCCGGGCTATCGCCACATCTCGACGGATGCGGTGCGTGACCAGTTCGAGGCGATGTGGAACGTCAAGCTCAACCCCGAGCCGGGCCTGCGCATCCCCAACATGTTCGACGCCGCGATCGAAGGCACCTTCATGGGCCTCTACGTGCAGGGCGAGGACATCCTGCAATCCGATCCCAACACCTCCCACGTGGTGGCGGCCCTGTCAGCGATGGAATGCGTGATCGTGCACGACCTGTTCCTGAACGAGACTGCGAACTACGCGCACGTGTTCCTGCCGGGCTCGAGTTTCCTGGAGAAGGATGGAACCTTCACCAATGCCGAGCGTCGTATCCAGCGCGTGCGCAAGGTGATGACGCCGAAGAATGGCATGGCCGACTGGGAAGTGACGATCGCACTCGCCAAGGCGATGGGCTTCGAGATGAACTACAACCACCCCTCCGAGATCATGGACGAGATCGCGGCGCTGACCCCGACCTTCGCCGGCGTCTCCTACGCCAAGCTCGACGAGCTCGGCTCGGTGCAGTGGCCCTGCAACGAGAAGGCGCCCGAGGGTACGCCGGTGATGCATATCGGCGGCTTCGTCCGCGGCAAGGGCAAGTTCATCGTCACCGAATATCTCGCGACCGACGAGCGTACCGGCCCGCGTTTCCCGCTGTTGCTCACGACGGGGCGCATCCTCAGCCAGTACAATGTCGGCGCGCAGACCCGCCGTACAGAGAATGTGGTCTGGCACAGCGAGGACCGGCTCGAGATCCATCCGCATGATGCCGAGCAGCGCGGCGTGCGCGATGGCGATTGGGTGCGCCTCAAGAGCCGCGCCGGCGAGACCACGCTGCGCGCGCTCATCACCGATCGTGTCGCGCCGGGCGTGGTTTACACCACGTTCCATCATCCGGACACGCAGGCCAATGTGATCACGACCGACTATTCGGACTGGGCCACGAATTGTCCGGAATACAAGGTCACCGCCGTGCAGGTCTCGCCGTCGAATGGTCCGTCCGACTGGCAGAAGGCCTATGAGGCGCAGGCGAAGCATTCACGCCGGATCGCGCCGGTCGTGGAAGCCGCGGAGTGAGGATGCACGATCCCGTCACCAGCGCGAAGCGGCAGGTCTGGCGCGACGGCAGCCTCAGCGAAGGCACGCGCCAGATCCCCGAGGAGACGGCGCTGGCGCTGACCTATAATGGCGGCACCTACGCCGTGATGATGGGCACGCCGCAGGACCTGCGCGATTTTGCCGTGGGCTTCAGCCTCAGCGAAGGCGTTGTTCAATCCGCCGAGGAGATCGAGACGCTCGACGTCATCGAGCTCGACGACGGCATCGAGCTGCGGATGTGGCTGGCGCCCGAAAAGGCCGCGCTGATCAATGAGCGGCGGCGGCATATCGCGGGCCCGACCGGCTGCGGCCTCTGCGGCATCGACTCGATCGCCGAAGCGGTTCGTCCGGCGGCAATCGTGCCGAAGGGCCGCAGTTTCTCGCCGCGCGAGATCATGGCCGCGATGGCCGCGATCGCCCCGCTGCAGGCGATCAACCTCAGGACACGCGCAGTGCATGCCGCGGCGTTCTGGACGCCGGCGCGCGGCATTGTCGCGCTGCGCGAGGATGTCGGCCGTCACAATGCGCTCGACAAGCTCGCCGGTGCGCTGGCGCAGGCCAAAGTGCCTACCAGCGACGGCATGGTGCTGTTGACGAGCCGCGTCTCGGTCGAGATGGTGCAGAAGACGGCGACCATCGGCGCGCCGCTTATGGTCGCGGTGTCGGCGCCGACAGCGCTTGCCGTGCGCATGGCCGACGCCGCCGGCATCACGCTCGCGGCGATCGCACGCGCCGACGGGTTCGAAGTGTTCACACATGCGGAGCGGATCGTTCCCCACGCCGATAGCAGGAAAGCCATCCATGTCGCCTGACCGACTGATTTACATGGCCAACCAGATCGGCAAGTTCTTCCAGAACCAGGGGCACGAGCGCGCGGTGCCGGGCATCGCCGAGCATATCAAGAAATTCTGGGACCCGCGGATGCGGAAGGCGATCTTCGCCCATCTCGACGCCGGCGGCGCTGGGCTTGATCCGTACGTCCACGAGGCGCTCAAGAAGTTGAAGAAGGCATAGGCCACAACACTGAATGGTGGGCACGCGTCGCTTTGCCCACCCTACGGCGCTGTCGTCCCGGCGAACGCCGGGACCCATAACCACAGGATCGGGTTGTGGCGCGCGCAAGCGGTTGCGGCGGAGCACATTACAAACGCCTGCGGTTATGGGTCCCGGGTCAAGCCCGGGACGACACCGAATTTGTAGCGATCGGCGCCGCGCCTAACGTCCGCCGACGATCGCGTTGAACACGCGGCGGACTTCGCTCTGCGTCTCGCGCACGCCGGCTTCGAGGGCGGAGAAATCCGGCGTGTCGCCTGCGCGCGCCATCACGCGTAGCAGATCGTCACCCGCGGTTTCGGGATTGAATTTGCCAATCACGCAAAGGCGCAGGATCTGCGTGAGGTCGTGATAGAGCCGCGCGGCCGAGCGCAGCACTTCGGCTTCCGACTGGCCGAGCACGCCGAGCTTTGCGGCGTTGTCGAGCACCTGCAATGTGGAGACGCTGAGAATGTCCGGCTTCTCGGCGGCGTGCACGAGTTGCAGATATTGCGCGATGAAATCGATGTCGATGAGGCCGCCAGCGGCGAGCTTCAGGTCCCAGATGTCGTCCTCGCCCTTCTCGAGCGCGATCGCGCGCCGCATCTCGACGACGTCGTTGGCGGTTTTGCCCGCATCGCGCTTGCGCGTCAGCACGCGGCGGATGATGTCTTCGATCTTCTCGCGGAACGCCGGCGATGACGAGATCACGCGCGCCCGCGTCAGCGCCATGTGCTCCCAGGTCCAGGCCTCGCGCTCCTGATATTCGGCGAAGGAATCGAGCCGTGATGCCAGCGGACCGGCGCGGCCCGATGGGCGCAGCCGCATGTCGACCTCGTAGAGCACGCCGTAATTGGTTCGTGTCGTGAAGGCGGAGATCAGGCGCTGGGTGAAGCGGGCAAAATACTGCGCACCGTGCAGCGCGCGGTCGCCGTCGGAGTCCGGGCGCTCGTGGTCGTAGTCGTAGAGCAGGATCAGGTCGAGATCGGAGGACGCCGTCATCTCGCGGCTGCCGAGCCGGCCCATGGCGAGGATCGCGGTCTCCTGGTCGTTGATGCGGCCGTATTGGGTGGCGAACTGGTCGGTGACGAGGCCATGCACGGTGTGCACGATGCCTTCCGCGACGTCGGCGAAGGCGACGCTCGCCTGCTGCGCCGACACCGTGCCGGAGAGGATCCGCGTGCCGATCAGGAACAGGCTTTCCTGGCCGAACAGCCGCAGGCGATCGAGGAAGTCCTCGTAGGAGCCGGCGTCCTTGAGTGTGATCGCGAGCCGCTCCGACAATTCGCGCTGGTCCGGCATCGCGCCGAAGAAACGCGGATCGATCAGCCCGTCCATGATCTGCGGCTGCCGCGCCAGCATGTCGCCGAGCCGCGGCGCGGCGCCGAGGATCAGCGCCACCAGCGCGACCAGGTCGCGGTTCTGGCTCAGCAGCGTGATCAGCCGCCCGCCCCGCTGCAGCGCCCCGAGGAAACGGTCGAACGCCACAACCGCAGCGTCCGGCTCCTCGGCATGCGCGAGGCCGTCGATCAGGCCCGGAATGAACTCGAGGAAAGCGTTGCGCGTCGCCTCCACGCGCAGCGCGCGATAGTCGCCTTCGATCCATTGCTGCACGGTCTTTGCGACCGCGACCGGCTTCTCGAAGCCGAGACTGACGAGATGCTCGAGCAGCCGCTGGTCTTCGGGGCCGGCGCCGTAGTTCAGCTTCGGCAGCTTTGCCGTGCCGGTCGGCTCGTCGCCCTCGAAAAGTTTGGCGTAATGGCCCTGCACGATGTTGAGATGCGCGAGCAATTCCATCGCAAAGGTGGCCCTGCTCGTATAGCCGAGGAAATGAGCAAAGCGCTCGATCGCCGCGGGATCTTCCGGCAGCGTGTGCGTCTGCTCGTCGGCGATCATCTGCAGACGATGCTCGACGCGGCGCAGGAACTGATAGGCCGCGGTGAGCTCGTCACGCGCCTCAAAGGTGATCCAGTTGCTGGAGGCCAGCATCGCGAGCGCCTCGAGCGTCGGCCGCACCCGCAATTCCGGATGCCGCCCGCCCGCGATCAACTGCTGGGTCTGGGCGAAGAACTCGATCTCGCGGATGCCGCCGCGGCCGACCTTGACGTTGTGGCCCTCGACCGAGATCTCGCTCTGGCCGCGGTAGGTCTGCATCTGCCGCTTCATGTCGTGGACATCGGCAAGCGCGGCGAAGTCCAGATGCTTGCGCCAGACGAAGGGGGCGATTTCCGCAAGCAGCACCTCGCCCGCCCTGCTGTCGCCGGCGCAGGGGCGCGCCTTGATCATCGCGGCGCGTTCCCAGGTCCGCCCTTCCCGCGCGTAATAGTTCAGGGCCGAATCGGTCGATATCGCGACCTGCGTCGACGCCGGATCGGGCCGCAGCCGCAGGTCGACGCGGAACACATACCCGTCGCCGGAGCGCTGCTGCAGCAGGCGCGCCATCGATTGGGTGACGCGGACGAAGAACGGCTGTGGTTCGATATCCTCGGCCAGCGAGGTCGCAGCCGGATCGTAGAAGACGATGAGATCGATATCGCTGGAATAGTTCAGCTCGCCCGCGCCCATCTTGCCCATCGCGAGCACGATCAACCCGCTGCCCTCTTCGGGACGGTCGGGGTCGGGCGCATGGAGGCGGCCGCGCGCCATCTCCTGGCGCAGCAGGTAGCGCAGCGCCGACTGCACGGACGCGACCGCGAGGTCGGTCAGCGCGGCGGTGACCCGTGTGACCGGCCACACGCCGCCAATGTCGCAAAGCGCGATCAGGAGCGCCGCCTCCGCCTTCATGCGACGGAGCAGTTGCATCACTTCGGCCTCGCCTGAGGCGGCGAACACGTCGTGCGAGGTCTTGTCGATCAGGTCGGCCAGATGCGGCTCCGCGTCGCAGGAGAGCAGCCGGATCAGCCGCGCCGGATCGGCGCGCACGAGCTCGAACAGGAACGGCGAGCATTCCGCAATGCCGAGCAGGATGCGCTTGGCGAAGGGATAGCCGAGCAGTTCATCGAGCGCGGCCGATTGCGCCGGCTCGAGTTCGGCGAGCCAGTCTGTCAGGCGCTGTTCGGCTTGGATGGGCGCGGACACATACGGTCCGTCCGCGAACCGCGCGGCCAGACGATGTCCCGCGGAGCCCGGCGCGGAAGCGTTCATGCCGCCTTCTGTGGCACATCCTGCGTTTGGGCCGCAAGCCTGTCAGCCGCGCCGGCACGCGCCGGCAGCACCAGCGTCGCAACCAGCCCGGGATGGGCGTCGCCGAGCCTGAGCTCGCCGCCGTGCAGTGTCGCGACCGCCGCGGCGAGGCTGAGCCCAAGCCCGGAACCCGGCAGCGTGCGGCTCGCCTCGAGCCGGACGAATCGTTCCACCGCGTGCTTGCGATCGGCCTCGGGAATGCCCGGACCATGATCGGTGACGCTGAGCAGCACGGAGTCGGCCTCGCGCCGCGCCTCGATCAGGATCTCCTTGGCTGCGGCGGCCGCCTCCGGGTCGATCGGCTGCACGACCGGCTTGCCATATTTGATCGCGTTCTCGACGAGGTTGGCGAGCGCCTGGCTGATCAATTCACGGTTGCCGTGCATCGCGCTGGGCGCGGTCTTCACATGCAGGCTCATGCCGTCGTCCTCGGCGAGCGGCTCATAGAGCTCATGGATGCCGGCGGCGACATCGGCCGCGTCGAAATCATCCATGTTGCCGCGCGCCTGACCTGACTCAGCCCGTGCGATCATCAAGAGTGCATTGAAGGTACGGATCAGGCCATCGGATTCCTCGATGGTGCGCTCCAGCGCCGCCCGGTAATCGGCCTCGCTCCTGGCGCGCGCCAACGCCTCCTCGGCGCGGTTGCGAAGGCGCGTCAGCGGGGTCTTGAGGTCGTGGGCTATGTTGTCGGAGACCTCCTTCAGCCCCGTCATCAGCGCCTCGATGCGCTCCAGCATGGCGTTGAGGTTCTCGGCGAGACGATCGAGCTCGTCGCCGCTGCGGCCGACCGGCAGGCGATCGGAGAGATCGCCGGCCATGATGCGCTGGGCGGTGCCGGTCATGGCATCGATCCGCTGCAGCACCCGCCGCGCGACGAAGATGCCGCCGCCGATGCCGAGCACGACCACGACCAGGATCGACCATTGCGCGGCTTTGGCAACGATGCCGAACAGCCGCCGCCGCTCCTCGAGGTCGCGCCCGATCAAGAGCCGGAAGCCATTGGTCATCTCGGTGACCCGCACCAGCGCGCGGTGATCGGTGTTGTCGTTGTCGTCGAGCCGCCGATAGGCCGTCTCGGTCCAACCCTGCATTCCCATCACCCCTGGCGCCAGCGAGCCGACATTGCCGGCGATCGCCTGCCCGTTCGGTGCGGTCACGAGATAGAGGTTGGCGCCCGGCCGCAGCGCCCGATTGCCGATCGTGAACACAAGGCCGCGCAGGCCACGCCGGTTGTAGATCTCGGTGACTTCGCCGACCTCGGCATTGACCGTGGAGGTGATCTGCTCGGTGATCAGCCGGCGCGTATTCCACGCGAAATAGCCGAGCAGCGAGGCGGCGAACAGCGCAAACAAGAACAGATAGACCAGCGTCAGCCGGAACGCCGTGGTGCGGATCAGTTTACCGAATGCCGTCACGGATGATGCTACCCAAGATGTTGCTGTTGCGCGTTGCTATCCGATGCTCCCCAGCACCGATGCAGCTACGTCTTTCGGACTCAGCTACCGTATCCCGTCGCGGATCATGTACCCTGCCCCGCGGATCGTGTGCAGCAAGGGCCGCTCGAAGCCCTTGTCGATCTTGGAGCGCAGGCGCGAGATGTGCACGTCGATGACGTTGGTCTGCGGATCGAAGTGATAGTCCCAGACATTCTCGAGCAGCATGGTGCGCGTCACCACCTGCCCTGCATGCTTCATCAGATATTCGAGCAGGCGGAATTCGCGCGGCTGCAGCGTCAGCTCGTCCTTGCCGCGGGCGACGCGGTGCGACAGGCGGTCGAGCTCGAGATCGCCGACCCGATAGACCGTCTCTTCCGCCGGGCCGACATTGCGGCGCGACAGGACTTCGACGCGCGCCAGCAGTTCGGCGAATGAATAGGGTTTCGGCAGGTAGTCGTCGCCGCCGGCGCGCAAGCCCTTGATGCGGTCGTCGACCTGGCCGAGCGCAGAGAGGATCAATACCGGCGTACGGTTCCCCTTGTCGCGCAGCGTTCCGATCAGGGACAGGCCGTCCCGCTTCGGCAGCATGCGGTCGACGACGAGGACGTCATAGTCGCCGCTTTCGGCCATCGACAGACCCTCCTCGCCGTCGTCGGCGAGGTCGGCGATATAGCCGACTTCGCGGAACGCCTTGACGAGATAGTCGGCGGATTCGCGATCGTCTTCGATGATCAGGAGGCGCATCTGGGGTGCGGCTAAAGGTGCGGTGGCGGTCACGGGATTGGTTTCCTCTCAGCATGGCGCGGCCGCCCTGCACATGCAAGACGGCCGCGCGCGTTCGCGTTGATTTGCATGATCCTTCCGGAAAACCGGCTTCCGCTTTTCCGGATCACGCTGGAGGGGAAAGAGTGGGCGGTGAAGCTGGGGGACTCCACCGCCCTAGGCCTTCCGACGGAGGGGGGCGCATTCCACCGGAAGGTAGCAAGAGGGGGCGAGCGTTGAGGCTCGCTCCCCAGGAAGGGCCGTCGGCGGGGGCGACGATTGCCGGCGACGCCTTCCATCTCGTATTTAACCCTTCGCCAGCGGGACTGCCACAAAGCGCGACGAACCGCCGCTCTTTACACGCATCAAAACGCTGTTCTTGTTGTCGTTCCGTGCGGAGGTGATCGCATCGCGCACATCACCGGCGCTGGTGACGTTCTTGCCGGCGACTTCAAGAATGACGTCGCCTTCCTTGAAGCCGCGCTCGGCCGCGGCGCTCTTCGGGTCGACCTCGGTCACGACGACGCCGTCCTTGCCGGCGCCGGCCACGCTGTTGGCGGGGGCCACCGTCAGGCCGAGCTTCGGCACATCGGTGCCGCGGGAAGAAGAGCCGCGATCGCCGTTGTCGTTATCGGCCTTGGCCTCAACCGTGTTCGGCAACTGGCCGAGCGTGAGGTTGACGGTCTTCTCCGTGCCCTTGTGCAGGACGTTGAGCTTCACCGCATTGCCTGGCGCCAGGCCGCCGATGGTGCGGGCGAGCTCGCGCGCATCCTTGACCGTTTCGCCGTTGACGGCGGTGATGACGTCGCCGGACTCGATGCCGGCCTTGGCCGCCGGACCGTTGGCCTGGGGCTCCGCCACCAGCGCGCCTTCGGCCTTCTTCATGCCGAGGCTGTCGGCGATGTCGGAGGTCACCGGCTGGATCTGGACGCCGATCCAGCCGCGGCTGACCGTGCCCTTGTCCTTGAGCTGGGCGACGACGCTCTTCACCGTCGCGGCCGGGATCGAGAAGGCGATGCCGACGCTGCCGCCGGAGGGCGAGTAGATCGCGGTGTTGACGCCCATCACCTCACCGGACACGTCGAACGCCGGGCCACCGGAGTTGCCCTTGTTCACGGGCGCGTCGATCTGGATGAAATCGTCATACGGGCCGTTGCCGATGTCGCGGCCGGAGGCCGAGACGATGCCGGCAGTGACCGTGCCGCCGAGCCCGAAGGGGTTGCCGACCGCCAGCACCCAGTCGCCGATCCGCGGCTTGGTGTCGGACAGCTTGGCGAACGGGAAGTTGGAACCACCCTCGACCTTGACTAGCGCGAGGTCGGTACGCGGATCGGTGCCGATCACCTTGGCCGAATAGGTCTTGCCGTCATCGGTCGTGACCTCGACCTTGTCGGCGCCGTCAACGACGTGGTTGTTGGTCACCGCAAAGCCGTCAGCCGAAATGAAAAAACCCGAACCCTGGCCGGTCACGATGCCACGGCCACGCGGTCCGCCGCGCATGCCCGGGGGGAGCCCATCCTGTCCACCGAAGCGACGGAAGAAACGCTCCATCGGCGAGCCCGGCGGGAACGGCGAGTCCTCGTTGCTGTCGTCCTTGGCGAGCTTCTCGCCGATATTGACCTTGACCGAAATCACCGACGGCTTCACGCGCTCGACAATATCGGCAAAGCCGACCGGCTGCTGAACCTTGCGGACCTCGTTGTTGACCTGCGCCTGCGCCGGGCTGGCGAACAGATCGCTCGGCGTGTGTTGCGGGCTCAAACCATAGCCGGCGACGCCGAGGCCGGCGACGACCGAAGCCATCAACGCAAATCTGCGGGCCGAGAACAGCGAACGCCGCGGCGCGCGGTAAGACGGCAGAGACGAAAGATCGGTGGGTCGTTCGGTCATTCTAAAAATCTCCAAGAGCCAGAACTCGAAAGGTGCGGGGGCAAGCACCGGACGTGTCTAAACATGGGGGCGTCAGCCTTACGGCGCGCTGGCTGCGGAATTAAACTTTTGTAATAGAGACGAGACCGGGTGCGGCAGAATATCGCAGCTCTGCCAATGGGTTAGTCGCGAGCTGAAGGAGCTCGCGGCAAGTCCCGCCCGCAGGTTCCAGGTCGCAAAATCGCGAGCCGTCAGACTGCCCTGACGCTGGCAATGAAACCCTCGACCTCGCGCTTGAGGATGTCCGCCTGCTGCGACAGGTCGACCGCGGAATCCTTGGCCTCGCCGGCCATGCGGCCGGTGTCGGACGACGTCGTGGTGATCTGCACGATGTGGTTGGTGACGTCCATGGTTCCCCTCGCCGCGTCCTGGACGCTCCTGGAGATGTCCTGGGTGGCGTTGCGCTGGCGTGCGGTGTCGACGTCGATGCCCGACATGATCGAGCTGATTTCGGCGATCGTGTTCGATATCCCATCGATGGCGCCGCGCGTTTCCGCCGTGATCGCCTGGATGCTCGTGACCTGCTGCGAGATCTCCTCGGTCGCCTTGCTGGTCTGGCTGGCCAGGTTCTTCACCTCGGAGGCGACCACCGCAAATCCCTTGCCGGCCTCGCCGGCCCGCGCGGCTTCGATGGTGGCGTTGAGCGCCAACAGGTTGGTCTGCGAGGCAACCGTCTGGATCAATTGCACGACGGCCCCGATCTTCTCGGCCGCGTCCGAGAGCGCGTGGATGGTGTCGGCGCTCTGGCGCGCCTGCGCCACCGCCCCTTCGGCACGCTGAGTGGCGTCGGTGACGCGCTGGCTGATCGCCGCGATCGAGGTCGTCATCTGCTCCGCTGATGTCGCCACCGTCTGGACGCTGGTGCTGGCCTGGCCGGCTGCGCTGGCAACCGCGCTCGCCTTCTGGCTGGTCTCGTTGGCGGCACGCGACAGCGTTTCGGCGTTGCCCCTGAGGCGGACGGCCGATGCGGCAACGCTGCCGACGACATTGGCGACGAGGCCGTTGAAGTCGCGGATCTTCTCGTCGAGATAGCGAGTCCGCTCGCGCTGGTTGTGGGCGTCGCGCAGTTCCTGGTCGGTCAGCCGCTGGCGTTCGATCCCGTTGGTCTTGAACACTTCGAGCGCGCCGGCGAGCAGCCCGATTTCATTGCTCCTGCCGAGACCCGGAATCGGGGTCTCGTACTTCTGCTCGGCCACCTCGCGCATCGCATGCACCATGCCAGCCAGCGGCCGCATGACGCCGTCCCGAACCGCGAAGTAGGTGGTCAGGCAAACCGTAAGCGCGATCACGGCGATCGCACCGCAGGCAATAAGGAAGTAGGAGAACGCGGTCTGCGCCTCCTGATAGATCTGCATGGCATGCTCGCGGCCGGGGCCGCTCAGCGATTTGAACTCAGCGGCAAGCGCCGTGATCTCGTTGTTGAGGTAGAGCACGGCGATGAAGCCCGTACCGCCGCCGATCCCAAGCAGCACCAGAAGCGCAATGACAACGGATGCGACAAGGAAGCGGATAGTCAGATTGCTGTTGGAAAACATCGGCTTGCTCAAGAGCGTTACGACAAAGCATCATCACGCTCTATCGTTTTGTGAACGTGATCCTCTCGGACAACCGGCACCCACTTTTCCGGATCATGCTCTGGAGGAAGGGCGAGGCAAAGTTCCACACAAAAGGTCAAGATTGGATGAATGTTCGGGCAGATGCCGACGCGCATGGACCTACGTAACAGTACGTAGATCAGAGCGTTTTCGAGCGAAGCATGCCCTCGGACTTGATCCGAGGGTGGTACCGGTTCGCGTGAAGAAAACGCGTCGAAACCAAAAAAGCGCTAGCCACGCCTTTCCGGCGCTTCCTCCGACATCAGCGCAGCCAGCCGGCTCTCCTCTTCAGGAGTGAGATGGGCGCCGGTTGTGGCGGCCGCCGGGGCGGCTGGCCGGCGGCGGCCAAACCGCCAAAGCGCCACGCCGCCTCCGACCAGGACTAGCGGCGGGACCAGCCAGAGCAGCAGCGTATGCGGATTGAAGCGCGGCTTCAGCAGGACGAATTCGCCGTAGCGCGCCACCAGGAAATCGATCACCTGCCGATCGCTGTCGCCGGCCGCGATCCGCTCGCGGACCAGGATGCGCAGGTCGCGCGCCAGCGGCGCCTCGGAATCGTCGATCGACTGGTTCTGGCACACCATGCAACGCAGTTCGCGCGACAGCTCCCGCGCCCGCGCTTCCTTGGCGGGATCGGCCATGATCTCGTCAGGCTGCACGGCGAACGCCGCCGGTGCGCCGAACGACACGGCGAACGCCAGCACACAAGCTGCAAGCGCCCTCCGCATCACTCCGCCGCCTGCAATGCGCGCGCGGCCTTGGCCGGCTTGGGCGCACCGACGCGCAGGCGCCGGTCGGACAGCGACAAGAAGCCGCCAAAAGCCATCAGCACCGGGCCGAACCAGATCAAGAGCACCATGGGCTTGTGATAGATGCGCACCGCGATGCCGCCGTCGGCGGCGATATCGCCGAGCGAGATATAGAGCTGGCTCACCCCGCGCGTCAGCAGCGCGGCCTCGGTGGTGGACGCACCGCGCGTGGTGAAATTGCGCTTCGACGGCGTCATGACGTTGAGCGTCTTGCCGTCGAGGCCGACCGTGAACCTCGCCACCATCTCGCGGAAATTCGGTCCCTGGCGCTGGCCGATATCGTCGAGCTTCAATTCGTAGCCGGCGACTTTCGCGGAGTCGCCCGGCTTCATGGTGCCGATATATTCGCTGTTCCAGGTGGTCTCGCAGACGATCCCGATCAGGGCGATACCGACGCCGGCATGGGCGAACGCCGTGCCCCACGCCGCCCGCGGCAGGCCGCGCGCCCGCTGCACGGAGGTGCCGAACGGAAGCCGGAACAGCCCGATACGCTCGGCGAGGTCGGTGAGCGCCCCAGCGACGACGAATACCGCAAGCCCGATCGCGAGCGGCGCGAAGCTGGCACCGCCGCGCGTCCAGGCCCACAGCACCGCGATCGCAATCAGCGCGACGATCCCGGCCGCGGTCAGGCGCTGAGCGGCGCCAAGCAGGTCGCCGCGCTTCCAGGCCAGCAAGGGGCCGAACGGCACGGCGATCATCAATGGCACGAACAGCGGCCCGAAGGTCAGGTTGAAGAACGGCGCGCCGACCGAGATCTTGTCGCCGGTCAGGACCTCGAGCGCCAGCGGATAGAGCGTGCCGATGAACACGGTCGCGCAGGCCGTGGTCAGGAACAGGTTGTTGAGCACCAGCGCGCCCTCGCGCGAGATCGGCGCGAACAGGCCGCCCTGCTTCAACGATGCGGCCCGGGCCGCATAGAGCGACAGGCTGCCGCCGATGAAGAGGCAGAGGATCAAGAGGATGAACACCCCGCGCGTCGGATCGGTCGCAAAGGCGTGCACCGAAGTCAGGACGCCGGAGCGCACCAGGAAGGTACCGAGCAAGGACAGCGAGAAGGTCAGGATCGACAGCAGGATAGTCCAGACCTTCAGCGCGTTGCGCTTCTCCATCACGACCGCCGAATGCAACAGCGCCGTGCCGGCGAGCCAGGGCATCAGCGAGGCGTTCTCGACGGGATCCCAGAACCACCAGCCGCCCCAACCGAGCTCGTAATAGGCCCAGTACGAGCCCATCGCGATGCCGAGCGTAAGGAAGATCCAGGCCAGCAGCGTCCACGGCCGCACCCAGCGCGCCCAGGCGGCATCGATGCGGCCCTCGATCAGGGCGGCGACCGCAAAGGAGAACGAGATCGAGAAGCCGACATAGCCGAGATAGAGCATCGGCGGATGCACGGCGAGGCCGATATCCTGCAGCACCGGGTTCAGATCCCTGCCCTCGATCGGCGGATTGGCAATGCGCAGGAACGGATTCGAGGTGAGCAGGATGAAGAGATAGAAGGCGCTTGCGATCCAGGCCTGCACCGCGAGCACATGCGCGCGCAGGGTCAGCGGCAGGTTGTTGCCGAAGGCGGCGACGAGGCCGCCGAACAGCGCCAGGATCGACACCCAGAGCAGCATCGATCCCTCGTGGTTACCCCAGACGCCGGTGATCTTGTAGATCAGCGGCTTCATCGAGTGCGAGTTCTCGAACACGTTGACGACGGAGAAATCCGAGGTCACGTGCAGCATCACCAGCGCAATGAACGAGGCACCCACGAACAAGAGCTGCGCGAGTGCGGTGGAGCGCGCGACGTTCATCAGCGCGACATCGCCCCAGCGCGCGCCGAGCATCGGCACAATCGACTGGATCAGCGCCAGCCCAAGCGCCAGCACCAGCGCGTAATGTCCGGCTTCCGCGATCAACGCATCGCCCCCTGCACCGGCTGCGGCTCGGCCGAGGCGCTGGGCTTGCCGTAATCGTCCTTCCAGTGGCCCTGCTTCTTCAGGGCGTCGGCGACCTCCTTGGGCATGTAGGTCTCGTCGTGCTTTGCGAGCACGGTGTCGGCGCGGAACACACCGGATTGATCCAGCGCGCCCTCGGCGACGACGCCCTGCCCTTCGCGGAACAGGTCCGGCAGGATTCCCTTGTAGGCGACCGGCAGCGTGGCGCTGCCGTCGGCCACCTCAAACGTCACCGCGAGGTTGTCGCCGCGTTTGAGCGAGCCGGGCTGCACCAGCCCACCGAGGCGGAACCGCTTCCCGGCGGAGATATGCTTTTCCGCAACCATCGAGGGCGTGGAGAAGAACACGATGGAATCGCGCAAGGCGCTGAGCACCAGCGCGGCCGCCACCGCGAGCACCGCCAGCGAACCGCCGATCATCACCAAGCGCCGCTGCTTACGCGTCATGGTTCCCTATGGTCCTGTCTGTGCGCATGTCATCCATCCAGCCCGAGATTCTTCAGGCCTTCATTGAGCTGGCGCAAGCGTTCGGCATCATTGGCAACCGCCTGGCGGGCATCGGTGAGCGCGGCAACCGCCTTGTCGCGCTCTCCCATCACCATATAGGCGCGCACCAGCCGCAGCCATCCCTCGACATCGCTACCGTCCTGCTTCAGGCGCGTGGCGAGCCGGTCGACCATGCCACGGATCATCGCGGAGCGGTCGTCCGTGCTCATGTCCTTGGCCGCGGCCATGGTCTCGTCTGACAGCGCGGGCGCGACGACACCGCCGCCGACCCGCGTCAGCGAGGCCTGCACCAGCGATCGCCACGGCGCATCCGCCGGCGCCTTGGCGAGCATCGCGCGCCAGATCGAGGCTGCGTCGTCCTTGCGGCCGTCCTGCTCGGCGGCGAGCCCGAGGAAGTAGTTCGCCTTGGGATCGTCGGCGTTTTGCGCCACGGCGCGCTCGAATTCGGCCTTGGCCTCCGCGGTGACGACGCCTCCGGCCACACCGGTCAGCGCCTCGCCAAGATCGGCGCGGCGTTCCGAACTGTCGCCGTTATAGGTGATCGAATTGCGATAGGCGCGCACCGCGTCGTCGTAACGGCCGAGCCTGGAGAGCACCGGCGCCAGCACGTTCCAGCCGCGGCCATCGGTCGGATTCTTCTCGAGATGCGCCTCCACCTGCGCCACCAGATTGGCGAGCGGCTGATTGACGTCTGCCATGCGGCTGCGCGCGGCGAGCGGAAAATCGCCGAGCTGTGGCGAGCCCAGCGCAAGATAGAACGCCGCCGCCATCACCGGCAGTCCGACCAGCGCCGCCACGGCGGCCGACCGCCGCAGCGGCAGGTTGGCTTTTGGCGCCGCCGCAGCCTCGCCGTCCACGGCGGCAAGCAAGCGTCGGCCGATCTCGACCCGCGCCGCCTCGGCTTCCGACGCCCCGATCAAGCCCGAAGCAAGATCGCGCTCGATCTCGGCGAGCTGGTCCTTGTAAACATTGGCCTCGCTGCCGCCTGATGTCGCAGGCGTCGCGCGACCAAGCGGCCAAAGCACGGCGAAGATCGCCGCGACCGTCATCAGCGCGAACACAAACCACAGTGTCATCAACGAGTTCCCGGGCGAACGGCACCGAAAGCTGGTACCGATGTGCCGCTTTACACCACCGGCGGGAAGCGGAGCAATTGACAATTGCTGGATCGGAACCGCCCTCCGTAACCAACCGGAGGGAGAAATTGCGGGAGCAACCGAATTTTCGCGCGACCCCGATATCGGATCGCAGAAGGAAAACCGTAAAAATGACGATCAGCCAGCGCGGGACGATTTGCGCTCGCCGGTCATCGCGTTCTCCGCGGCGCGGTTCATCAGCGAAGCGTAGTCGTGGCCGAACAGGACCTCGCAGAAGCGGATCGCTGCGCTGGCCTGCTGCTGCCGATAGCCCCGCACCCTGTGGTCGCCGGCGCGCAAGGACTGCACCAGCGCCTCCGTGGACTGCTCGACATATTGCTGCAGGTCGGAATAGGTCCGCAGCGTCACCTCGTTGATGGCAAGCTCGCTCGCATAGGTGCGGCACACCGCGACGAAATCGATGAGGGCGGCGACCTCCTCGACTTCGGTCGTGTCGATCATGGCGGCGGCGGAGATATCCTTGTCCGGGCGCTGGCGCAGAATGCGGCGGACCCGGCCGGGAACGCTGTCGATCTCCGATTGCATTGAATTGGAGATATCGGCCCGGATCGAGGCCAACTGCCTGCCCCAGGTGGATTCGTTGCGCAGGTCGAGCTCCGTACGCAGGCCGCGCACACCATCATGCAGCGTCTTCAATTGATCCCCGACATTGTCGAGATGACCGCGCCGGATATCGCTGCGCAGGCAGGCTGCGAGATAGGAGAGATCGTGCAAGGCGATCGTGACGGCAACGCCATAGGGCGTGGCGGCGACGCGGATCTCGTCGTCGGAAGCCGCCATCTTGATCGCGAGGCGGATGATCTGCCAGGGCGCGACCAGGCGCTGCATCACCAGCGACAGCGCGAAGGGTAGCAATTGCGGCGTCTGCAGCGAGGGGACGTTGAGCGCGGCGGTGACAGAGGCGATCTGGGTGTCGCCGAACATCCGGAGCTGGCTCGGAAGCCGGCTGCCGAGCGTCTCCAGTGCCTCGCGCGCGCGCAGCACCAGCCCGATCGACACCAGGTCTTCGACCACATTGGGTGGGCCAACGCGCGACAGCGCCCGCTGTTTGTCATCACCGGGCACTGGCGTCGCGACCTTGACGATCGCCTCCGCGGCGGCGACCTGATATTTGCGGGCTGCGGCCTCGGCGGCCGAAGTTGCACCGCTGTCGTGCGCCTTCACAAGCGCGGTCTCGAATTCGCGGGTCGCATCAGGCGCGCCCTCGCGGCCGAGCCACTGCCATATCGGCAGCAGCGAGGTGCGGCGGACCTGTCCCGGCCGGATCGGGAAATTGCCTTCGGCGAGGAACGGCTCGAGCGGACGGAACAATAGGCGCGCCGGATCATCGCCCCGGGGGCGCGTCTCCTCCTCCTCGGCCCGGCGCACGATCTTGCGCAACTGCTCGAGCACCAGGGTGGCGACGCTGACGTCCTCGCCGCGCTCCACTGCGCGCTCGAACTCGCGCATCAGCAGCGCCTGCGATTGCGGCGGAAGCTGCGCGAGATAATCCCTCAGCCGCTCGGTTGGTGTCTGGCTCATGGGCCTGGGGTGATTGAATGCTCGTGATGGCGACGCAGGAAGGCATCGGCTCGGCATGATAGGAGGGCGCGCGTTAAGAAGGCGTTTAGGAAATGATGCACGGTCCCTCGCCGTGCCTCTCGGCTGTCAAACTCCCGGCAATTCCAGTTCCGCCCGCAAGCCGCCGATCGGCGCATTGCGGAGTGACAGGCTGCCGCCGTAGAGGCCGGCGAGATCGGTGACGATTGAAAGCCCGAGTCCCGAGCCCGGCTTGGATTCGTCGAGCCGCTGGCCGCGCCGCGACACCTGGGCGCGCTCGGCGGCCGACAAGCCGCGCCCGTCGTCGTCGACGATAATATGCAGCCGCGGGCCGGCACCCGGCTCCGCCGGCGGCTCGACCAGGACCTCGATGAAGACCTGCGAGGCCGCCCATTTGCAGGCATTGTCGACGAGGTTGCCGGCCATCTCCTCGAGGTCCTGGCGCTCGCCGCGGAATTTCGCCGATGGGTCGGCCTTCAGCTCGATGGTGATGTCGCGGTCGCGGTGGATCTTTTCCATGGTTCGCCGCAGTGCCTCGAGCACCGGTGCCACTTCGGTGACGGTGGCGACGATGGTGACGCGCGCGGCGATGCGGGCGCGCTCCAGGTGATGCGTGACCTGGTCGCGCATCACTTCGGCCTGCTCCAGCACCTTGGCGGCAAAGGGATCGGGGGCATGCGTCGCGGCCTCGTTGACGATCACCGACAAGGGCGTCTTGACCGCGTGGGCGAGATTGCCGACATGGGTGCGCGCGCGCTCGACGATCTCGCGGTTGGCATCGATCAGCGCGTTGGTCTCGCGCGCGAGCGGCGCGATCTCCACCGGAAACTTGCCTTCAAGCCGTTCGGCGCGGCCGGAGCGGATATCGGCGATCGCCTCCGAAATGCGCTTGAGCGGCGCCAGGCCGAAACGGACCTGGAAGATCGTGGTCAGCAACAGCACGATGCCAAGCGAGGTGAAGGTGCCGCCGAGGTAGTAGTCGAAGCTGCGCGTCTCATCGAATATCTCGCTGGCGTCGCCGGCGACGCCGACCAGGAACCTGCCGTCGCTGCCAAGATCGACCGGACGCTCGACCATGCGCAGCGTCTGTCCCTCGGGGCCATCGACATAGCCGATGCGAATGCCGGCGGCGGTCAGCTCGAAGCCCTGATCCTCCAGTTTCGGCAACTTCTTGTCCCACAGCGACCGCGAGGCGCGCATCTCGCCCTTTTCCACGTCGGTGCGCAGGATCTGCCAGTACCAGCCGGACAGCGGCAGTTCGAACAGCGGCTCGCCGAGCTGGAACTGGTGGTCCGCCGGTTCGTCAGGCGTGGCGACCTCGGCGATCAGGGTGCGGAGATAGAGGTTGAGGCGACGGTCGAAGGCACGCTCCGTCGCATCACGATACACCGAGGACAGGATGAAGCCGGTGATCGCCAGGATCACCACCAGCCATGCGGTCGCCGACAGGAACAGGCGGGTGGCGAGCGAGCTTCCACGCATCAGAGCAGGATCCCGAAAAGGCTGGCCCCGCATCTAATGCGAGGTGGGCACCGGTTTTCGGATAAGATCATGCTGCGATCAAAAAGTAAGCCCGGCGACCAGCGGCGCCGGGGCGGTTACGCGCCTTTCGGCGGCGGCGTCAGCAGATAGCCGAGGCCGCGGACGGTCTGGATGATGTCGACGTCGAGTTTCTTGCGGATGCGTCCGACGAACACTTCGATGGTATTCGAGTCGCGGTCGAAGTCCTGGTCGTAGAGATGCTCGACCAGCTCGGTGCGCGATACCACGCGCCCGGTGTGGTGCATCAGATAGGCCAGCAGCCGGTATTCATGCGAGGTCATCTTCACCGGGTTGCCGGAGACGCTGACGCGGCCGGTGCGGGTATCCAGTGTCACCGGGCCGCAGGTCAATTCGGACTGGGCGTGGCCAGTGGAGCGGCGCAGCAGCGCCCGGATCCGCGCCAAGATCTCTTCCATATGAAAGGGCTTTGCGACGTAGTCGTCGGCGCCGGCGTCGAAGCCTTGCACCTTGTCGCTCCAGCGGTCGCGCGCGGTCAGGATCAGGACCGGCATGGCGCGGCCGTTGCGTCGCCAGGCTTCCAGCACCGAGATGCCGTCCATCTTCGGCAGGCCGATGTCGAGGACGACGGCATCGTAGGGCTCACTGTCGCCGAGATAGTGCCCCTCCTCGCCGTCGAAAGCACGATCGACCACATAGCCGGCATCCGTCAGCGCGGTCGTAAGCTGGCGATTGAGATCCGGATCATCCTCAACGACGAGTAGGCGCAATTTGGCCTCCGATGGCGAGTCGCAGCTTAGCTAAGATGAGACCCACCGGCGTGAACGGGCTATGAACAAGATGAACGGTGTCATGTTACTTTTTGTTCATTTCCGCGGCTTGATAGCAGATTTGGACCGGCTGAACAGCCGCCGGGTTAACGATATCGACTGATAGCGCTGCCATGCGTGCGGCGACGATCGTGCGTGGGTTGAGCTCGGCCCCGTTTTTGCTTAGCAACAACCTATGAATCAACGACTGTCCCTGGGCGCCGCCTGGCTGGTGCTCGCCTTCATCGCCTTCGCGACGCTTTCCCCGCTTCAAGACCGCCCTGTCGTCGCAGGTCCCCAGTTCGAGCATTTCACAGCGTTCGCGCTGATGGGATTTGCATTCGTGCGGGCCTATCCCAACCGGCTGCTCTTGATCATCGCCGTCGTCATCGGCACCGCGTTCGCGCTGGAGGCCCTGCAACTGCTGACGCCGGATCGGCACGGCCGTCTGCTCGACGCGCTGGTCAAGGCTGGCGGCGGGCTCTCCGGGATTGCCATCGGCCATTTCGCGGAATTGCTACTGCGCGGCCCACTCAACCGCTTCAAGGCAATACGCCCCGAGGGTGCGCAGGAACCGCCGTCGGCGCTGCAGCCTTAGCGACAAACGCAGAGCGTTTGCGCTGACCGCTTAGGGTTAAAACAGACGTCACATTGAAATGCCACGATCATCCGAATAACCTCAGCCGCACGGCGATGCATTGCTGGCATGAGGCTTGCTTCGTCGACAATTTGTAGCGTCCGGGTGGATTGAATTTCGAAATGAGTTTTCAGCTCGTATGCATTGAATGCGACAGCATCGGCGTGGTGATCGACGATGGTGAACTCGCCCCGCCCTCCGCGATCGTCAAATGCAGCCATTGCTCGGCCGCGCGCGGCACGCTCGGCGAATTGCGCAGCTTGGCGCTGTCAGACCGGCGCGACTTGTTCGATGTCGGCTTGGGCATCGGCACGACGGGCGCGGCGATCTAGCTGAGGCGTTTCTATTTCCGCGATGAAGGACCGCGTGGGTCGCGCTCAGCGCGTCGTGCTATCGCGATGATCCTGTCTCGATTTGATCTCCCGAACAACCGACTGTCTCTTAGAAAGACGACTGCATGTTTCCAAGACCAAAACCGGTACTGCTCCCGAACACCTATGCCTTCGAATCCGAGCCGATGGTGAAGCCAACCGGGTTTCGCGAATATGACGCGCGCTGGCTGTTCGGCAAGGAAATCAATCTGATGGGCGTGCAGGCGCTGGGCAT
>NZ_JCAMOT010000032.1:0-99562 GCF_059512425.1 Bradyrhizobium sp. Leo78
CATCAACCCGCCCTGCCGCCTCAAGCGGCGGGCACCTGTCCCTGATTATCGTGTCTCACGATAAGGGTGCACTTCAGTAGACGCTGGCACAGGTGTCCCGGGTTGCGCTTCGCTCCACCCGGGCTACGACGTCACCCCCTCGCCCTTAACTCACGCCTCAGCACCTTGCCGGTCGCGGTCATCGGCAACGACTCCGCGAACTCGACGAAGCGCGGATATTCGTGGGCGGCGAGTTGTACTTTGACAAAGTCCTGGATCTCGCGGGCGAGCGTGTCGCTCGGGGCATAGCCGGGGCGGAGCACGATCCAGGCCTTGATGGATTCGGTCCTGATCGGATCGGGAATGCCGACCACGGCCGACATCGCCACCGCCGGATGCTTCATCAGCGTATGCTCGATCTCCGACGGGCCGACGCGATAGCCGGCGGTGGTGATGACGTCATCCTCGCGGCTGACGTACCAGAAATAGCCATCCTCATCCTGCACGCCGAGATCGCCGGTAAGTAAGAACTCGCCGGCATATTTTTTCGCGGTCGCTTCCGGATTGCGCCAATATTCGATCATGGTGCAGGGGCACGGCTGCCGCACACCGATGATGCCGCGCGTCCCCCGCGGCAGCTCCTCGCCTCTGTCGTTGACGATGCGCACGTCGAAGCCGGGTGTCGCTTTGCCCATCGAGCCCGGTCGGATCGGAAACAGATTCGAATTGCTGCCGATCACGAGGTTGCACTCGGTCTGGCCGAACACCTCATGGGCGTCGATGCCGAAGGTGTCGCGCACCCAGCCCAATAATTCGCCGCCGAGCGACTCTCCGCCGGTGAAGATGCTGCGCAGCTTCACGCCGGAATTCTTCACGCCCGCCTGCCGCATCAGCTTCAATGCGGTCGGCGGCAGGAACACGTTGCGGATTCCGAGGTCCGCCATCATCTGCATCGCCGCCTGCGGCCCGAACTTGCGCGCGCGATGGCCGACGATGGGAATGCCGTGGTACCAGAACGCGAACAGGCCGTTGATCAGGCCGCCGATCCAGGCCCAATCCGCCGGCGTCCACATCAGGTCGCCGGGCCGCGGCAGGAAGTTGTGGCACATCTCGACATTCGGCAGATGGCCGAGCACGACGCGATGCGCGTGCAGCGCGCCCTTTGGATTTCCTGTGGTGCCCGACGTATAGATGATGAGCGCGGGATCGTCGGCCGAGGTGTCGACGCTGGTAAACTCCGCCGAGGCCGCACGCAGTGAGGGCCAGAACGGCCTGGTGCCTGCGGGCGCTTCGTCACCGACCACATAGATGTCCTTCAACTCAGGCAGGCGGTCGCGGATCTTGGCGAGCTTCTCCCAGCCGGCCGCGTCGGTCACGATCGCCTTCGCCTGCGAATTCGACAGCCTGAATTCCAGCGCATCCTCGCCAAACAGCGCGAACAGCGGGATCGAGATCATCGCGGAGCGGAAGGCGGCAAAATGCGCGATCGGCAATTCCAGCGATTGCGACAGGAACACCGCGACGCGGTCGCCGCGCTCAAGACCGTCGGCCTTCAGCACATTGGCGAAGCGGCGCGACATCTCCGCGACCTCGTCGAAGGTGGTGCGCGTCTGGGCGCCGTCCTCGTCGACATAGACAAGCGCGAGCCGTCCGGAGCCATCGGCATGGCGGTCGCAGCAGGCGGTCGCCATGTTGAAGCGCGCCGGCACGTCCCAGCGGAAGTTGCGGTAGAGCTCGTCGTAGGTTGCGGCTTCCTTGAGCATGATCCTCGGCGTTCCCAGCGTTTCCTCGCGGACCGGCGTCGCGATGACCGGTCGCTCTATTGTTGTCGTCAGTTTTAAAGCGCCGCGCGCCCCGCACAAGCCTTGGTCCCCTGCACGTCGCGCCTTATGCGCTGCCGCTGAGAGCATTGCTGATCGACCCGAGCGGGAAGCGAGGCGGCGCAAGCCGCGTCAACGCGTCGCGATGCGTGCAATCCTTCCGGGTCGTCATTCCGTCGCCGACTTCGCCGCGCCGCGGAATAATGCGCGGACGGGACACCGGGCGATCACCTCGGATTCTCCCCCTTCCGGTGGACGCAGGCGGCCCGGAACTCACGCAACTAATTGATTTAATTTAGCTTATCCTGATTTCCTTACTGTCATGCGCGGATTCATCATGAGGTCTGTCGGCACCGTTCAGGGGTCGCAATTTTGTCAAATAAGCCTATATTAGGGGACGAAATGACATGTGCGGCGCGCCGCCGGTTGTGGCCCGCCGTCCTCAACCCCCAATCGCGCTATCGCTAAGAAGAGTAAGAGGTCGTCGACCATGCGTCCTATGCGTCCGTTCAACTTTAACACCTCCGCCGAGCTGTTTCCTGCCGCCATTCGCAAGAAGAAGCGGGCCGGATTCGCCTATCGGCGCTTTGGCACCGCGGCGGAAGCCGTGCAGTATGCCATGGAAGAGCTGCCGGCGGATTCGCTGAACGGCGCCTACCTGCAGGTCGAGGAAGCCCGTTTCGACCAGAACGGCATCCGTTCGCTCTATGAGAGCGAGGCGTTCCCGCTGCCGCGTCGTCCGCGCCCGGTGCAGGCCAATACCGACGCCGACGCCGCTTAAACCGATCCGTCCCTACCCAAGCGAAAAGCCCTCGGGATGCTCCGGGGGCTTTCTCTTTTTCGGACCTACAACCGTGGCTGCTTGTCCAGCCAGCGCTTGAGCAGGCGCACGTTCCGGACATTGGCGCGGAACATGACGTCGAATGCGTCGCCCGCGAGCGGCACTAGGCCGACCGCGCCGTCGAGCGCGACATTGGCGAGCATCCGCGCGGTGATATGCCAGGGCGCGCCCAGCGCACGCGCTTCGCGCACCAGCCACAGCGAGATCGCAGTCGTGATGATGTCGCCGACCACCGGGATCAGGCCGATCAGGCCGTCGATGCCGTAGCGGATCTTGGTGCCGGGCACGATGAAGGCGACATCAAGCAGCTTTGCGATCGCCTCAAGCCGCGCCAGCCGCTGCTCGCGGGTGAGATTGCCGAACGGATCGGCGGTCTCGAAGTCGAGCCGGAACGCCTCGAACTGCGGATGCAGCGCGGCCTCCGGAATCTCGCGTCCGTCCTGGTCGATGACTTTCCCCCGCGGCCGCGTGTCGCGGAACGGGCCCTGCGAGCGGGCGCGGTTGGGCGTAAAGATGTCGTCGGGCATGAGCATTGAGATGGTAACGCACGCGCGCGGTACAAGTTGCGTCACATTACCGCTCTGTCACCTCGCGGCAGAGCCGCACACTCGCCGTTATTGCGTCGTTAGCAGCGCCTCATTCGCGATACCAGTCAAAAGCATTGCCGCGATTTAACTGGCGGATCTTATCGGCTCAGGCCAACACCGGCCGCTTTAATCCCGCGAAAACTTTCATCAAAGCGATGCCGAATATCGAGATCACCGAGGAGTGCCGCGCCCTGATTGAGAGCGCCGTTGAGCCCCCGACCGGACGGCGCTTGCCAAACGGCAACTGGGTCATCCCGGTCAACGAGGCAACATGGGAGCGGCTGCAGCAACTGCGGCTGCAAGGCGAAACGATCTCGGACTGCATCATTCGCCTCATGATCGTCACCTTGCATAAGTACGGTTTGCAATAAAGCGTTGCAGCCGTCCCGTGGGATGGGTAGAGCGCAGCGAAACCCATCGCGATGGAGCAAGCGGCACCAATGATGGGTTTCGCTTCGCTCTACCCATCCTACCGCCCCCGCGAAAGCAGACCCATAACCACAGGGAAGCGTTTGTGGCGCGAGCAACCGGTTGTAGAGTTGTAGGGTGGGCAAAGGCGCACTTGCGCCGTGCCCACCATCCAGCGCCGTGCTCGTGATGGTGGGCACGCTTCGCTTTGCCTACCCTACAGCATGGCCGCGAGTGCTGATTCAAATGTCAAACAGCGTGAGGGATGCGAGTCCGCATTCTCGCGGCGCTTTGCGTCCGAGCTTTGCGTTACTTTCCACCCTCTTCGATATCAGAGGGCGCAGGAAAAACCTTGGTTACAACGGGCTGCCCAGCTTGTAGAGCCGCTCGCGCCTGGCGAGGCGTCATTCCATAGACACGCTTGAATAAACGGGTGAAGTCGGCGGCCTGCATATCCAATCCGCAGGTCCAGGCAAGGCGGCCGATTCCGGACGCGTCCGTCGTCCTCAAGGCATCGACGAAACGGCGCAGCCGAACGTCGCGCAGATAGCCTGCCACGGTCAGGCTATTCTCCGAGAACAGCTTGTAGAGCTGGGTCCGCGATACGTTGATGCCCCGCCAGATATCGTCCGGCGTTAGCTCGGGGCGATGATAGTTCTCCTCGATGTAGGCAATCGCCCGCATGAATTCCTTGCTTGGTCGTGCCTGAAACTGCTCGCCCCGCGACAATTCGCCCCGCAGCAGATGAATGAGGAGTTCGGCTGTCGCCTCGAGCACGATCTCGAAGTCCTGCGCGTCCATCCTCCCGTAGGACTCGAACAGCAACCGCATCTGGGCGCCGACAAAGGGCGCCAGCGGAGCTGAACTGAGGGAGCGAAGGATGAAGGGCTCGCCGGAGAGGTCAGTCTCGAGTGCAGCAGCGAGGCGTGTTCGCGGCAGGAAAATTGTCGCTATGCGAGCCAGGCGCGACCGCGCCGTCACCTCGACCGTGCTTTGCACCATCCCAAGGTCTCCGGCTCTTAGGCTGACGAAACCGGTTGCGGTCTCCTCGCTGTATTCTCCGGGCAGGACGTAGTCGAATACCACGCCGTCGATCTTGTCGGCTGCCGCATCCGCTTCGGTTCGCTTTGCCTCCACGCAGGAATTGGACGTCAGCTTGTAGAAAGCGACGTTGTTCCCAACGAACCATGCCACGGTGCTGTCGAGCGGCATCCCCTCCGATTCGCCGATGGTTCGGACATAGCTGCGACGAAACAGGTTGGCGTCCGCGAGATAGTCCGCGCTGTTCGCACGGGGATCGAGGCTGCTTCGTTCCCCGTAGAGGAAGCGCGCGGGGCGTTTTGGGGACGACGTTTCGGGAGAGATCCGAGTGGAGTCGCGCGGGTCCGGGCGATCGTCGGAATGATTAACCATAGACCATCCAGCCGCGTAGTGAATCCCATCGCTCCCGATGCGTGCGCTCGGATAGCACCCGTTGCTATCGAAAATTTTGCATTCCGTCCAAAACTTCATGTTTTCCGTACCACGGGGTAGCCGTCACGTTGCCGGTGTGTTTGCTGGACAATTCCACCTGACCGGCAAATCGCTGCATACATGAATCGCGCCTTTCGTCCTGCCCTCAATCGGATCCTTGGCATGGTCCGGGTCTCCGAACAGGTCAGTCTCCTCAACAAGGAAGATCGTCTCCGACACCGCCACCGGGTCGGCTCTGAGTGGAAGTGGAGCGTTTCGGTCGCCGCCCTGCTGCTGAGCATTGCGCCGTCGCTGGCGTGGGCGGATGCGGTCGGCGACGCGTCCAGCGCCCTGCAAGCGGCCATCGTGGCCTACGCTGCCGATCCCAGCACGGCCAACGGCGCTGCGATGCAGGCCGCGCTGACGGCCTACAACCAGGCCGTCGCCAGTAACGCCACCACCACCGTCAGCACGGCCACGTCGGTCTCGGCCTGGCAGACTGTATTTGGCGCGACAGCGATCTATGTAGGCGCCGGGGGCGCGCTGTCATACGCGGTGAGCGGCTCCGGACCGGTTGGCGGCGCGATCAATGTGGATCCTGGTGCCGCTCTCGCTATCGGCAGCGCCAGCGCCAATCTGAGCGATGCCGGAGCCCACTCGTCCGTGACCTTCTCCGGCAATTCGTCCAGCTTCGGCGGCGCGATCTTCAACACCAATACGGTGACGATCGCTGACAGCAGCTTCTCCAATAGCTCCGCCAGCTTCGCCGGCGCGATCTACAATTTTTCCGGCACGGCGACGATCGCAGACAGCAGCTTCTCCAGTAATACCGCCACTCAGGGCGGCGCGATCGCCAATGACGGCATGGCGACGATCGCTGGCAGCAGCTTCTCCGGCAATTCGGCCACCTATGAGGGCGGCGCGATCTACAATACCGGCACGGCGACGATCGCCGACAGCAACTTCTCCAACAATTCGGCCACTTATGGCGGCGGTGCAGTCCACAACTATCACGGCACGGTGACGATCGCCGGCAGCGGTTTCTCTGGCAACACGGCCACTACCACCGACGGCGGCGCGATCTACAATGACGGCACGGCGACGATCGCTGGCAGCAGCTTCTCCGACAATTCCGCCACCTCCTATGGCGGCGCGATCTACAGCGAGGCAGGCAGCACGACGACGATCGTCGCCGGCAGCTTCGCCAGCAATACCGCCGGCAGTCAGGGCGGCGCGATCTACAACACCGGCACGGCAACGATCGCCGACAGCGCCTTCGCCAGCAACGCGAACGGAGCGATCTACAACACTGGCACGGCGTCGATCAGCGGCAGCAGCTTCGCCGACAACTCCTCCACCACCTATGGTGGCGGCGCGATCTTCAACTTCGGCACGGCAACCATCGTCGACAGCCGCTTCTCGGATAATTCCGCCGGCGCCGGTGGCGCGATCTTCAATGAAGCGAACCGCACGGTATCGATCACCGACAGCAGTTTCTCCGGCAACTCGGCCACCTATGGCGGCGCCATGTTCATCAACGGCACCGCGACGATCACCGGCAGCAGCTTCTCCAACAATTTCGCCGCCCATGGTGGCGGCGCCATTTTCGACTCAAGCGGCACGATGACGATCGCCGACAGCAGCTTCTTCGGCAACACGACCGACACGCTGGGCGGTGCGGTCTACACCGACTACGGCACGATCAATCTGACGGTCAGCGGAGGCCAGACCTCCATTTTCTCCGGCAATACGGCCAGCGGACAAGCCTCGTCCATCTACTTGAATGGGCCCGCCACGCTCGATGTGAGCGTGGCGCCCGGAGGCGTGCTGGACATGCGCGATCCCATGGGCGGCAGGACCAACGGTCCCCTCGCTATCACCCAGACCGGCGCCGGCACCTGGAAGCTTGGCGGTAGCAATGTCTTTACCGACGAGGGCAGCCAGACCACCTTCAACGTGGCGGCCGGCACGCTCTATCTCTATGCCGCCGGCGAGGTGAGCAACGCCACCGCGACCAACAGCAGCGCCACAGTGGCCGCCGGCGCGATCCGGCTGGATGGCTCTTCTTCCAGCTTCATCCTGGGCGGCACCGCCACCCTGGTCGCCGCCGGCAGCAACAGCATCACCACCGAAGGCAGCATCGTGCTGCAAAGCGGCGCCACGCTCCGCGGCGGAACCGCAGCGGATAATGCTGATCTCGACGGCGGCGGAGCCCTGGCTGCCACCGGCGGCAACACCTCGCTGACCCTCGCCGCCACCGGCGGTGTCACCCTGCGGGGCAACCTCAACGTAGAAGCGGTCGCCACAGCCGATACCTTCTCCCTGAACGCCGAGCTCGCCGACGCTGCGGGGTCGGCCGGCAGCCTGACCAAGCATGGGGCGGGCACAGTGGTCCTGACCGGCGACAACAGCTACACGGGGACCACGACGGTTGCAGCCGGCACCCTGGCCGTGGATGGCTCCATCGCCTCGAGTGCGCTGACCATCGTCAATGCCGGCGCCACCCTCGCCGGCACCGGCACCGTGGGCACCACGACGATCAACAGCGGTGGCATTCTCGCCCCCGGCAGGGCCGGCACGACCGGCAGCTTGGCTGTCAACGGCAACCTCACCTTCGAGAACGGCGCGATCTATGCGGTGGATATCGCCGGGTCCGGCAGCGACCTGACCACGGTGTCGGGCAGAGCCACCCTTAAAGGCGGCACCGTGGTGGTCTCCACACTTGATCCCTTGGTCAGCTACCAAAAAGGCCAGACCGCCACGATCCTGAGGGCCGGCACTGGCGTGAGCGGCACCTTCGCCGGCTCCACCATCTCCTCCGCCTTCCTCGCGACCAGCCTCAGCTACGATGCCGACAACGCCTATCTCACCGTTGCCCCGATCCCCTCCAACACAGATGGCTCGGGCAACCCGGCCATTTTCGAGACGGTTGCCCACACCGCGAATCAGTACCGCACCGCGGTTGCACTCGACACGCTGGCGCAATCCGGCTCGTCGCTTGCACTCTACAACAAGCTGCTGTTGCTTGACGCCGGCGAAGCCCGCGGCGCCTACAACGTTCTCGATGGCGAGATCCACGCCAGTCTGAAGAGCGGCCTGATCGAGGACAGCCATTTTGCCCGCTACGCCGTCACCGGCCGGCTGCTCGCCGCCTTCGGGGAGCCGGGCGGATCATCCGCCGACAATGTCCGAAAGCTCAGCGACGGCCTTGCCGTCTGGGGTTCCGGCTATGGCAGCTGGGCCCGGCTCGGCGGCGGAGGCCATAACGCCGCAAGCCTCGACCGCACCGCGGGCGGTTTCTTCGTCGGCGCCGACAAGCTCATCGACAACGGCTGGCGGATCGGCGTGATGGGCGGCTATGGCCGCTCATTCTACAGCGTCGATGGCCGCGCCTCGTCGGCCGACGTCGACCAGTCCACGATCGGCGCGTATGCCGGCGCCCGGATCAACGATCTCGGCCTGCATCTCGGCGTGGCCAACACCTGGCATGCGATCGATACCAGCCGCAACGTCGCCTTCCCCGGTTTCGCCGAAATCGACAGGATCTCCTACAATGCCCGCACCACGCAGATCTTTGGCGATGCCGGCTACACCTTCCATGCCGGCGGGGCCGCCCTTGAACCGTTTGCCGGCTTTGCCTGGGTCAATCTGCACACGAACGGCTATGACGAGAACGGCATCGCCGGCCTGCACGGCGGCGATGAGACCCAAAACGTCACCTACTCCACGATCGGCCTGCGTGGCGCATTCCCCGTCAGTCTGGGATCGGTCAGCGGCAATCTCTACGGCACGCTGGGCTGGCAGCATGCGTTCGGCGATGTCACGCCGTGGACCACCCACGCCTTGACCAGCTCCGATGCCTTTACGGTGACAGGCGTGCCGATCGCCCGCGATGCCGCGCTCATCCAGACCGGGCTCGATATCCCCCTCAGCAAGGACGCCACGCTGGGTTTTTCCTATACGGGTCGGCTCGGCGCTCACACCGAGGAAAACGGGCTGTCCGCCCGGTTCCGCTTAGCGTTCTGAACATGAACCGCGCCGGGATCGCCACCATCCTCCCCGAGACGGGGGCGTCCGAAGGACGAGCCCGGAACCCATCCAACAGCAGAGCATGCGGTGAAATGGATTCTCTGATGTGCAGTAGCCGGGGCGCGCGCAGCGCGAGCTATGATGTTGGCTCAGGCCAACACCGGCGGCTTTAATCCCGCGAGGACTCCGATCAAAGCGATGCCGAATATTGAGATCACTGAGGAGTGCCGCGCCTTGATAGAGAGTGCGGCTGGGGCCCCGACCGGACGGCGCCTGCCAAACGGCAATTGGCTCATACCGGTCAACGAGGCGACGTTGGCGGGGCTGCAGCAACTGCGCCTGCGAGGCGAAACGATCTCGGACTGCATCATTCGCCTCTTGCTCGTCGCGTTGCATAAGTACGGCCTGCAATAAAGCATCGCAGCCTTCCCGTAGGATGGGTAGAGCGAAGCGAAACCCATCGCGATGAGCAAGCGGCACCCATGATGGGTTTCGCTTTCGCTCTACCCATCCTACGATTCGGTTGAACCTCGCACCGTTATCGTCGCTGCGAAAAGGGAAAGCCGGGTTTGCCCGTCGGGTTGTTTGTCGCACCCAAACCAACCACATCGTCATTGCGAGCGGAGCGAAGCAATCCATAGCGCCGCTTGTGGAAACATGGATTGGTTCGCTTCGCTCGCAATGACGGCGAAAGCGGTTAAGTCGTCACCGGCTGCGGCTCTTCCGCGTATTTGTGCGCCAGCCAGGACGACAGCGTTGCCGGCACCAGGCCGACGAGCCCATAGAGAATGAACTGCACCGCGCCGGAGTCCGGGCCGCGCGAGCCGTAGAGCAATTCGGCCGCGATGAATCCGATTACGCCAACGATCAGCATGCGCGCGAACGGATTGATCTTCCGCACATGCATAAGAATGTCGTCGATCGCCGCTAGCATCAGCGACGGCACGATGCCGAACAGATACGCGTATTGCAGCGTCTTGACGAACGCCAGGAAGAACTTTCCGACCTCGTGCGCGCCTGTCTCGGTCCAATAGCCGGACTGGTAGGAGGTCGCGAACAGCAGAATGAGACCGCCGATGAACGGGCCGATAGCGGCGAAGATCAGGTAGCGTTTCATTGCGTCCCACTCACTGCACTAGATCATGATCCGATTAGACGGAATCGGATCATAATCTCATCTCTTTGTCTGAGCATGACCTTCCTACGCAAACGCTTCGCATTTGTCGCGAGGGAAAACCGGTTTCCACTTTGCCGCATCATGCTCTAGCTGTGGTCTTTCAGGAGGTTGTCCATCTGGTCCGAACCGAGGAAGCCGAGGTTGCGAAGCTTCAGTGTTCCAGAGAGAGACCGGATGAACAGCCACAAGAATGCGCGTTTGACGCGCAAAGGTCGAGAGGCAATGGTGCGAAGTGGGGGGGAAGGAGGGGCAAGCCAGAAGCTACTTACCTTACCCGCTGCCATTCGATGACGATCCTCGTTCCGTCCGGGCGTTGGAAACGCTCTGTCATCTGATCGCCAGAAACCTTCAGGGTCAGCTCCCTCCGAGTGCGGGTATCCCCAACCCAGTTTGGAAAAGTGGCCCCTTCGACGCGGTTGCCGCTGAACTCACCTGTCTCATCCACAGTGTAAGTCCCGAAAAAACCGATGCTTCGAGACATCGCGGTTCGATTTTCGGCATCCGTGCCCCCACCACGCACATTCGACGCAAAACGTGGCGTATCTGCATCCGTCAAAACTTCGATAAAATGCATATCTGGCGTGAAGACCAGCATGCCGTTTGGCCGCTGACCGTAAGCAGGAAGGTTTCTTCCTTCTGGATCAATCTGCGCCGATACCATACGCCAAGTACCCACCACCTGGTTTGCAGAAGCTGCTTGGGCATGAGAACCGACAACAGAGGCTCCAAGTATGATGGCCAAAAAAATTGAACGAATTGGCATTTTTCCTGCCTATGTTTGTACCTGCCTGCGTCATAAGTAACTAGCGGCCAACCTTGCACTCACGTCGCGGGTGTGAGGGCAACCGCCGCATCAGATGTCAAACGTCTTCGCGATCGGCCGAGAACGCGACCTCGCGCTGCGCTTCGATCCTGACGAGTCGCTGCGTCAAAGCCTTCGAAATCGAATCGTAAGCGGTGCTGCCCAGCGCAAGACGCAGTGGAGGATTAGTGCTGTCGGCGGCGGCGATTATCGCTGCCGCAGTCCGTCCCGCATCACCTTTCAGCGCGAAGCTCCCGCTGTCGATCGCCCGGCGCACGGCGCCGGCGGGAGTGTCCTCGTAGACGTCCATCGGCGCGGGACGCACCAGACCGGCTCCGAAATTCGTGGCCGTCGGGCCGGGTTCGGCGATGATAAAGTCAATGCCGAAGGGCGCGACCTCCTGCGCCACGGCCTCGACGAATCCCTCGATGCCCCACTTGGTCGCGTGATAGAGGCTGAAATTCGGATAGGCGATCTGCCCGCCTTCCGACGAAACCTGGATGATGCGCCCGCCTCCCTGACGACGCAGATGCGGCACTGCCGCGCGGATGAGCTGGATCGAGCCGGTCAAATTGGTAGCGATCTGATGGTTTATCTGCGGGTCGGTAAGTTCCTCGGCCGCTCCAAACAGCCCGTAGCCGGCATTGCTGACGACGACATCGATCCGCCCCATACGCTCGAATGCGTCGTCTATGGCCGCCTGGAGCCCGGCGGTATCCGTCACATCAAGTATCGTCGTACTGAGGTTCTCGCCGTGTGCTTGCTGAAGATCGGCCAGAGCGCTTTCCCGTCGCACCGTCCCGACGACGCGGTCGCCACGGGCAAGAAGGCGTTGCGCCATTTCGCGGCCGAGGCCTGACGACGCGCCGGTGATGAACCAGGTCTTGCTCATGAGATATTCCCTCTGAAATTACTCCGATGATGTAGAGGGGACCAATTGGTGCTATAAGACGTCCATTATTGGATAAGTAAGTGAAACAAATTCACCAGTGCCGCGCCCGAGCCTGAACGATCTGGCGGCTTTCGTCTCAGTCGCCAACCTTCGCAGCTTCCGTAGAGCGGCCGAGACGATAGGCGTATCGCGTTCGGCCCTGAGCCACGCAATGATTGGGCTCGAGAGGAATCTCGGCATCCGCCTGCTCAATCGAACCACCCGAAGTGTTTCGCTCACCGAGGCTGGCGCCCGGCTGCTCGCGCACCTGGGTCCGGTGCTACAAGACCTCGACACGGCTCTCGACTCGCTCGCCGAAGTGCGCGGAACGCCCAGCGGAACTCTGCGGATCAACGCCAACAAGAGCGGAGCTGCAATCTTGCTGCGTGATGTCATTCCGCACTTCCTCGCTCATCATCCGGAGGTCGAGATCGATCTTGTCTCCGAGGGGCGGCTCGTCGACATCGTCGAGCAGGGTTTCGATGCCGGTGTCCGGCTTGCCGAAGCAGTGCCGCAGGACATGGTTGCGGTCCGGTTCGGCGGCGATGCCCGCTTCATTGCAGTCGCCTCGCCAGCCTATCTGGAGGGTCGAGATCCCCCGATCACGCCGGACGATTTGCACGCCCACCGGTGCATCCGCCAGCGCCTGCCAAGCGGAAAGCGCTATCGCTGGGAATTCTCAAGACACGGCGCGGAGGTGGTGGTCGACGTTCCGGGCGTTCTGACCCTGGACGACAATGACCTGATCGTCGAAGCAGCAGCGGATGGGCTCGGCATTGCCTATGTGCCGGAAAGCTTCGCCCGAACGCTTCTGGATTCGGGGCACCTTGTCGCCGTTCTGGAGGATTGGTGCCCTCCGATTCCGGGTCTCGCCCTCTATTACCCCCGCAATCGCCACGTTCCTTCCACGCTACGGGCGTTCATCGATACTCTGAAGGCGGCGGAGGTCTGAAGGTCGACTACCGGACGGTGTGGGACTTCGTCGACGCCGAGAAGCTCAGTTATAAAAAAGACGCTGAGTGCCGCCGAGCAGGACTGTCCAGATGTTGCGCGTCGGCGGCCGCAATAGATCAAATATCGGGAGCGGATCGCTCCGGTCTCGTCTGGTGTTCATCGACGAGACCTGGACGACCGGCGACATTATCCGACGCGAAGAGAACTCCCCTCACTCCCCCCACGCCGCAAACGCGTCGTTGAACGCGCGCTCGCCCGGCGCGCCCTTCTCGATCGCGATGATGGCGCGGCGCTGGTTGGAGTAGACGAGCGGCACGTCGAACCAGGAGCGCTCCTTGAGGAGCTGCAGGTTGCGCGAGCGGTCGGCATCGACGTTGGAGAGGCCGACCAGGAAGAAGCCGTCGGTGACCTTCACCGCCAGGCCTGCGAGCGGGGTGCCGCGGGCCTGCTCGTTGGACTTCATCAGGATGCCCGGCACATTGCCGACGCCGCCGTTCGGGAAATCCTGCGGCAGGATGAAAGTGAGCTCGGCGGTGTGGCTCGCGGGCAAGGACGAGTCGGTGTTGCGGCGGAACGACATCGTCATCTTGAACTTGCGGTCGGGGATCTCGATGTCGGCGCGCACGGCGATGTCGGGTGCCGCGTTGCCCGAAGCCTTGATCGGTTCGGTGCGCCAGATCACCGAGCCCACATATTGCTTGCCCTTGGGATCGCTGGGGTCCTCGTCATAGAGCACGACGCGCTGCGCCACCGGTGCAACCGGCTCGCTGGACGACGGCTGGCCGACGCGGTCCGGAATCTTCGGCTTGGTCGCGGGCGTCGCGACATCCTTCGGCGCCTCCACGGAGGGGGACGACTTGAGCAGGCCGCTCACCACCGTGACCGCCTGCTTGCCCCAGAGGATGCCGGCGCCGACCAGAATCAGAATGATGCCGACCGCAATCGCGCTCTTGAACGGGAATGCCGAGCCGAGCCGCGCGCCCTTCTTGGCGTCGCGATCACCGCCATTGCCGATCCGCGACCGCGGCTGCGATCCCTGCGGCCCGTAGCGCTCGGCCTCCTCGCTCGACTCGTCATAGGAATAGGGCGCGTCCGGATCGGCGCCGCGATTCTCCATGTTCGGCTCGAGCCGGTCGAACTCCGGCGAGGGCGACGGCACGTTGGCGTAGGTCTTGCGCGCATTGCGGTTCGCCTGCGCGGCGGCGCGGCCGAGATCGTCGGCGTCGGCGGCGAGATCGCGGAAACCACGCAGAGCCGGCGGCTGCGGCGCCGGCGGCGCGCCATTGTTCGCGGCACCGTTGTTATCCGGCCCGCGGCGCGCACCGGGGGGTCGCTGCTGCGGATCGGGCGTTGGTGGCGCGGGCGGGCGCGGGGTGACCGGCGGCGCCTCGCCACGGAGATTGCGCGGCGGACGATCCTCGCCACCGGGCGGACGCGGCGGCGGTGGAGTGCGCGGGCGCGGCGGGGTGGTTGCTGCAACCGGAGCGCCTTCCGGCGGGCGGGTCGTGGCGGCGGTGGCAGTGGCGCGGCGGAAGGCATCGCCGCTGCGGGAACCGGTGGCAGGACGGGTGGTCTCGCGGGCGCGCTGGGCGGCCTCCGATTCGACCTTGCGCACGGCCTCTTCGAGCGACAGGCGCTCGCGGGTGATCTCGGACTCGGAAAGCGGCGGCTGCACGCTGCGGAGCTGCTGGATCAGCGCAGCCCGCGCGCGCTCATAAAGCGCGCGGCGGCTCTCACCGGGAGCATTGGGGTCCAATCCGGCGATGGCGCGGGCAATCAGCGGGTAGTAATCAGCCATTTCCAGTCAAATTGGTGGGATATAGGTAATATCCCGTTAAGCTTCGAACGGATTTTGTACCAGAATAGTATCCTCGCGTTCCGGGCTGGTGGAAAGAAGCGCGATCGGGCAGCCGACCAATTCTTCCACCCGGCGGACATATTTGATGGCCTGTGCCGGCAGGTCGGCCCAGGACCGGGCGTTCGCCGTCGGCTGCTTCCAACCCTCGATGGTCTCATAGATCGGCACCACGCGGGCCTGTGCACCCTCGCCCGCCGGCAGATGGTCGATTTCCTTGCCGTCGAGCTTATAGCCGGTGCAGACCTGTATGGTATCGAATCCATCAAGAATATCGAGCTTTGTCAGCGCCAGCCCCGTGATGCCGCAGGTGCGCACCGTCTGCCGCACCAGCACCGCATCGAACCAGCCGGTGCGGCGCTTGCGGCCGGTGTTGACGCCGAATTCCTTGCCGCGGCGGCCGATTTCCTCGCCGATCTCGTTCGTCAGCTCGGTCGGGAACGGACCCTGGCCGACACGGGTGGTGTAGGCCTTGCAGATCCCCAGGACATAACCGACTGCGCCGGGGCCGAGGCCGGCGCCGGTTGCCGCCTGCGCCGCCACCGTGTTGGAGGAGGTGACGTAGGGATAGGTGCCGTGGTCGACGTCCAGCAGCGCACCTTGCGCGCCCTCGAACAGGATGCGCTTGCCCTCGCGGCGCTTGATGTCGAGCAGCCGCCAGACCGTTTCGGCGTAGGGCAGGATTTTCGGCGCCAGCGCCGTCAGCTCGCGCAGGATGCCCTTGCCGTCGACCTCCTCGAGATTGAGGCCGCGGCGCAGCGCATTGTGGTGCGCCAGCAGGCGGTCGATCTTGTGCGGCAAGGTGTCGAGATCGGCGAGGTCCATCAGTCGAATGGCGCGGCGGCCGACCTTGTCCTCATAGGCCGGGCCGATGCCGCGGCGAGTGGTGCCGATCGCGGTCACCGCATTGGATGATTCGCGCAGCGCATCGAGATCGCGGTGCAGCGGCAGGATCAGCGTGACGTTCTCGGCGATGCGCAGATTGTCCGGGCTGACCGCGACGCCCTGCCCCTTCAGCCGCTCGACCTCGTCGAGGAAGGCCTGCGGATCGAACACGACGCCATTGCCGATCACGGCCAGCTTCGACGGCCGCAGCACGCCCGACGGCAGCAGCGCGAGCTTGTAGGTCTCGCCATTGATGACAAGGGTATGACCGGCATTGTGGCCGCCCTGGAAGCGCACGACGATGTCGGCCTGCTCCGACAACCAGTCGACGATCTTGCCCTTCCCTTCGTCACCCCATTGGGCGCCGACCACGACAACATTGGCCATTTCGCAAGCGTTCCCTGCAACACTTCAAGGTTCGATCATGATCGACGCGGAAAAGCGGTGCCGAACTTTCCGGATCATGGTTTAAGCTGCCCAGCCGAAATCACGGCGTTAGCCGTTCGCACGCGGGACGCTAACCCCGATAAAGGAAGCGCTACGCTTAAGCAAGCAAGAAGGGTAGTTTTTGCGCCAATTGGACAATCTCCAAGCCTTTGATATCCCCCGAAAATTTGTGGCCGCCGCAAGGCAGGCCTCGATCATGGACAAGGTTTAAGGGAACAGCCAGCCAGATGTCCAAGAGTACCCGCGCCACCGAGACACTGGCAAAGCTCGGCGTGACATTCACCGTGCACGCTTATGACTATGATCCTAACGCCGACAGCATCGGCCTGCAGGCCGCCGAGGCGCTGGAGGTGGCGCCCAAACGGATGCTGAAGACGCTGATGGCGGAGGTCGACGGCAAGCCGGTCTGCGCCGTGGTGCCGTCGGACTGCGAGGTCAGCATGAAGAAGCTCGCGAGCGCCTTCGGCGGCAAGACCGCGAAGATGATGCGGCCGGCCGATGCCGAGCGGCTGACCGGGTACCATGTCGGCGGTATCAGCCCGTTCGGGCAGAAGAAGCGCGTGCCAATCGCGATCGAGCAGGCGGCGCTCACCGAGGAAAGCGTGTTCGTCAACGGCGGCCAGCGTGGTTTGCAGATCGAGCTGGCGCCCGGTGATGCCGTGAAGGCGACGGCTGCGATCGTGCGGCCACTCGTGGCGTAGGGCTATAGCTTGATGAGATGAGGTCGAATTGTGTCCGCGATGTGCGCCGCGTCTCTTCACCTCTCCCGTAGGGAGAGGTCGGCGTGTAACGCCGGGTGAGGGGATTTGCTGTATCGAGGGACCGCAACCCCTCACCCGCGCCTTCGGCGCGACCTCTCCCTATGGGAGAGGTGAACTTGCGGCGAGGCCGGTTTAACCAAATAGCATCGCGTACTAGGCCGTCGCGGGCTTGAGCGTCAGCACCTCACCGCGCTTCGAGAGCAGCGAGAACAGCAGCGACAGCGGCGCCATCGCGGCCAGCAGCGCGGCGCCCGCGATCAGCGCGGCCGCTGGGTTGCCGAAGGAATCCTGCAGCCGGCCGGCGGCGGAGGGCCCGATCGCCATCAGGAGATAGAAACAGGTGAAGAACAGGCCGAAGCCAAGCGAGCGGTCGCGCGGCTCGAGTACGCGCGTCGGCAGTGACAGGATCGCGCCGGACAATGGACCGATGGCGACGCCGAAGACGAGGCAGGCGATCGCTGGATGGATGTTTGCGACGAACAGCGCCAGCGCCAGGGCCGCTACAAGCCCGCAAGCAATGATCGCTGCGACCGGCCGCCCCGACCGCTCCACCAGATAGCCGCCGACGGGAATGGCCACGATGGTGAACCAGATCGCGAGGCTGACCAGCGAGGCCGCGCCCGTCGGGCTCGATCCCTGCGCCACCATCAATGGCGGCGCATAGCTGAAGAACAGCACGCAGGCGAGATTCATCGCGCCCCAGATGACGCCCGCGACCAGGACCGGGACCAGGATCCTGACCGGCAGGCCGGTGCGCGCGGCCGCCGCAGTCTCGGCCTGAACGGGACTCCGTGGCAGCAATGCGAAGGCGCCGAGCACGATCAGGGCCAACATCGCGCTCGACGCCATCACCGCCGGCCACCCCAGCGATTGTGCCAGATAAGTCTGGGCCGGCAGCGCGACCATCGCACCGAACGGCCAGCTCATCTGCAACAGCGACATCGCCAGCACGATCTCGCGGCCGGCAAACCAGTCGGTTGTCATCTTGGTGGCGACCAGGATCACGATGGTGGCGCCGACGCCACCGATCACGCGCGCGACCAGCGCGGCGGCAAAGCTGTCGCAATGGGACAGAGCGACGCCCGACACCACCATCAGCGCCAGCCCGCCGAGCCCGAGCGTCGTCTCGCGCACCCGCTGGCCGATCAAGCCGGCCGGAAAGGCGACGACTATACCGGGCAACAGATAAGCGCCGAGCAGCATGCCGAGCTGGACGTAGCTGAGCGCCAGATCGTGCATCAGGACGTTGGTCGTGGATCCGACCGACTGGAACTGAAACCCGGTCGCCGCGCGCGCCGCGAACAGCACGGCAAGCACGATCCATCTGCGGGGCATCCCTGCCTCCCGATCAATCCTGGACGTCGCCGCTGGCGAGATTGAGGCTGACCGCGTCTGAGAATTCGGACAGTTCGTCTTCGGAAATCTCATGCAGCGAGAGCTGGAGCTGCATGATCGCGAGATCGACAAGGTGGCCCGCAAAGGACAGCCCGCCGGAAACCAGAATGTTACGCTGTTCGGTCAGTACCGGAATCACGTTACGCAAGCGACGGGCCCTCAATTCATCCATAGCGATGCCCTCTCAGAGGCCGCTGCGCAGTCGCGACCAGCCAGTGGGCGGTGGTGGCGACGTCGGCGAACAATTCGATCGCCTTCGTCGCGACAAGGTGCACTGAACCAGGATCGGCATCGCGCCGCTGCCGGCTCGCGGCGGCATCGGTCAGGAAGGTGACGCGATGGCCGCGATGTGATGCGTCGATGGCGGTGGCAAGGCAGACCTCTTCCGCGGCCAGACCGCCGATCGCAAAGCTGCCGATCCGCGAGACGACGTCCTCGAACAGCGGATTGGCGTAGCAGGAAGGCTGCCTGCGCTCGAACACCATGTCCGCGCGCTTCGGCTCCAGGCCCATGATCCAGGGCGACTGCGCCTTCCTGTCGACGAGATCCAAGCCTTCAGCCCGCCGCGTGAAAGCGATCGGCATCCCGGCATTGCGGGCGTGCTGGATCGCGGCCCTGCAGCTTTCCAGCGAACGCTCGATATCGTCAGCGCAACCCGCCGCCCCGCGGAAATAAGCCTCCTCCTGCAGGTCGACCATGACCAACAGACGGCTGCTGGAAGCGCCAACATAGGGTTTGAGGTCGATCACCGGGGCCATGGCGGTCACATCGTGGCCGGCTGCGCGGCCGCGCCGCGGCCGGCGGACATTTCCAGGATGCCAGGAACGTCCCACTGTCCCTCGGGACGGATCAGGACGTAAGGATCCTCGCCAAGGGTGATGCGCTGCGGATGCCGCTCGGCCTGAAGCTTGACCTCGACATAATCGAAATCGGAGAACACGAATTCGCGCGAGCCAGACATGCGCTCGAAGCCGCGCTGCTCCCAGAAGCCGAGCAATCGCTTCTGCGCATGCGCATAGAGGACGTTGTAACCCTTCTTGCGGCAGAGCTCGATCGCGGCATCGACGATGCGCCCCGCAATGCCGCCGCTGCGGCTTTCGCTGCGCACGGCCAGCCGCTCCAGCTTGGCGAAATCGGCGAAGTAGCGGATCCGCAGGCAGCCGACCGGCTCGCGGCCCTGATGGCAGATCAGATGCGTCGCGGAGAAATCATTGCCGTCGAATTCCTCCTCGAACGGACAATGCTGCTCGCCCATGTAGACGGCGCTGCGGATCGCCATCACGCGCGCCATCTCGTCCATCGAGCGCACCACCCGCACCGAGATCGGATCCGGCGGCACCGGCTTCGGCGGCGGCATCTCGTGCGAGCGATCGAGCATCTGCAGATGCGGCGCGAACAATCCATCATAGCGGGCGCCCGGGGTGAACCCGAGCGGCTCGAGCACGCGCAGCCCTTCCTTGGTGATCGGGCGCGAATAGATGTTGACGCCCTGGTAGAGCGGGCTCGAGAATTTCTGCAGCACCAGCGGGATCGCGGCGACCGTCGGCCCCTTGGCGTGGATGCACCAGACATAGATGCCCGCCGGGCGCTCCGACTGCCGCGTGACGAAGGCGAGATCCGGATTCTTGGTATCGAGCCGTCCGTCGATCAGGCGGCGCGTGCCTTCATGCGTCAATGGCAGCACCGCGAGGAAACCTTCGCCCTTCGGCGCGGCAATGTCGAACTGATCTCGCCGCGCGATCGCCCAGAACGCATCCGGATTATGGTTGGCGACGGTCTGAACGATGCGGTTGGTGGTCAGTCCCGGAATATCTTCCCTCGCCGCATCCATCAGCGCCGCGATCCCGGCGGCATCGACGGTGAAAATCACCGTGCGTTTCGCCAATTGCAGCATGGTCATCTTGTCGAGCGAACGGGCGGGACCCGCCCCCTGGCGCCTGGTGGCGGCTTTGCGAATAAAATCGAGGTCCAGAGCAGTCATCGATCATCTCTCGCGGTTGTGAATTTGCCGCGTTTCTGCCAAGAATAGAGGGTTGTTCCCGTTAAGCTAAAAGGCGACAAACGAGGCGATTTGTATGCACTCACCTGAGCGCAGGGGTGTTCACCACCGTGCACACCCTCCGGGCCGCATCGCCCAGTGGGATTCGGTGCGGATCTTCCTTGAGGTGGCACGGATCGGCAGCTTCCGCGCTGCAGCCCTTGAGCTGAACGCTTCGGCCAACTTCCTGCGGAAGCAGATCCTGCAACTAGAGAGTGCCTATAAAACGACATTGATCACCCGCCATGTCGACGGCGTGCGGCTGACGCCCGAAGGCGAGAAGGTGCTGGAGGCGGCGCGGCGGATGGAGGAGGCCGCTTTCGGCCTCGACCGCGCGCTGAGCCAGACCACGCCAGCGCTCTCGGGCGAGGTGCGCTTTGCCATCACTGAAGGTCTCGGCACTTTCTGGGTCGCGCCGCGGCTGATCGAATTCCAGCGCGTCTATCCGGGGCTGCTCGTCGATCTCAAATGCGAGATGCGCTCCGCCGACGTGCTCCGCCTCGAGGCCGACGTCGCGGTGCAGCTCGAAGAGCCGGACAAGCCCGATCTGAAGCGCGTCAAGATCGGCCGTCTTCACGTCATGCCGTTCGTCAGCCCGTCCTATGTCGAGATCTACGGCATGCCGAAGGACCAGGACGACATAAGGCAGAACCACCGCATCGTGCTGCAAGACGCCGACCAGACCCGCGCGCAGCAGATGTACGAGCAATATGCCGGCCGCGAGCAGGTCGGCTTCGTCGCCATGCGCAACAATGTCAGCAGCGCCCATGTCTGGGCGGTCGCCAAAGGCGCCGGCATCGGCTGGCTGCCGACCTATGTGCCGGCGGTGGCGGGGCCTTTGATCCCGCTCGACATCGGCATCAACTTCTCGCTCGACATCTGGCTTGCCTATCATCCCGACGCCAAGCGGATTCCGCGCGTCAAGCAGTTGATCGACTGGACCATCCAGGCCTTCGACGGCCGGAAGTATCCGTGGTTCCGCGACGAGTTCGTGCATCCCAACGATCTGCAGAAAACCTACAAGGGGGAGCCACTGGTAAATCTGTTCGCAGGCTTCGTGAACGAAACACGCTCCAAGATCGGCTGAGCAACCCAATGAGCAAATCGACCGACGGGTACATCGATCAATTGGTGCAGGCCAAGTGGCGCGAGATCGGACTGTCGCTGTCCGACCTTGCGGAAGTGCTGGGAGCAACGCCCCCGCCCCCACAACGGTCGGAGCGCACAAACGGCCGGGATGCGGTTGATATCGAGCGCCTGCGCCAGGTGGCGAGTGCGCTCGGCGTCTCCGTCGATCTCTTCAACGGCCGCGCCACCAGCGCCGCCGCCCGGGCACGGCGGTTGCCTGCGCCGGGCTCGGCATCGTTGCAGTCGCTGCTCGAGTTGCGCCTGCTCCGGTTGTTTCGCGAATTGCACGACGCCGATACGAAACGGATCCTGATCGACCTCACCGCACAGATCGTCAAGCGCCAGGCCGGTCCTCCCGGCGAGGCCGGCTGACGCTATCCCTCGGCGCGCCGGCGCCCCGCCAAGCAGTCGCCGAGATTGGCCGGCAGGCTTGCCGGTGATAGAGCCCGCGCATGGTCGCGATGCAGCCAGCGCCATTGCCGCCGCCGCAAAATCCGTGTCTGTGGCCTCGGCCGGGTCCTCTCACATTCCGGCCCGGCGCGTGAACCAGCCGGGCGGGCCGCGGCGCCATGAACCGGGCCCGACGCATGTCTGCTTCCGAGACCACCTCCCCTGCCGGCTCCGGCAACTGGCTGGCCAACCAGCCCTACCTCCTGCTCAGCTTGACCGCGCTGTTCTGGGCCGGCAACGCCATCGTCGGCCGGCTCGCCGCCGGCCATATTGCGCCGGTGACGCTCTCCTTCCTGCGCTGGTCGCTGGCGTTCCTGTTGATCCTCCCCTGGGCCTGGCCGCACCTGAAGCGGGACTGGCCCGCGATCCGCGGCCGTCTCGGCCTGATGGTATTGCTCTCGCTGACGGGAATCGGCGTCTTCAACACCATGCAGTACTGGGCGCTCGAATATACCCAGGCGCTGAACACGCTGCTGTTGCAATCGGCGGCGCCGCTGATCATCGCGGTGTGGTCGCTGGTCCTGCTCGGCGTGCGGCTGACGGTGGCGCAGGCCTTCGGCGTCCTGCTGTCCCTTGCGGGCGTGCTGGTGATCATCCTGCACGGCGACCTCACCGCGCTGTCGAAGGTCGAGTTCAACAAGGGCGACCTGATCTTCCTCGCCGGTCTCACGATGTTCGGGATCTATTCGGTGCTGTCGCTGAAGCGGCCGGAGATCCATGGCCTGTCATTCGTCGCCTTCACCTTCGGCTGCGGCGCGGCATGCCTGATACCGCTCCTGATCTGGGAATTGCTGGCGCGACCGGTGATGCAGCTTAACGTCGGCAATGTGCTCTCACTGATCTATGTCGCGGTGTTTCCCTCGACGCTGGCCTATCTCTGCTTCAACCGCGGCGTCCAGTTGATCGGCGCCAACCGCACGGCGCCGTTCTTCCATGTGGTGCCGGTGTTCGGCACTATGCTCTCGATCATCTTCCTTGGCGAGCATCCGCAACTGTTCCACTTCATCGGCTTTGCGCTGGTGCTGTCAGGCGTGTTCGTCGCCTCGCGCAAGCCGAAGCCGGCCTAGAGCGTTTTCGAGCGAAGTGGACACCGGTTCGCGTGAAGAAAACGCGTCAAAACAAGAATCTAGAGCTTCGGTTCTGACTGAATCAGAACCGAAGCTGTTCTTGGCGCGATCGAGCGAAATCAGCCCTTGCGCATTTTGCTCAGCAGATAGTTGTCGTAGTAGTTTTCCGCGATCTGCGTGTAGAAGAGCACGTCCTTCATATACGCGTCGTGGCTCTCTTTTGTTTTCTTGAAGAGCGGGCTCTTCTCGGCAAGCTCGTTCAGATGATCCTGGGTGGCTTTGTAGCTCGCCTCCATGACCGGTTGCGGGAACGCGCGCAGCTCCGCCCCACCAGCGACAAGCCGTTTGAGGGCCGCAGGGTTCACGCTGTCGTATTTCTCGAGCATCCAGGCGCCTGCCGCCGAGCCGGCCTGGGTGAGGATCGACTGGTATTGCTTGGGAAGCGCATTCCACTTCTCGTCGTTGACGATCATGTGCAGCATGGCTCCGCCTTCCCACCAGCCGGGGAAGTAATAGTACTTCGCCACCTTGTAGAAGCCGAGCTTCTCATCATCATAGGGTCCGACGAACTCCGCGGCGTCGATCGATCCCTTTTCGAGCGCTGAATACACATCGCCCCCCGCCAGTTGCTGCGGCACGACGCCGAGCCTTGCGAGCACATGACCGCCCATGCCCGCGATCCGGAACTTGAGGCTGTTGAGATCATCGACCGTCTTGATCTCCTTGCGAAACCAGCCGCCCATTTGCGTGCCGGAGTTGCCGCACAGAATGGCATGCACCTTGAAAGGCCTCAGCGCTTCGTCGCAGAGTTCGGCACCTCCGCCGAACGTCCACCAGGAATGTTGATGGCGATGGTTCATGCCAAAAGGCGCGCCCGTCGCGTAAGCAAGCGCCGGCTCCTTGCCGATGTAGAAATAGAGCGGCGTCTGCGCGATCTCGACGGACGCGACGCTCACGGCATCAAGCGCCTGCAGGCCGGGCACGATCTCGCCTGCCGCAAACGTCTGGATCTGAAACTTGTTGTCGGTGGCCTCCGCGACATATTTCGCAAAGGTCTGCGCCGTGCCGTAGATGGTATCAAGCGACTTCGGAAAGCTCGACGTCAAACGCCACTTGATCTCGGGCATCGACTGCGCGATCGCCGGTGCCGCAACCAGCGTCGCCGCGCCGGTCACGGCGCCGCCTTTGAGAAACGTACGGCGTTTCATGATGTCATCACTCCTTCGGATTGCAACTCGATTGGGCACCGCTTCCGCGTCCGGCCCGACGACATAAGGACCTATCGCAAACGCCCGGCCGATGCCAGAGCAGCCTACGACTGACCACGCCCAAAGCCTTGAGCCTTGTCCATCGCGCCTATGTGAGGCAGCGGGGTTTGCGCTATCCCAGCTCAAAGGTGGTGACGCCGAATACGCGCTCCAATCGCAACGGCGGCACTGCGCCGGTATACATGCGCGCGGTCTCGAACACCGGCGCAAGACCCAGATCTTGCGCCAACGCGACCGCGTCGCGGTTGATGCTGGGAACGTCGAGAAATATCTCGCCGCCACCCACGCGAGCCAGCAACGCCGACAGAACCGCCTCGGCACTGGCGCGGTCGTCGGCCACCAACGGGCCAATCTTGCAGCCCCTCCGGCACGGACGGATCACGCCCCAGCCGGCGAGCCCACCGTCGCGGACCAGCGCGCAGCCGACATGCCCGGGCGAGTTGATCCAGGCGCGCAGGAACGCCGTGCGCGGGGCCGGAAACACCGTCGCGTCATACGCCTCTACGGCCGCCAATGGGACGTCGGCGAGCGTGACGACATTAGCCTGCAGCGCATCCGGAGCCGCGACGGTGCCGCCATAACGGACGTTGGCGTACGCGAATTCGAACCCGGACTTCCTGTAGTTCTCCTGCTGCGCCACTACGCCGTCGAGCCCGATCACACGTCGGCCGGCGTGCGCGATGGCCGCGTTCCATATGCGCAGACCATAGCCACGGCCGCGGAGATCCTTCCGCACGATATAGAAGCCGAGGAAGGCAAAACTCTCGTCGTAATTGACGCAGGAGATCGTCGCGATCGGAGCGCCGTCGAGCTCGCCGATGAAGAAGCCTTCCGGATCGGCCGCGGCGAAGCAGGTGGCGTCGGCGAGGCCCGGATTCCAGCCTTCGGCCGCCGCCCAGTCCACGGCGATGGAGATTTCGTCCGGCCGCATCGTCCGGATGCACAGGCCGTTGGTGGCGGGCGGTCGTACAGATGGGCTCATGAACCGATATCACCACGAGTGAGCTGCGACCGGCAACCGAAGAAACGCCCTCGCGACGGCGCCCGAGGCTCCCTGGAAAACACCCGCCGTGCCGCACGATCGAGTCACGGCCGGTGATGGCGGCGAGCATGACAACGCGGGAATGCGTCGGGCGCAAAATCACGAGAACCCTAGAGCGCGATGACTTTTCTTCGAATCGTCATCCCGCTCTAGCTCTTTGTTTGAGCATGATCTCCGCGCAAACGCTTCGCGTTTGTCGCGAGGGAAAACCGGCCTCCACTTTTCCGGATCGTGCTCTAGCGGCGGCCGCAATAAGAGATGCCGCCGCCAGCCGACGCACACGCGCCCTTCAACGCGGGCCAGCCGGGAGACATCCTGGCGGCAGGAGTTGGCGCCCCTCCATTCAGAACGTCCAGGTTGGGATAATAGAACGAGAATGATCCCGGCTCCTGGATGGCTGCCCTCATGGTCCCGTCCGGATTGAAGTCGTTCCTCGGATTATACCCGGAGTCGCGCCGATTTTTCATATACAGGGCACTGCTGCTCGCAGCGCCCTGCGCGGGAGCTTGCGCGAATGCCGACGTCGCTGCGGTGGCGGACAGCAGCGCGGCCGCTGCAAGAGCTTTGAATGAAATCATTTTCGTTTCTCCTGCATGGATCGATTGTAGTCCGGCGAGGGACGAGACGAATTGATCCCGCTTCGTGAGGTGAACGTGCTGTCTGGATCGCGAGCTATCTTGAACGGAAGCATGTGCGTTTCTGAAAGGGAGACCGAGATCGGAGCCTCGATATTTCCCGATCGCGCAAACGTTTGGCGGTTTGCCATCTGCCTCAATGAGGCAGACATCGCATGGGTTCACGGCAAGGCTGGGCCACTTCAGTAACAGCGAGACGGCGACCGATAGCAGTGATGCGATCGCAGTCTGCCAGCGCCGATGCTCAGCCTCGATGCGGCAGCGTCAAGTGTGCTCGGCGCGCCGCGCAGCGTGCGCAGAAGGTCACGCTTCGTTGAGGGCGCGTGATGAAATATTTCCGAAGGCCGGCCGCTCTTCACAATAAGGAGCCGAGCGCTTCCTTGGCTTCTGTCATCATATGGAGAAACCAATGACAAAAATGACCTTCGTGTCGGCCACGCTCATCGCAGCCGCCGTATTCACAACGCAGGCCATGGCTGCACGCAACGATGTCGCGGCGCGGCACGCCACGACCAAGGCCCATAGGGGCGCTATGGACTGTGTGCGGGCTCCAGACGTCGGCGCATTTGCCTCGGATCCCTATATTGTACCCCCCTGCATGCCCAATACCGCTACTGGCACGTTCCAATAACGACAATGAGTCGGGCTGGCAGACCTCGCCAGCCCGACTGCGTAGGGAGTCTACGCCTGTCGACACTCAAACTTTTCGGCGGCGCCGCGGCGCTGCTTGCCGCTCTCGCGCGGTTTCGGCAACAGCGCGATCATTCTTTCGGTGCGGGATGCCGCTTGCGAACTTTTTCACTACTCGCCAGGAGTTGATCATACAATCGGTCGATCTCGCGCGCCTGGTTGGGCGTGACATCCTCCTGATGCAAGGCTCTCAGCTCACGCTCGGTTGGCTGGTAATTGCGCCCATTGCGAATCGGCCACGGCTCCTTGTGAACGGGCGGGGCGCCCTCTGCAGATCCGATGTTTGCCAGCGCTAACGACGCTACAGCCAATGCGACCCCAAGGAGAATGTTTCTTGACATGGCTCGCTCTCAATCAGCTATCGAGGCTCAGACAGAAGCGCCGTTCATCAGAATGGGAAAACGTTACCAAGCGTGTGAATCAGCCTGCTCGGTAAATTGTTGAGCATGTTGTGACGACCAAGCTCGACGGGCTTGTCATCCCAACAACATGGATGCGAATGGATCATGGGCATCCTTGGCAGGTTGAGCGGCTCGCGGGGCAGAGGTGCAATCCACGTGGCGCACGGGCGCGCTCGAACGAACCAAATATTTGGTAGGGACATCCACTGCGTTAGCTGCAAGCGCAGTGGGAGTGCCAAGCGCGATGGTCCTCACGGCCAACATTGCGTAAGCGAGAACGGCACGTCGTGATTTGTCGGCCATCATTGCGATTCTCCGTGCAGAGGTTTACCCGGAACGAGTGAGCGGACCCCAACAGGTTCGCTCATCTTTCCAGATCGATTTCGTCGCAGCCTTAGTCCAACAAGAGTTTGTGATGGATTTGATCGCCGCTGGGGTCGCTTGCGAAACGCCTCACTCACACGCCTCGAGCGCCGCCTTGCCCCACAGCGGACTTGTGTTGATCTTGATCAACGTTGCTGCCCGGCACCGGTTTTGATTTCACCCAACCCACGCATCAGAACGACCTTTGCCGTCGCTGGACGCTGAGGCTCGCATGAAGGGCTGCAGCACGCAGCTGCGCCTTTACGGGCCGGTCGAACCTTGGCTCGACAAGAGTTGGCGTCCCGGAGAGATCGAGCCGATGTGAGTGAGCTTCCAAGGCTGCATCATCGAACCTCGGCTATCTGCCCCTCGGAAGTGGCCGCTCGGAGCGCCGGGAATTTTGGGTCATGTCCCGCCTTCCAGCCTCCGGTCGACCAGGCTCGGTCGGTCGTGTGGCGTATTGACGGCCGCGCCCGGCGTGTTCATCATCCGTGGCAGCGGTCACCTAATGCGTAGTCTGCCAACCCCGTGGAGTGACAGCCATGATGCAGAACCTCGTGGCCGGAGGTGTCTTGGTGGCTTTGATTATCATGGGCTTGCTTGCCTTCGCCCAGAAACACGAAGGGTGCTTGCACGGGCGCTCGATCCAGACCTTCAAGCCCTGCGGATCGATCAGCACTACAATGTAGTGCTGGCTGGAGTCTTGCCGCCGCGTGGCCACCAAGCGGCTCGGCATCGTCAACCCTCCTTCTCTTACTCTTGGCGCTGTTAAGAGATGATCGTGCGATGTCCAGGTGTGATCGCCCTCATCATCAAGACATCGCTGATGGCTGTCTTGGCGAACTGGGCCGGCACATCTGCAGTCGCGGCGGAGAATCTCTATCGCGCGCAGACAATCGTCACCGGACAGGGCGAAGCCAATCGCATCATCGGCTTTGCCGCTTGTCTCGAGGACGTTCTCGTCAAGGTTTCCGGAGCCCTCAAACTCGAGAGCGATCCTCGGCTAGATGCGTACAAATCGCGCGCGGCTGATTTCGTCGGCGCCTATAACTACCACGATCAGATGTCCGGCAAGCCGAAGCGCGACGAGCAGGGCACCCGCGACCGGCCGTACGATTTGATCGTCGATTTCGATGACAAGAAGATCAACGATGTTCTCAACTCGCTCGGCGTCAGGCCCTGGCTTTCGCGCCGCCCGATCCTTGGCGTTTTTGTCGAGATGGAGCAGGGCTCAAAACAATATTTCGCCACATCGGATGCAAGGCAGTCCGACCTGCAACGTGACTCGCTTCTCGCCGCCGCCCTGAAGCGGGGCATGATGATCGTGCTGCCCGATGTCGCGGCATTGGCGAAAGCCAATATCAATGCCGCTGAGCTCTTGACGACGGCATCCTCGACATTGGCATCTGTGGCAGCCGAACGGGGTGGCGAAGTCGTTCTAGTCGGACGGCTAAAGTGGGACGATTCGGAGCTCGGATGGGCGACGGAGTGGCGGATGGACTGGAATGGCCGGACGCACCGATGGCAGCTTCGCGGCGTCACATTTGATGAAGCCTTCCGCCGCGGCATCGGCGGCGCGGCCCAGATCCTCTCGGGAAACGGTGATTCGGGATAGGCGGAAGCGACCGGCCACTGCTCAAGACGCCGCTTTTTGACCGCCAGCGGAACAATCGGCGCAATGACGTTGGCCGTCTGATCTGTGCGGCATTTCACTCTCAATCGATGTAATCTGCGGTAATCCAACCTGGGGCCCTGACGAGCCCGGATACAAAGTTCATTTTCCTTTCGGAGGCGCGGCGAATGGGCCGGCTGCCTCGCAAGTGCGGCGTTCCGGTCGATAGTGGCATGGCGAGCGCACACCTTTTGTCCCGTTGCCGCGCGGGAACACAGGTCGGCCGGCAAGGCCATGATTGACAGCAGCTTAGCCTGGAGGCGACGTGCAGGAGATTGCCCAGTGGCTTGATCGACTTGGTCTCGGGCAATACGCGCAGCGTTTTGCCGACCATGCGATTGACGTGTCCGTTCTGCCCCACCTGACGGACGACGACCTGAAGGACATCGCAATTCCGCTCGGGCACCGGCGGAAAATCCTTGCAGCCATCAGCGAGCCGCCAGCCCCCACGCAGGCTGCACCCGAGCGCGCCGTAGCCTCGGTGGAACCGAAGGCGCCCGACACGGCGGAGCGCCGTCAGGTCACCGTGATGTTCGTCGACCTCGTGGGCTCGACGGAACTTTCGACGCGCATGGATCCGGAGGATTTGCGAGACATCATTTCAACCTACCAGAAATGTGTCACGAAGACCGTGCGACGCTTCGACGGCTTCGTGGCGAAATATATGGGCGACGGCGCTCTCATCTATTTCGGCTATCCGGAGGCGCACGAGGATGATCCGGAGCGTGCGGTACGGGCCGGGCTGGAGCTGATCTCGGCGATTTCCGCCCTCAAGGCTCCGGTCGTTCTGCAAATCCGCATCGGGATTGCGACCGGGGTGGTGATCGTGGGAGATCTCAGCGGGTCGGGCAACGCTCAGGAGCGCGGCATTGTCGGTGAAACTCCAAACCTGGCCGCGCGGCTGCAACAGGCCGCGTCACCCAACATGGTGGTCATTGCTGACGGCACCCGGAGGCTGCTTGGAAATCTGTTCGAGCTGCAGGATCTCGGGACAAGAGACCTCAAGGGTATCCAGGGCGATGTGCGCGTTTGGGCGGCACTGCGATCCAGCTCGGTGGCGAGCCGCTTTGAGGCACTGCACGCGGGTGCCCTGACGCCGCTGGTGGGGCGGGAAGAAGAACTCGAGTTGCTGCTTCGGCGCTGGTCAAGAGCCAAGGCCGGCGAAGGTCAGGTGGTGCTGATTTCCGGCGAAGCGGGGATCGGCAAATCACGGCTCACCTTCGGACTGTTGCAGCAACTTGCGCTCGAGCCGCACATACGCCTGCGTTACGTCTGTTCGCCGCAACACACCGACAGCGCGCTTCATCCGATCATCAGCCAGTTGATGCGCGTCGCCGCATTGGAAGACGATGACGGCCCGCAATCGAAACTGGACAAGCTCGACGCGCTGCTGGCGCAGAGCTCGACGCCGCCTGAGGATGCATCCCTGATCGCCGAATTGCTGTCGTTGCCCAACGATGGGCGCTACCCTCCGGTCGAAGTCGAGCCGCAGCTCCGTCGTGAGAAAACGCTGGCAGCTCTCTGTTCGCAGCTCGAGGCGCTGGCGCGGATCAGTCCGGTGCTGATGATTGTCGAAGATGCGCATTGGACCGATCCAACCAGCCTCGAATTGTTTGCCCGGGTGGTGGATCTGGTCGCCAGACACCGGCTCTTGATGCTCGTCACTTTCAGGCCGGAATTCAGCCCGCCCTGGATCGGACGGTCGCATGTGGCTGCGCTGACGCTCAATCGGCTGACGCGGCGCGACATCGATTCCCTCATCAAGGAAGTCGTCGGCATCTGGTCGCTGCCGACAGGCATCCGCCAGGACATCATCGAGCGCAGCGACGGCGTTCCGCTGTTCGCGGAGGAAATGACCAAGGCGGTGCTGGATGCGGAGGGCGAGAACGAAGCGCAGCCGGCCGCCGCAGCAAAGCCAAAGTCGGTGGTGCCGGTCCCGGCCAGCCTGCAGGCCTCGTTGATGTCGCGGCTCGACCGGCTCGGCTCGGCGAAAGATATAGCGCAGGTTGGCGCGGCAATCGGCCGGGAATTCCCCCACATGTTGCTGGCCGCGGTGGTGCGAAAGCCGCCGGCGGAATTGGCCGGCGCGCTCGACCGGCTGGTAGGCGCGGGTTTGCTGTTTCGGCAGGGCATTCCTCCGCATGCGAGCTATCTGTTCAAGCATGCGCTGGTGCAGGACGCAGCCTACAGCACGCTATTGCGCGAGCCACGGCGCGTGCTGCATGCGCGCATCGCCGAAGTCCTCGAGAGAGAGTTTCCCGAAATCGCCGAAAGCCAGCCCGAGTTGCTGGCGCGTCATTACATGAATGCCGACCTGATCGAAAAGTCCGCGTTCCTGTGGGGCAAGGCGGGACAACGCTCACAGGAGCGCTCGGCACTGGCCGAAGCCGCAGAACAACTTACCCACGCCCTGGCGCAGATCGCGACCTTGCCCAGCACGCCCGATCTGCGGCGCGAGCAGATCATTTGGCAAACCGCGCTCGTGAACACGCTCATGCATGTCAAGGGATATAGCGCGCCCGAAACCAAAGCTGCCGTGGCTCAGGTGAGAGCGCTGATCGAGCAGGCGGAACAGCTCGGAGAATCTCCCGACGACGCCTCATTGCTGCTTTCGGCGCTGTTCGGGCAATGGCTCGTCAATTTCATCAGCTTTGACGGCGAGGCTGCGCGGGAGCTCGCCGCGCGGTTTCTTGCTCTCGGTGAGAAGGACGGGACGACGGTACCGCTCATGGTCGGACACCGCACCATGGGGAGTACGCTCGCGTTCATGGGGGACCAGGTCAAGGCTCTGGCGCACTACAACGAGGCGCTGGCGCTTTACCGTCCGGCCGAGCACCGGCGATTGATGACGCGCTTCGGCCAGGACCTCCGGATGACGTGCCTGGGCTTTCGTTCAATGGCGTTGTGGCAGCTCGGCTATCCCGATGCTGCGCTCAGGGATGCAGACTGCGCGCTGATGGAAGCGCGCCAGATTGAACATGCCGCTACTTTGATGTTCACGCTGAACTTCCCGATTCTTGTCAACACCTATTGCGGAAATTATGACGCGGCAAACGAGTATCTCAAGGAACTTGCCATCCTGGCGGAGGAGAAGCGCGCGCCATTCCGAAAGGCAGAAGGGGTGTTGCGGCGAGGCTATGTCCTCACCCTCATGGGACGAGCCACGGAGGCAGTCGAGACGGTCACGTTGGGCATCGATTTATGGCGATCGGCCGGATCGACCATATTCACGCCGGAGCACCAGTTCATGCTGGCAATCGCGCATGCGGATTCGGGCCAATTCGACGATGCCTGGCGCTGCATCGACAAGGCAATGGCGGCGATGCAAGCCACCAAGGAAAAGTGGTGCGAGGCTGAGGCGCATCGCGTTGCCGGCGAAATCGCGCTCAAATCGCTGCAGCCCGACGTGGCGAAAGCGAAAGCATATTTCGAGCGATCCCTCACTCTTGCGCGCGCACAGCAGGCCAAGTCGTGGGAATTGCGCGCAGCCATGAGCCTGGCACGGCTTTTGGCTGAGCAGGGCAAGAGAGAAACGGCCCACGACCTTCTCGCCCCGGTCTACGATTGGTTCACCGAAGGTTTTGACACACGCGACTTGCGCAACGCCAGAGCCTTGCTTGGCGAGCTTCATTGACAGCCTTCATTGACAGCCCTGCCGCAACGAAGCTTCGCCCTTTTCAACCTCGCGGAGGGCTGAGCTATTCGGCAGCCATTTGGGACAGTTCAAGCTGAACGAGCCGCTCGACGGCCGGCTCCTGGAGAGCGCTTGGCGGCTTGAGCAATTGCTGAACCTCTGCGAGCAGCCGGTGAACGGCGGGATCGCGCATCGCGGCCCGAAGCAGGGCTCCGTTGTATTGGAGCCGGCTCTCGAAATCCGCCGGGCGTTCGCCACGTGTCTCGGGATAGACCAGATCCGGGATCGCCGACATGTTCCAGGGACCCTCGACCAACGGCAGGCTTTCGGAAAAGAACGCCAGCGCCAATCCGGCAAGCGGATCGGCCTTGGTCGCGCGCCCCTGCAGAAGCTGCTTCAGAAGCCGAGCTTCCTGCGCTGCCGCGCTCATGCCCTGGCCATAGACGGGATTGAAGCGGCAGATCGAATCACCGATCGGCAGCAGGCCGCGCGGGAATGCGCTCAGCCGGTCGAAACGACGCCATACGCTGGCTGGAAAGGCATAGCGCTCAAATCCGCCCTGCCGCTCGGCGTGCGCAATGGCGTTGTAGACCGTCTGCGTCTCTAGTCGCCTGGCATAATCCATGAAGCCGTCCGGCTCAGCCGGCGGCTGTTCGCCGAGCTGTCCCGAGAGCGTCACGACCCAGCGGTTGCCTTCGATCGGCATCAGATAGCCGCCGCGGCTGCGTTCCGGCGCGTGGGGATGAGTGGCGACGCCTCCCCAATCGGTGGATGCATCCTGGGGAATGGCGAAGGTGGTCGTCGTATAATGGAGATCGACACCAATGACGATTTCATCCGGCGCCGGCTGGCCGGTCGAACGGAGCAGCGCCAAGGTTGGCGCAGCGCGTCCGGAAGCGTCGACAACGAGATCGGCTGCGAGGGTTTCCTGCCGCCCATCAGCATCTTCACATATGACGCCTGTGACCATGGTGCCATCTGATGTAGCGGTGATCTCGAGCACCCGGCATCTCGGCCGGATCGTCAGATTAGTCAGCCTCTCGGCCTGTCGGCGCGTGATCAGCTCTATCAGCGGACGGGATGCGCAATAGAGGAACCAACCGAAATCACGCGACGGGAGTGGACCGAGACGCGGGATCTCCATACGCACGTCGCGTGACATTCGAAGCGGCACCGCGCCCGCATTTGCCAGATCCCGCTCGAAATGCGGAAACAGATCGGTCAGCGCCCGCTGGCCGCCTGGCAGCAGAACGTGCAGATGCCGGGATTGCGGCGTGCCCGCTCGCGGCACTGCCTGTTCAGGCAGGCGGTCGCGCTCAAGCACGATCACCCGTTCGAAGTGGTCGGCCAGCGCACGCGCTGCGGCCAAACCAGCCATGCTCGCACCGATCACTACGGCCTGTTTACCGATCGCTCTGCCTACCATCGCAGTCTCTCCTCATTCGCGCAGCGGTGTCGCATCATGAGGGGACGAACGGGTTACAGCGTGATTTCAGCGCGGAAGAAGCGCGTTACGATCGTAGTGCCGCGAGGCGACGACCGCCTGATCCGTGCACAAAGTGTTCATCCGAGACAGCTCTACCCGGCGAGCACCAGATCGCTGGCCTTCTCGGCGACGGCGATTGCGGCGGCATTGGTCATCGCCTGCGGGATCCCGGGGAACACCGAAGCATCGATGACGCGCAGGCTCGCCACGCCTTTCACGCGCAAAGCCTCGTCGACGACGGCCCCGATGCGGCACGTGCCGACAGGGTGATGAAATGAATCTGTCGCGCCGAGAATGAACTTGCGGATGTCGTCGCTCGTCTTTGCCTCGGGTCCCGGATAGACTTCGCGGGCGCGCCAGTCGGCAAAGGCTGCACCGGCACCGATCTCGCGGGCGAGAGAAACGCCCTCGACAAGAAGGTCGATGTCGGCGGCCTCGGAGAGATAATTCGGATCAATCAGAGCCGAGGCCCGCGGATCGCCGGAGGCGAGTTTCACGCTGCCGCGGCTGCGGGGCCGCATCAGGCAGGAAACGAGCACGTAAGCCGGTGGAGGCAATGGGCCGACGCTCGGCAGGACGAACGGCAAGGACAGGCACATCACAAGGTGCTCCGGGCTCTCACCCGGGTCGGTGCGCGGCACGTAGAGGACAGCGTCGGCATGGTTGTAGTGCGAGCGTGGCACCTCGCGCCGTGCGGCGTACGCTACGCCCGCGACCAATGGATGGTCCTCAAGATGGCGGCCGACATCCGGCAGGTCCACGACAACGGGAATGCCGAACGATCGGAGCTGATCGGCCGGGCCGATTCCCGACAGCATCAAAAGGCGTGGCGAATCGATCGCACCGGCACAAAGCAGCACCTCGCTCGCGGCCCGCAAGATGCGTTCGGCGAGCCGCACGCCGATGCACCGTCCGCCTTCGATCGCGAGGCCCAGCACGTCCGTGTCGACCAGCAGATCGACGCTCACGTCTTCGAGACTTCCGAGATACGCCGTCGCCGCATCGTGGCGGGCGCCGTCCTTGATACTGAGTTGATTCCAGCCGACGCCGGTCGTGACCTCCCCTCCGATATCCGGTGACATCGGGTATCCGAGGTCTTGTGACGCCGTGACGAAGGCGGATGCCACCGGATTGCGATCCCCGACATCAGCGAGGGACAGGACGTGGAGAGGACCACTGCCTCCCCGCCATGCACTGGCACCGCCGGAAAAAGTCTCGGCGCGCTTGAAGTATGGCAAAAGGTCCGCCGCGCGCCACCCGGCGGGCCAGCGGTCATAGGCAGCCGCGTGGCCGCGCTGATAGGCCAGAGCATTGATCGTACTGGAGCCGCCCACGACCCTGCCGCGTGGACAGCGGATGATGCGGCCTCCCAACCCCGGTTGTGGGGTCGTCAAATAACGCCAGTCAAGCTCGCTGCCCTGCAGCTTGGGCCACTCCTGCGGATCCCTGACCGCTGCCAGCTTCGTTTCTCCGCCGGCCTCGACGAGGAGCACCCGTCGTCCAGCGACGGCGAGTCGATGCGCCATGACGCAACCGGACGAGCCTGCACCGACAATGATGTGGTCGTAGGACGAAGCGAGCTGCTCAGGCGAATGCAATACGCGGACGCCGGATGCGGGCCCTGCCCCGGCGCCTGCGGAACGAGCCAGGCTCGACAGCGCGAGGCCGCCGCCGACCGCTGCCGCCAGGGCGTCGCGGCGATTGAGTTGCCGGCTCGTGACGCCGCCGCCGCGATCTCCTGAGATCATGCTGGACATTGGTCTCCCCCGCCTGCTGCCCGCCGGCCTGCACAGCTCGCTTCCTTGCACCAACCTTTTTACGCTTTTCTTGCCTCTCGGTACAAAGTGGTTACGGAACATCACGACGATCGTGCCGAATTGTTCGCTCGCCGCGGTGACTGGCCGCCGCAAATCCGCTATTTTTGCAGCCCATTTCGAAGGTCGAAACATGGTGCGCGCCAGCAATGTAATGATCGGGACGTTGGCGCTGGCGTTGATCGCCGGCGCGCTGAGCGGTTGGCTCGGTTACCGCAAATATGCCGGAATCCAGCGGCAGGTGCCGCTCCGGGTGATCTTTGAGGGTTCGGCCTCGGGTCTGCGCCGCGGCGGCAGCGTGAATTTCGCCGGCGTGCGCATCGGCGAGGTGGAGTGGATCAGGCTCGACCGTCACCGCGTGATCGCGATGACACGGATCGACAAAACGGCGCCGATCAAGAAGGACACCCAGGTCGGCCTCGAATTCCAGGGCCTGACCGGCATTGCCGCAATCTCCTTCACCGGCGGCACCGACGAGGCGCCGCTTCCCCCGACCGGCGCCGACGGCATTCCGGAATTGACCGCCGATCCCCTGGGGACGATGGGCATCCAGGAAAAGATCCGTGCCGTATTGCGCAATGTCGACACGGTCATCGACGACAATGAGGATGCGATCAAGGACACGTTGCGGGGGTTCGAGACCTTCACCGCCTCGCTGTCGAGCAATGGCGAGAAGATCAGCAGCGTCATCAGCACCGCCGAGGCGGGCGTCAGTGCCGTCGACGACGGCATGAGCCGCACCGAAGCATTCCTGAAGAGCCTCGGCAGCGACAAATATGGCGGCGAATTGCTGCCGACCGTGATCTCGCTGCGCGAACTGATCGAGAGCTTCGACAAGAAGTCCGGTGCGATGATGGCCGACACGAGGAAGATGCTCGGCGATATCAGCCAGTCCGTGAACCAGGCGAACCGGAAATTTGGCGGAACCGGCGGCGGGCGCTAACGTAGCGCGACCATAACAAATACGGAAACGCCCGCTGTGCACGACAAGACGATCAGCCCGCCCGCGCCGCCGCCCACGGTAACCCGCGCCCAGAGCGCCGTGCCGCGGCATCTGCGGCGCTATCTCACGCTTGACGATTTCGAGCCAGCCGCACGCCGGCTGCTGCCGAAATTCCTGTTCGGCTATATCGACGGCGGCGCCGAGACCGATGCGGCCAAGCGCGACAACCGCAGGGCTTTCGAGGAATACGGCTTCGTGCCGCGCGTGCTCAAGGACGTCTCCGGCCGCGACCAGACCACGACCTTGTTCGGCAAGACCTACGCTGCGCCTTTCGGGATTCCGCCGATGGGCTCCTCCGCGCTCTGCGCCTATCGCGGCGACATCGTGCTGGCGCGGGCGGCTGCCGCGACGAACGTGCCGATGATCCTGTCCGCCTCCTCGCTGATCACGCTGGAGGACGTCCGCCGCGCGAACGAGGCCGCATGGTATCAGGCCTATCTCGCCGGGGTCGACGCGCGCATCGAGCCTCTGGTCGACCGCGTGGCTGCGGCCGGCTACGACACCTTCGTCGTCACCGCCGACGTGCCGGTGGCGCCCAACCGCGAGAACAACATCCGCAACGGCTTCCAGGTGCCGCTTGCGATCACGCCGCGGGTGTTCTGGGACACGATCACGCATCCGGATTGGCTGCTCAACACCTGGGCGCGCACGGTTCTCAATCACGGCATGCCGCATTTCGAGAACATGGACGCGCAGCGCGGCCCGCCGGTGCTCTCAAAGAACCTGATCCGCAATATCGGCGCGCGCGACCAGCTCGCCTGGAAGCATGTCGAGCTGATCCGCAAGCGCTGGAACGGCAAGCTGGTGGTCAAGGGCCTGGTGTCGCCGGAGGATGCGCGGATCGCGCGCGAAAGCGGCGTCGACGGAGTGATGCTGTCCAACCACGGCGGCCGCCAACTCGACTACACGGTCTCCGCACTGCGCACGCTGCCGGAGATCGCCGCGAAGGCAAACGGCATGACCGTGATGGTCGACGGCGGCATCCGCCGCGGCACCGACATCATCAAGGCCCTGGCGCTGGGCGCCGACTTCGTATGGGTCGGGCGACCGTTCCTGTATGCCGCGGTCGCCGCCGGCGAAGCGGGCGTCACGCGCGCGATCACGCTGCTCCGTGACGAGATCGACCGCGACCTGGCGCTGCTCGGCATCCGCTCAATCGGCGAGATCACGCCGGACCTGGTGCGGAAGTTTTGAGATCGCTTCTCCCTCTCCCCGTTCTTACGGGGAGAGGGTTGGGGTGAGGGGCTCTCTCCGCAAGCACGGAAATAGACGAACCCGCGGAGGCTCCCCCTCACCCGGAATTCAAGCTGCGCTTGAATTCCGGCCTCTCCCCGCACGCGGGGCGAGGCAATCCGAGCTCGCCGCTCGGCCCTACCCCATCCTGAACTTGCTGTAGGCCTCGCTGGTCGCGACGATCACGTGCTCGGCGCAGGCGTTGCGGCGGTGAGGGTCGCAGAGGGTTTCGTACTCGGCCGAGGTCATCATGTCGATGAAGGCCGAGACTGCGGGGTAATAGACCAGCGCCAGATAGTCCCACCGGTTGCCGCCTGGCCGGCCGAGCGCGACCGCCTTGGCGTTGCCGGTCCAGAGCAGCGTGCCGCCGCGCGCCTTGATCATCGGCACCGTGAGCGCGCTGTAGCGCAGATAGGCGTCCCAGCCCGAGCCGTCGCCATCGAGCGAGCGCTCGCGGAAGCGCATCAGGTTCATCATCACGACCGGCTCCTGCGGCTGCATCGCCTTGAGGCCTTCGACGTTCAAGAGGTCCACGCCCATCCGTCTCTCCGATGATTCCTTGTGCAGTTCAGCATCGCATATGTCGCCTCCATGACGCGCCAGCGGCAGCGCGCATGGCTGCTCTCTTCCGGAGCGTCTTGTCGCACGCGGAGAATCCGGCAAAAAGGTCCCGCAGCATGACCGATCTCCGCGCCTTGCCGTCCGCACCCGCTCCCGTACGCCGCTCCGCGATCGGCTGGCTCAACAACCAGCCCTATCTGCTGCTCAGCCTGACCTCGCTGTTCTGGGCCGGCAATATCGTGATCGCGCGCTATGTCGGCAATCACGTGCCGCCGCTGACGCTGTCCTGCCTGCGCTGGCTCGGCACCAGCCTGATCCTGCTGCCCTTTGCCTGGCCGCATCTGCGGCGTGACTGGCCGGCGCTGCGTGCCCGCCTGCCGCTATTGCTGCTGCTCTCATTGACCGGCTTCGCCTTCAACAATGCGATCTCCTATTGGGGGCTGCAATACACCGAGGCCCTCAACGCGCTGTTGATCCAGTCGGCGGGGCCGCTGTTCGTTGCGCTGTGGGCGCTGGTGCTGTTCGGCGTGCGGCTGACCGGCGCGCAGCTCGCCGGCATCACCCTCTCGCTGGCCGGTGTGCTCACCATCATTCTGCGCGGCGACCTCGGCGCGCTCGCCTCCATCAGCTTCAATCGCGGCGATGTGATGCTCGCCTCCGCGCTATTGTCGTTCGGACTTTACTCCGCGCTGATGATGCGGCGCCCGGTGACGCATCAGCTCTCGCTGATCACGTTCACCACCGGCTGCGGCGCCTTGATGCTGGTGCCCGGCTCGATCTGGGAATATCTGACCGGCGCCACGCTCAAGTTCGACGCGCTGACGCTGGGAACGCTGGCCTATGTCCTGATCTTCCCGTCGGCAATGGCCTATCTGTTCTTCAACCGCGGCATCGCGCTGATCGGACCGAACCGGGCCGCGCCGTTCTTCCATTTGGTGCCGGTATTCGGCTCGGCGATGGCGATCTTCCTGCTCGGCGAGGCGCTGCAGCCGTTTCACCTGATCGGCTACGCGCTGGTGCTGGCCGGCGTCGTGATCGCCTCACGACGAGGCTCGGCCAAACGGTGAATGCGGCGCGGCAACGCCTTCCGCTTTCAGCCGCGACCGAGTAGTTTCCCCGGCAACCAACTGCCATAAACCCAGCGGAGGAAAGCACGATATGATCTCGGGACTGAAACACCATTGGCGCATCGCGGCAGCAGCATCCGTGGGGCTCGCGCTGCTATCCGGCGCGGCGACGGCGCAGGCGCCGGGCTACCCGAACCGCAACATCACGCTGGTGCTACCGTTTGCGGCCGGTAGCGGCACCGACACCACGACGCGCCTGATCTCGAAGGAGGTCGGCACTGCGCTCGGCGTCACCATGGTGGTCGACAACAAGGCGGGCGCCAACGGCTCGATCGCGGCAAGTTACGTCGCCCGCTCCGCGCCTGACGGCTACACCCTGTTCGTGACGACCAACACGACGCATTCGGCCAATCCTTTCCTGCTCAAGACCATGAGCTACGACCCGGTCAAGGACTTCACGCCGATCGCGCGCACCGGCGACTTGCCATTCATGCTGGTGATCAATCCGGACATCCCGGCAAATTCGGTGGCCGAATTGATCGCGCTCGCCAAGAAGGAGCCCGGCAAATACTCCTACGCCAGCGGCAGCTCATCGGCGATCGTGTCGGGCGCGACCTTTGCCCGCCTCGCCGGCATCGATCTCTTGCACGTCCCCTACAAGAGCTCGCCGCCCGCGCTCACCGACGTCATCGCCGGCCGCGTCTCCATGATGTTCGTCGACGTCCCGACCGGGCTGCCGCATGTCAACGCCAAGGCGCTGAAGGCGCTGGCCGTCACCACCAAGCGGCGCTCGGCGCTGTTGCCGGAGCTGCCGACCATGGATGACACGGTGAAGGGCTTCGACATCACCTCATGGCAGGGCTATCTCGGCCCGGCCAACATGCCCAAGGACATCGTGGTCAAGCTGAACGCCGAGATCCGCAAGGTCGTCGAGCGTCCGGACATCAAGAGCCAGCTCGCCGAACGCGGCATGGAAGCATTTTCGGGCACGCCCGAGGAATTCGACGCATTCCTGAAAGAACAGCTCGTGCTCTGGGAGCGGCTGATCACAGACGCCGGGATCGAGAAGCAGTGAGCTGTAAGCCGCGCTCCTGATGTTCTGCGTCATGGCCGGGCTTGTCCCGGCCATCCACGCACTTGCGGAGGCAGTCAAAGACGTGGATGCCCGGGACGAGCCCGGGCATGACGGTGAGTGCGCTACGCCGCCCGCACCTTGGCCAGGAACTGGTCGACCGCGTTGCGGAGCATTCCGGACTGGGTGTCGAGCTCGCGGGCGTTCGACAGCACGTCGGAAGCCGCGGTGCCGGTGGCGGCGGCGGCCGTGGTGACGCCGCCGATATGGGTGGAGATCTCGCTGGAGCCTGCCGCGACCTGCTGGATATTGCGCGCGATCTCACGCGTCGCATCGCCCTGCTGGTCGACCGAGGTCGAAATGCTGGCGGTGATCTCGCTCATCTGGGCGATCGTCTCGCTGATGCCGCCGATCGAGGCGACCGCCTCCGTGGTCGAGGCCTGCATTGCGGCGACCTGGGCGGAGATCTCCTCGGTCGCTTTCGCGGTCTGGTTGGCGAGCGCCTTCACTTCGGAGGCGACCACCGCAAAGCCGCGGCCGGACTCGCCGGCGCGCGCGGCTTCGATGGTGGCGTTGAGCGCGAGCAGGTTGGTCTGCGCGGCGATCGAGTGGATCAGCTTCACCACCTCGCCGATCTTTTCCGCGCCGGTGGAGAGCGCCTGCACGGTGGCGTTGGTGCGCTCGGCATCGCCCACCGCCTTGCTCGCGATCTCGCTGGACCGCGCGACCTGGCGCGAGATCTCGGTCACCGAGCTCGACAGTTCCTCGGCCGCGGCAGCCACGGTGCCGACATTGTTCGAGGCGCTTTCGGACGCCGCGCTGACGGTCGCAGCCCGCGCGCTGGCGTCGCTCGCGGTCGCCGTCATCGATTGCGCCGTGGTCTGCATGCCGGCCGCGGCGGTCGCGACCGAACGGACCACGCCGGTGATGCTGCGTTCGAAATCGTTGGCGATATTCTCCATCGCGGCACGGCGTTCGGCCGTAGCGCGGGCCTGCGTCTCCGCCTCTGCTTGCTCGAGGCCGCGGATGCGAACCGCATTGTCCTTGAAGATCTGCACGGTCGCCGCCATGGCGCCGACCTCGTCGCCCCGGCCGACGCCGGGAATATCACCATCGAGCTTGCCGTCGGCGAGTTCCCGCATCCTTGTGCCGAGCTGGCCGAGCGGCCTGGTGATGCTGCGGCCGATCAGCCAGGCGATCGAGCCGGAGATGATGGCGATGCCGAGGATCGAGAGGCCGAGCAGCCACGCGATCGGCGCCAGCTTGGCATCGATATCGTCGATATAGGCCCCGGTGCCGAGATACATGTCGAAGCCGGGAACGGCGACGGCATAGCCGATCTTGCGGATCGGCTTCTGCTCGCCGGGCCGCACATATTCGTAGGTGAGGAGGATTTCGCCCTTCGCCTTCACGCCATCCATCAATTCGCGGGACAGCCTGCGGCCGTTGGTGACCACGTCCATACGGTTGGTGCCGATCTGCTTGGGATCGGGCGCAAGGACGGTGATGCCGTCATAGGAGGTGCCGAACAAATAGCCGGAGCCGTTGTCATAGGTCATGGAATTGCCGCGCTTGCCGAGCTCGGCGAGCGCCGCCTCCTTGGTCATCCGCCCGGCATCGACCTCTTTCTTGAAGCCGGCCGCCATGTTCACGGCCATCTCGACCATCGCCTTGGTCTGATCGATGCGCGCCTTCATCATTTCGCGCTGCATCAGATGGCCCGCAAGGACGCCGGCGGCGCAGAGGCCAAGGATGGTCACCCCCACCAAAATGCCGAGTTTGGGCGTGATCTTGAGGTTGGTCAGCTTCACAGGGCGTCTCCGGGAATGGCGCGCTTGCATGTTTGGCGGATTGATTCGGCCTACCCTAATGTGAGAGCCTTTAGCGTCCGGTTACGAAACCTCTCCGTAAAAGCCCGGGAACGCCGCGCTCAAGGCAACCTGGAACGGGGCGGGGCGCTTCGCCCCGCGAAGGCGCGGCAGCGACGACTTGTCGCGGCCGGATGACGGCAGAACGACCAACAACCAAAGAAGAAAATCGGGAGCAGGAGATGTCGAAGTTCAGGGTGGTGACGCCGAAGGGCGCAAGCTTCACGGTGGCCGGCGGCGGCTACGACTATGAGAAGGAAGCGCTCGATCCGATCGGCGCCGAGATCATCGAGGCTCCCGCCAACGAGGCGGAATTCATCGCAGCCGCAAAGACCGCCGACGCGATCTACGCCAAGGGCATGCCGATCACCAAGGCGGTCATCGATGCGCTCGAGAACTGCAAGGTGATCACGCTCGGCAGCGTCGGCGTCGACAGCGTCGACGTCAAGGCGGCAACAGCCCGCGGCATCCCCGTCACCAACATTCCCGACACCTTCATCGAGGAAGTCGCCGATCACGCCATGATGCTCTTGCTTGCCGGCTTCCGCCGCCTGGTCGAGCAGGACAAGATGGTGCGCGAAGGACGCTGGACCGAAGGACGCCCGGCGCTCCTGAAAATTCCGCGCCTGATGGGACAGACGCTCGGCTTCATCTCGTTCGGACGCGTGGCACGCGCGGTGGCGAAGCGCGCCGCGCCTTTCGGCCTGCGGATGATCGCCTACGATCCGTTCATCCAGGAGACGCTGATGTCGGAACACAACGTGCTGCCGGCGACGCTGTCGGAGGTGCTGTCGCAATCCGACTTCGTCTCGATGCACGCGCCGGCGCGGCCCGAGGTGCATCACATGCTCACCGAGAAGCATTTCCGGCAGATGAAGAAGAGCGCGATCTTCATCAACACCGGACGCGGCGCCACGGTGGACGAGGAAGGGCTGATCAAGGCGCTGCAGGAAGGCTGGATCGCGCATGCTGCGCTCGACGTGCTGGAGAAGGAGCCGCCGTCGCACAACAATCCCCTGCTCCGCATGGACAACGTCACGCTGACCGCCCATGTCGCCTCCGCATCTGCACGTTTCGATGAAGCGCGCAAGCGGCGCGTGGGCTACGAATTGTCACTGGTACTTTCCGGGCTGTGGCCGGTAAGCTGCGTCAATCCGTCGGTGCTGCAGAACACCTCGCTCCGGCGCTGGCAGCCTGTCAGCATGGATCGCGGCCCGAACAGCTAGCCGGCGGGGAACGCACGTTTCCCGCGAAAACGGAAATTGTGCGGGGCAAAAGTCTCTAGAGCATGATCCGGAAAAGTGTGAAGCGGTTTTTCGAAAAGATCATGCTCAAACAATATTAGGCGATCGCTTCGGCCCCATGAGGGCTGAAGCTCACGTTCACCGGCGAGTAACGCCGGGAACGATAAAACAGGGAGGAGACTATGGGGAACGACCTCACCCGTCGTGACGCGTTGGCGCTTGGCCTCTCGGCCGCGGCGCTGGCGGCAACCGGCGCTTCGGCACAATCAACGGAATCGCTGGTCAAGGCGGCCGACGTGGCGGCACCGTCGCTACCGATCGAGAAGGGCGCAAGCCTGCGGATGCTGCGCCCGGTTCGCTTCGTCAAGGCTGACGAGGACGTGTTCCGCGCCAACGCGGCCAAGTTCACCGAGAAGATGGGCGTCGAGGTCAAGGTCGATTTCGTCGGCTGGGAGGACATCAACCAGCAGACCGCGGTGACCTCGAACTCTGGCGCTGGTCCCGACATCATCATCGGCTTCTCGGACGCGCCGCATATCTACGCCGACAAGCTGATCGAACTCACCGATGTCGCCGAATATCTCGGCAAGCGCTATGGCGGCTGGCAGACGCTGGCCCAGAAATACGGCAAGCGCGCCAAGGGCAACGCCTGGATCGGATTGCCGTTCGGCGCCAGCGGCGGCCCGCTGGTGTACCGCAAGTCGGTGCTGCAATCGATCGGCTACGACAAGATACCGGAGGATCATGCGGGCGTGCTGGACGTCTGCCGCAAGCTGCAGAAGGCCGGCAAGCCCGCAGGCTACGCACTCGGCAACGCCGTCGGCGACGGCAACGGCTTTGCCAACTGGATCCTGTGGTCGCACAATGCATCCCTGCTCGATGAAGAGGGCAAGGTCACCATCAACAGCAAGGAGACGGTGGCCGCGCTGAAATATCTGAAGGAGCTGTATCCGACCTTCATCGCCGGCACGCCGTCCTGGAATGACGTCTCCAACAACCGCGCCTACTCCTCGCAGGAAATCGCGCTGACGGCCAACGGCGTCTCGCTCTATTTCGCGCTGAAGAACGATCCGGCGACCGCTGCGATCGCCGAGGACACCGAGCATCAGTTCCTGCCGAAGGGCCTGGCAGCCTCCACGCCGATGTCGGGGCTGACGCTGAACGCGATGGTGTTCAAGCACAGCCCCTATCCGAATGCGGCGAAAGCCTTCCTGCAGTTCATGCTGGAGAAGGAGCAGTACGAGCCGTGGCTCAACGCCAACAGCGGGTACTGGTCGCAGCCGCTCGCGGCCTACGCGGATGCTGCCGTGTGGTCCGGCGATCCCAAGGTCAAGATATTCAAGGACACCATGAAAAGCCAGTACTACGCCGGCTACAAGGGCCCGATCTCGACCGCGACCGGCGCCGTCAATGCCGACTACGTGCTGGTGCAGATGTGTGCGTCTGTCGCGACCGATGCCGCAACGCCGGAGGCTGCAGCCGCCGAAGCCGAGCGGCGCTGCAAGCGCTATTTCCGGCGCTAAATCGACAAACACCGTCATTGCGAGGAGCAACGCGACGAAGCAATTCATGTCTCCACAAGCGGTGAGATGGATTGCTTCGCTCCGCTCGCAATGACGGCGTAGGGCTCTGATCAGCACAGGACACGCATTCATGTCCGTGACCACACTCTCTCCCCGAGGCCTGGCGCTCCGCCAGCCGAACTGGTTCGCGCGCCTGCTCGACTACAAGCCGTTCCTGATCGTCGTCTGCCTTGCGCCGGCGATCGGGCTGCTCGCCGTGTTCCTCACCTATCCGCTTGGGCTCGGCGTCTGGCTCGCCTTCACCGACACCACGATCGGGCGACGCGGCATCTATGTCGGACTGGAGAATTTCCAGTACCTCCTCAGCGATCCCCTGTGGTGGGGCGCGGTGTTCTACAGCGTGTTCTACACGGCGGTCGCGACCTTCGGAAAATTCGCGCTCGGCTTCTGGCTGGCGCTGCTGCTCAACAACCACTTCCCGTTCAAGAGCATCCTGCGCGCCATCGTGCTGCTGCCCTGGATCGTGCCGACCGTGCTGTCGGCGCTGGCGTTCTGGTGGATCTACGATCCGCAATTCTCGATCATTTCCTATCTACTGGTCGACGTGCTGCACTGGCGCTCCACCAATATCGACTTCCTCGGCTCGGCCTGGCCGGCGCGGTTCTCGCTGATCGCGGCCAATATCTGGCGCGGCATCCCGTTCGTGGCGATCTCGCTGCTGGCGGGCCTGCAGACCATCTCGCCGTCGCTGTACGAGGCGGCGATGCTGGACGGTGCCTCATCCTGGCAGCGCTTCCGCTACATCACCTTCCCGATGATGATGCCGATCCTGGCGATCGTGATGACATTCTCGATCATCTTCACCTTCACCGATTTCCAGCTCGTCTATGCCATCACCCGCGGCGGGCCGGTGAACTCGACGCACCTGCTCGCGACGCTAGCGTTCCAGCGCGGCATTGCCGGCGGCGAGCTTGGCGAGGGCGCGGCGATCGCCGTATCGATGGTGCCGTTCCTGGTGTTCGCGACGCTGTTCAGCTATTTCGGCCTCGCCCGGCGCAAATGGCAGCAGGGAGAGAGCGATGACTGACGCGGTCGCGCAACCAACCAACGTCGCCAGCGCCGCTCCCGATACCATGGCGTGGGACTCCCGCGCGCGGCGGATGGTCATGATCTATCTGCCGCTCGCCTGCTTCGTCATCATCCTGCTGTTCCCGTTCTACTGGATGGCGGTGACCGCGTTCAAACCGAACGCGGAGCTGTTGAACTACAAGGAGCACAACCCGTTCTGGATCTCCTCGCCGACGCTGGCGCATATCCAGCACCTCCTGTTCAACACCGCCTATCCGCGCTGGCTGAAGACGACGATGCTGGTGGCGATCGGCTCCACCTTCCTGTCGCTGCTCGCGAGCACGCTTGCAGCTTACGCGATCGAGCGGCTGCGCTTCCGCGGCAGTCCCTATGTGGGCCTCGGCATCTACCTCGCCTATCTGGTGCCGCCATCGATCCTGTTCATTCCGCTCGCAACTGTCGTGGTGCAGTTCGGCCTGTTCGACAGCCCGCTGGCGCTGATCCTGGTCTATCCGACCTTCCTGGTGCCATTCTGCACCTGGCTCCTGATCGGCTATTTCAAGTCGATCCCCTATGAGCTCGAGGAATGCGCGCTGGTCGACGGCGCGACAAGGTTGCAGATCCTGCGGCGGATCACACTGCCGCTCGCCGTGCCCGGCCTGATCTCGGCCGGCATCTTCTCCTTCACGCTGTCATGGAATGAGTTCATCTACGCGCTCGCCTTCATCCAGAGCAGCGCCAACAAGACCGTGCCGGTCGCGATCCTGACCGAGCTCGTCTCCGGCGACGTCTATCAATGGGGCGCGCTGATGGCGGGCTCGCTGCTCGGCTCGTTGCCGGTTGCGATCTTCTACTCGCTGTTCGTGGACTACTACGTGTCCTCGCTCACCGGCGCGGTGAAGGAGTAGCGGTTATCGCAGCGAGAACGAGATCGGGACGTTGAACCCCATGGCGGGGTGCTTCATGTCTGATGGAAACGGCGGAAATGGCTGGGCGCGGCGAACCATGGCCACCACCTCCGCATCCAGCGCGGGATTGCCCGAGGAACGGCCGAGCCGGCTCGACGTCACCTGTCCGCCGCGACTGAGCGTGAAAACCACGCTGGCGATGCCCTGCTGTCCGGCGGACTTGGCGCCCGGCGGATATTGCTTGAAGCGCAAGAGATGGGCGCGGACGATCTGATTGTAGGAGGCAACCGCGGCAGCAGATGCACCGCTGCTGACGGCGGACATGGTCGGTCCCTGGCGCTCGACGCGTGGTGACGCGGTGGTGCGCGGCGCCGGCGGTGCCTCCGTCGGCTTCTTGGCGTCGGGGCGAACCACTTTCGGCTTGGCCGGCGTGGGCTTGCGGTCGGGAACGGGCTTTGCCGGTTCGGGCGCCGGTGGTGCCGGCTGCAGCTTTTGCTCCGGTGGCGCCACGACCTCGGGCTTCTCCTGCGGCGGGGTCGGCGGGATCAGCTCTTCCACCGCCTGCTGCGGCACCGGCTCGGGCGGCGAAGCGTCAGCGGCCTGCATCTCGGGGCCCGGCGCGAGATCCAGCGGCGTCGATTGCGGCGCTGAGGCCGCCGGCGCCATGTCGACCATGATCGCAGGCAGGGAGACACCGGGCAGCGGCTGCTCGCGATACCATTTCATACCGGCCGCGATTAGCGCTGCATGCGTGGCGAGGATCACGAGCGCCGAGATGCCCCAGCGCCGCAACGCGGCCTGATCGGTAACGTCATGCAGCGCAAACGCGTTCATGGCGATCAGCTTCGGCCGTCGAGGCCGACCAGCGCGATCTTGAGATAGCCCGCGTTGCGCAGCAGGTTCATCACCTCCATCAATTCGCCATAGCTCACCGCCTTGTCGGCGCGCACGAAGATGCGCTCGTCCTTGCGGCCCTTGGTGGCGCCGTCCAGCGTCGTGGCAAGCGCGTCACGCGCGACGATGTCCTCGCCGACAGCGACCGAGAGGTCGGGCTTCACCGTGACAAACACCGGCTTGTCGGGACGCGGCTGCGGCTCGGCGGTGCTCGCGGGCAGATCGACGCCGAGATCGACCGTGGCGAGCGGTGCCGCAACCATGAAGATGATGAGCAGCACCAGCATGACATCGATGAAGGGAGTGACGTTGATCTCATGCGCCTCGACGAGATCATCCTCGGCGCGAAACCGTCCGCCCCCTGCACTGCCCGCCCCGAGCCTGACGCCCATCATTCACTCCGCGGCGCGGGCGAGGCGAAACAGGCCGCGATCGCCCTCGCGGCTGACCAGGAGCAGCACCATCGCGCAGGCGTCTCCAAGCAGCGCGCGATGTGCCGCGATCGACCGTGTCAGGTGATTGTAGATCACAACCGCAGGGATCGCCGCGACCAGCCCCAGCGCGGTCGCAAGCAACGCTTCGGCAATGCCGGGCGCGACTACGGCGAGGTTGGTCGTATGCGCCTCGGAGATGCCGATGAAGGAATTCATGATGCCCCACACCGTGCCGAACAGGCCGACAAAGGGCGCAGTGGCGCCGATGGTCGCGAGCACACCGGTGCCGCGCGCGATCTGCCGCGCCATCGCGGCCTCGACTCGCTCCAACCTGAGCGCGGTGCGCTCCTTGAAGCCGTCATCGAACACGCCGCCGGAGAGGCTCGCCTCGCGCGCCGCGGACTGGATGATCTGCGCCACCGCGTCGTCGTCGCCGCGGCTCGCCTGCTCCGCCTCGGCCAGCACCGTATCCTTCTCGAGCAGCCGCAGCCGCTGTTTCGCCAGCGCCGTCTTGCGCCGGATCTCGATGGTCTTTGCCAGCCAGATCGTCCACGTCGCCAGCGAGGCGAAAGCGAGCCCGATCATGACCGCCTTCACCACGATGTCGGCGCTCTGGAACATGCCCCAGGGCGAGAGGTTGCGCGGCAATAGCGCGTTGTCGTCGGCGGCGAAGCAGGTGGCCGGCCACAGCATTGCGTTGGAAGCGATCAGCGCCATGACGATCAGGCGCCGGCAAAATCCATCGAACCATGCTTGCATGATCGCCTCCCGACCTTGCTTCCTCAGGCCGCGCTCCTAGAGCTTCGGTTCTGATTGAATCAGAACCGAAGCTCTAGATTCTTGTTTTGACGCGTTTTCTTCACGCGAACCGGTGTCCACTTCGCTCGAAAACGCGCTGGGCGCGATCCGGTCCGCGAGTGCACGGAAGCGCTGGAGCTGGTCGCCACGCAGCGCGCGGGTCTCGTCGCGACCGACGAACACCTTGAACATGATGCCGCCGTCGACATTGATGAAGGCGATGAAGGCTGACGACTTGCCCATGAAGGGGCGCTCGACAAAGGCGATCGCCGCGCAACGCTCGTGGCGGAGATGGCCGTGCAGGCCCTTCGGCTGCATCAGGTTGAAATAGCCGCGGCCGATCTCGCCCGCTGGTATCGCGCCGGTGAACTCGAAAATCGCATCGTCGGTGTGGACGATCAGCGTCACCTCGCCCCAACCGGCGATGTCCTGCATGGCGGCGGCGAATTCGCCGCCCGCACCGATCCGCGCCATCTCGCCCGGCAACGCCTCGATCACCGCGCGCGGCGAAATCTTTCGCTCGCGCGCGACGTCCTCGATCACGGCGCCGGGATTGTCGGCCATGTAGGCCCTGAGATCGGCGAGCTCCGTACTCGACATAACGGTCTCCTTACGCCGCGGCGCTCGCCTTGCGTTCGCTCTGGATCACCTCAAAGCCTTCGAACTTGGGATGACCGAGATAAAGGCTCTCGCCGGTCTTGTTGTCGGCACGGGCATGCGCGCGGCGGAATTCTTCCGAGCGCGTCCAGGCCTCGAACGCCGCCTTGTCGACCCAGGTGGTGTGTGACGAATAGAGCGTGTGGTCCTCGGCCTCCGGCCCCTTGAGCAGATGGAATTCGACGAAGCCCGGCAGGTTGCCGAGATAGGACTCCCGGGTGGCCCAGACGGTCTCGAACGCCTGCTCCGAGCCTTTCTTCACCTGGAAGCGGTTCATGGCGATAAACATTGTCGAATTCTCCTTCCTACGTTCGCGGCGCTGGCCGCTTGTCGGGTTTTCGGCGCTGCGCCGCTTGCGCAGCCTGCCGGTTAAGTTGGTTGAAAACAAGAACGTGCCAGGCCGCGCTGGACCCTCAGCGCGGCCGCGGCACGGATGAAAGAGCTCCCGGTTCCTCGATCAGGTCCCTCCAAAGTGATATCTGAGGCCGCCCTTGAAGACGATCCCCGGCCCCGCGCTGGCCCATTTGACGTCGTTCTGGGTGTCGCCGGTGGAGCCGACCGGAATGGCGTAGGGACGGTAATATTGATCCAGGAGGTTCTCGACCGAGAAGTTGAGCACCAGATCGCGCGTCGGCGTATAGGCCACGTAGAGGTTCACGAGATCGTAGGACGTCGCCGGCGTGAAGGTCGGCGGGATATTGTTGTTGGCCAGCGCCGACGTCCACATCGCGGAGATCACCAGCGTGTTGTCGAGCAGGCGCACGCCGGCCGTCGTCGTGATCTTCTGCGGCGGAATGCTGTAGAGCCCGAGGCCGGTCTGGAGGTTCTTGCCCTGCATGTAGCTCCCGGCAATGCCGACGAACCAGGTTCTGGCATCATACATCGTCTCGGCTTCGAAACCCTCGATTCGGGCCTCGGCGATGTTCTGGTACTGCACGAAGGGCAATACGGTGATGCGCGGTGCGGGCGGCGGACCGGTCGGAACCACGAGCGGAGGTCCGTACGACACCAGATCGATGTAGTTCTCGATGTCGTTGCGGAAGAAGTTGAACTTGCCGCGGATGCTGTCGCCGGGCACGAACAGGTCGTTCTTCTTCAGGTTGAAGCCGATTTCCTTGTTCTTGCCGATCTCGGGCTTCAGGTTCGGGTTGGGGACGAAGCAGAATGTCGAGTCGGCGCCGGGCCCCGGCGTGCCCGACGGACAGCGGAAGAACGAATCGTTGATGGTGGCGCCGGAATGCGGGCCGTTGACGAGCGTCTCGGTGATCGACGGCGCGCGGTAGCCTTCGGCATAGCTGACATAGGGCGTCAGCATCGCGGCAGGCATCAGTCCGACCGTGATCTTCGGCGACAGGCGGTCGCCGCTGGAGGACGTCGTCCCCGATTCTAATTGGTAATTGTCGTAACGCAGCGCCGAGATGGTTTCGACCAGATTCTGGTAATTGGCCTTCCACTGCACGAAGCCGCCCGACACCGTGCGCCGGCCACCTGGCGTCGTCACCTCGGACGTGCCGCTCCTGTCGTTCGTGCTCACCTCGTCCTGGAATGCGTCGAGACCGTAGGTGATGGCATTGTGCCAATCCAACAAATCGAAACGTGAGGTGTTGTGGATGTCGACGCCGTACGTATCCAGGAGATAGCCGCGATTGCTGCCGATACAGCCGGAGACCGCGTTGCCGGGCACGCCGCCGCAGAAGGCCGACGGTGTAGCGCTGGTGTGCCCGGTCTTGATCTGGTCGTTCTCGGTGCGATTCCAGTAAACCTTCGCATCCCAGTCGAACAACCGGTCATCGGGCTGCGAATAGGTCCAGCCGAGCGTCGTCGTGTAGTTCTTCACGTTGCTGGCGTAGATCGACGTGCCGGAGAGATTGTTGGTGCCGTTCGCATTGGTCGAGTTGGGCTCGCCCGCACGCCGCGCCGGCTGACCGACGCTGTAGATGTCTTCCTGGAAGATGGTGCCGAGCTTGACCTCGTGTCCGTCGGCCGGGCGCACCGTCAGCTTGGCGATGCCGCTGGAGAGCCGGTTGCCGGTATTGGCGACCTCAAACCCGGTGCCGTCCTTATAGTTCTCCTGCGTGCTGTAGGTGCCGCCGGCGAACACGTCGACATTGGGATTGACACGAACGCCGCCGAAAACCGAGGTGAGCCAGCGCCCCTCATTGCTGCCGAACACATTCTTGTAGTCGACGCCCCAGCGCTCGCCGGGGCGCACCACATCCTCGATGTCCTTGGTGCGAAACGAGGCCACGCCGCCGATCGCGCCGGAGCCGTAGATGTTCGCCGTCGGACCGCGCACGATGTCGATGCTGCTGATCAATTCCGGATTGAGGAAGAAGGAGCCGTTCGCGAAGTGGCCGGTGCGCTGGTAGTTCTGCCGGGCGCCATCGACCACCACCGCAACGCGACCGAAGTCCTGCAGGCCGCGGATGTTGATCGACGTCGACGGCTCGTCGCCGCGATCCTGCACCCAGACGCCGGGCAGATTATAGAGGAGATCGCCGATCGTGCTGGGCTGGCGGCCCTGGATCTGCTCGAGCGTAACGACGCTGACGGGCGCTAGCGCGTCGATTGCGCGCTCCTCGATCTTCGATGCGGCAATGGTGATGGTGTCGAGCGATTGCACCGTCACGGCACCGATCTGCGCGCGCGCATTCATCACGGGCGCCGCCGCCTGCTGTTCGACTTTCGGCTTCGCCGGCTTGCGCTTGGCCTGCTTGGCGCGCTCCGACGCGCGACCGGCCGGCTGCGCGTCCGCAGTCTGGGCGAACCCGGACTCCGAAAGCAACAACCCGATTGAAACCACTGATGCGCCCAAAATAAAGGCGCGCAAAATCCTAGCCCCGTCAGCCATATTGCCCCAATCCAAAGATCTGCTTTTTGGGTCTGGCTGGCGTGCGCGCGCGAAATGATGCGAGCGGCTTGCTGGCTACCAAAATACACAGTGCGGGTCACACGCCCGCGCTACGTTCACATTCGTTACGTCGCGGTAACAAAGTGGTCAACAACGGCACGGCGCAGTTTATATCGATTGTAAACTGCAGTGATTGGATTGCGGTGCGGGCGACCTGTACAAACAGCCATCCAGAGAACGTTCGGGGCGCAGCAAAGAGGATATGGCGGCAACTTCCGGAGACAATAGCGAAGGCGCCGGGGGGCGCGCAGCAAATGCCTCACCTGCCGTGAGAAACCTCTCGATGACCGGCAACCGGATCGACAGCCGCGAGCTGTTTCAGACCGAACGGGAGATCATGATCGCGCATGGCAACGAGATTTACCGGTTGCGTCTGACGTCGCAGAACAAGCTGATCCTGACCAAGTGATCCCTCAATGGCAATTTGTCGCACGCTCGCAATCCTGCTGATCGCCAGCCTCTTGCCCGTTGAGACGGCACCGGCCGCAAACACCACCGTGCATGATGCGCGCGACCGCGACGTCATCATCGACAACCCCTCGCGAATCGTCTCGATCGGGGGGGCGATCACCGAAATCCTTTATGCGCTCGGCTTCGAGGACCGTGTCGCCGGCGTCGATGCGACCAGCCTCTATCCGGCCGCCGCGCTGCGCGACAAACCCAATGTCGGCTATATGCGCCAGCTCTCGCCCGAGGGCGTGCTCGGGCTCAACCCGTCGCTGGTGCTGGCGGTGCAGGGTTCGGGACCGAAGGAAACCATGGACGTGCTGGAAGCGGCCAAGGTGCCGCTGGTGCTGGTGCCCGAAACCTTCTCCGAGCAGGGATTGCTCGACAAGATCAAACTGGTCGGCCACGCCATGGATGCCGATCCGCGCGCCGAATGCCTGACCACCGCCGTCGCGCATGATCTCGCGCAATTGCGCGAGCTGCGCGCCAAGGTCACGAAGCCGGTGCGGGTGATGTTCGTGATGTCGCTGCTCAACGGCCGCGCCATGGCGGCAGGCCGGAAAACGGCGGCGAACGAGATCATCCAGCTCGCCGGCGGCGTCAATGCGGTCGAGGGCTATGACGGCTACAAGATCGTCAGCGACGAGGCGATCGTCGCCGCCAAGCCCGACGTCGTGCTGTCGATCCAGCGCGGCAAGGATTCGCTGGAAGCCGAGGCGATCTATGCGCATCCGGCCTTCGCGCTGACGCCGGTCGCGGCGAACAAGAGCTTCATCTCGATGGAAGGACTCTATCTGCTCGGCTTCGGACCGCGCACGGCGGCTGCAGCGCGCGACCTTTCCACGAAGCTATACCCGGCGCTGGCGCCTCAGGCAGAGAAGTTCGTGCCCGCGGCGCTCGCGGCGAATTGTCGGCAATGAGCGCCTTGGCGGACGCGCGTGGCAATACTGCCGATCCTCGTACCAAGCGCTCGCGGCCGCCGGCAACGCTGACGCTGCTTTGCCTTTGCGCCGCGCTCGTCGGCACTGCGCTCATTGCGGTGACCCTGGGTGCCGCCGGAATCCCCCTCGCCCGCCTTCCCGCCGCGCTCGGCCTGTGGGGCGACGGCGCGGCCAATCCGCTGGTTGCGCGCGACCAGCTCGTGCTGTGGTCGATCCGGATTCCGCGGATCGTCGCCGCGGCGATGGTTGGCAGCCTCCTGGCGGCATCCGGCGCGATCATGCAGGGGTTGTTCCGCAATCCCCTCGCCGATCCCGCGCTTGTCGGCGTCTCCAGCGGCGGTGCCTTTGCTGCGGCCGCCGCGATCGTCTTCACCGACAGCCACATCGGCGAGAGCGTCCGCTTTATGCAGCACCAATTGCTGCCGCTGTCGGCGTTCGTCGGCTCGCTGGTGACGACCATCCTCCTCTACAGCATCGCAAGCCGCGCCGGTCGGACGTCGATCGCGATCTTCCTGCTGGCGGGAATTGCGATCGCCGCGATCGCCAATGCGGGCATCGGGCTTCTGGTCTTCGTCGCCGACGACCGCCAACTCCGCGACATCACCTTCTGGATGCTGGGCTCGATGAGCGGCGCGACCTGGGGCAAGATCGCGACACTGGCGCCGGTGCTCACCGTTGCGCTGCTCGCGTGCCTGTCGATCGCGCGCGGGCTCGATGTGCTCGTGCTCGGCGAGGCCGAGGCTTTTCACAGCGGCGTCGACGTCGAGCGATTGAAACGGATTTCCATCATCCTGGTTTCAGCCATGACGGGGGTCGCGGTCTCCGTGTGCGGCGTCGTCGGCTTTGTCGGCATCGTGGTGCCGCATCTGCTCCGGCTCGCGATCGGACCGGCGCACCGGCTGCTGCTGCCGGCCTCGGTGCTGCTGGGCGCCGTGCTTTTGGTCGGCGCCGACACGATGGCCCGCACTATCGTGGCGCCGGCGGAAATGCCGATCGGCATCCTGACGGCGGCGGTCGGCGCGCCGTTCTTCCTCACCATCCTGTTGCGGCAGCGCAGCCTGGTTTCGCTATGATTCCGATGCTGCAGGCAAGCTCGGTCTCGGTCGTGGTCAGTGGCGCCACGCTGGTCGATGCCGTCGATCTGCGTGTCAATCCGGGCGAGATGATCGCGATCGTCGGGCCGAACGGCGCCGGGAAGTCGACGCTGCTGCGCATGCTGTCCGGCGACATCACACCGACGCGCGGCACGGTCGAATTGAAGCAGCGCACGCTCCGCGCCTATCCGCCGCGCGAATTGGCGCGGCATCGCGCCATGCTGTCGCAGCATGTCAACGTCACCTTCCCGTTCACGGTAGAGGAAATCGTCTACATGGGCGCGGGCGACAATTCGCGCGCGACGGCCGCGCCGCTGGTCGAGTCCGCACTGGATGAGGTCGGGCTGAGCGGCTTCCGCCATCGCCAATTGCCGACGCTGTCGGGCGGCGAGCAGCAGCGCGCGCATTTCGCCCGCGTGCTGGTGCAGCTCGCCTGCGGCGAAGCGCAGAACGGTGCGGGCCTGTTGCTGCTGGACGAGCCGACCTCGAGCCTCGATCTCAGGCACCAGATCGACCTGGTCGAGACCGCGCGCCGCCGCGCGCAGAACGGCACCGCTGTGATCGCGATCCTGCACGACCTCAACCTCGCGATGCGCTTTGCCGACCGTCTCGTTCTCCTGCATCGCGGCCGGCTTGCGGTCGACGGCGGCCGCAGCGAGGCGATGACCGCGGAGACGATCCGCACCATCTTCGAGATCGACGCCACGATCGACCATACTGAGAGCGGCATCCCCTTCCTGCTGCCGCAAACGATGCGACCGGTGACGTAACGCCGCAGGCATATCCAGCGGCAATTGCCGGCCGTCACGAAATTGTCAGCCGCTTGTAACACGCGCCTCCCAGAACTCCGCCGCGTTCATCTTCAGGGGAGATCAACATGCGCAAATCACTGCTTTGCTCCGTCGCGTCCATCGTGCTGCTGTCGGGAGCCGCCTTCGCGCAAGGCGAAGGCGAATATCCGGCGACCCTCAAGGGCCACGCCGTGCTTCCGGCGGAAAGCTTCATCGACGCGCCGGCCGATGCACCAAACGATCTCAAGACCTCGGGCAAATACACCACCGGCCGCCGCGTCGACGCCATCGGCACCGTGATGGGCAAGTCCTACGAGCGGCCCACCGGCGTCTCGCTGCCGTTCAAGGGCCAGCCGCTGCAGGGCCATTCCGGCATCAAGGTGATGGCGGACGGCACTTTCTGGGTGCTCACCGACAATGGCATGGGCTCGCGCTACAATTCAGCCGATTCGATGCTGTACCTGAACCGGCACAAGATCGACTGGGCAAGCGGGAAGATCGAGCGTCAGGAAACCGTGTTCCTGCACGACCCCGACAAGAAGGTGCCGTTCCGCATCGTGCATGAGGATACCGCCAAGCGCTATCTCACCGGCGCCGATTTCGACACCGAAGGCTTCCAGATCATCGGCGACACGTTCTGGATCGGCGACGAGTTCGGGCCCTACGTGATCAAGGCTGACAAGGCCGGCAAGGTGCTGGCCGTGTTCGACAGCATCGCCGACGGCAAGCCGGTGCGCTCGCCCGATCACTGGTCGGTACAGTCACCGGGCGCTCCGGGCGCCAGCTACACCACCGTCAACCTGCGCCGCTCCAAGGGCTACGAAGGCTTTGCCTCCTCGAAGGACGGCAAGTTCCTGTACGGCCTGCTCGAGGGCCCGCTGTGGGATGCCGAGAAGAAGGACTGGGAGAAGGTCGACGGCAAGGAAGCCTCTCGCATCCTCGAGTTCGACGTCGCGAACGAGAAATTCACCGGCCGCTACTGGCAATATGTGTTCGAGCAGAACGGCAATGCCATCGGCGACTTCAACATGATCGACCCGATCCAAGGCCTGATCATCGAGCGCGACAATGGCGAAGGCACCGCGGACAAGGCGTGCCCGCAGGGACAGCGCGGCGAGAACTGCTTCCCGGATCTCGCCAAGTTCAAGCGCGTCTACAAGGTCGAGCTCTCGGATGCCAATGTCGGCAAACCCGTGCGCAAGGTCGCCTATATCGACCTGATGAAGATCCGCGATCCCGACAAGAAGGCGAAGAAGCCGCTCAATGACGGCGTGCTGACCTTCCCGTTCTTCACCATCGAGAACGTCGACAAGGTCGACGACACCCACATCATCGTCGGCAACGACAACAACCTGCCGTTCTCCTCGAGCCGCGATCCCAACAAGGCCGACGACAACGAGTTCGTGCTGCTGGAAGTGGGTGAGTTCCTGAAGGCGAAGTGAGTGACTCCCTCTCCCCGTTCTTCACGGGGAGAGGGTTGGGGTGAGGGGCTCTCTCCACGATTACGGTGGCAGATGTATTCGCGGAGAGAGCCCCTCACCCGGATTGCTTCGCAATCCGACCTCTCCCCGCAAGAGCGGGGCGAGGTAAGAACCACCTACCCCGCCGGCGTCATCACGACGCCCTTGTCCTTGGGCCAGCGGATGCGCCAGGCGAAGTTGATCTCCTTCAGCTCGCTTGGTTTCGCATCGAACGTCCATTGCAGCACGCCGCGCCTGTCGCGCAGATTGGTCGCGGTCGGCGGCGTGGTCTGCGGCAGCATCTCGACCACGATCTCCTCGCTCTCGCTGACCGGGAGCTGATCCTCGATCGCGACGCGGATCGGGAAATCATGGCCGTTGCGGATGCTGGTCTTGAACGCGCGTTCGTCGGTCTTCGATGTCGTCACGATCAGACCCGCCGAGCCCTCGTTGCGCTTGACCACCGAGCGCTCGACCTTGACCTTGTCGTCGGCGCCGAAGCCGAGCCGCACCGTTTCGCCCTTGCCGGCGGACGCGATTTTGCTGCGCCCGACGAAGACGCCATCACGATAGATCGCGACGCGGCCGGGCAACAGCGGCGCGTCCTCGGCCTGCTTGAAGCTCGCCTCCAGGAACGCCGTCGGATCGAGCACCGGCACGGCGCGGATCGTCAGCTCGGGCGCGATCACGTGGCTTCCGATGCGCAGGCTCTTGGCTCCCTCGCTGGCACCGAGGCTGACGCGGCCGGGGATTTTGAAGGTGGCCTGGAAGTCGCCGATCTCGGCCACCGCCTGCTGCTCGTCGGCGCGCTCGCGCGCATCGAACGCCTCGGCGGCCTTTGCGGCTGGCGCCGAGCGCAGTGCGGTCGCCGGCCGCGCCAGCTCCGGCACGGCGCTTGACAGCGGCACCGGGCGCGGAGGCTGAGGATACTGCACGAGCAGCGAATTCAATTCGGGCGCGCTGCCGCCACGGGCAATGCGCACGGTGGAGACGCCGAGCGCGACGTTCGACCAGTCCTCGCCGGTCGACTGCGTGATCTCGGCGCGGCGCACCAGCTCCAGCGAGGGCTTTCGGTCTTTCGCGCCGGTATCGAGACGCGCGTCGTAGATCGGCGCCCAGCGCGCATTGCGCACCGAATAGGTGACGCGCAGGGTGGCTTTCGCAGCAGTCGCGGCGGCGAGGTCGATACGGACCTCGAGCTTGCTCGGCGGCTTGGCGGCGCGGTCGGATTCCAGCCGCGCGATCTCGCGGTCGAGATCGCGCTGCTTGCGCTCGGCTTCGCGGATCGCGGTATCGGCGATCGCGATCTCCTCGGAGACGGCGGCAAAAGCGGCGCGCCATTCGGACAGCGGCCGCGCCTCGCCCTTCTCGCCGATGCCAACCGGGGCGGCTTCGGCAAAACGCGCGGCGAACTGGCGGCGGGCCCTGGCGGCGTCGATCGCGCCTTGCAGATTGGCGTGCTCGTCCTTCAGCGCCTCGATCCGCTTGTCGAGCTCGGGCAGGTTGACCGGCGGCGCCGCGCGCGGCTGGCGCGTGTCGATCGAGCCGATCGTCAGCTTGCCGTCGGCGTCGCCTTCAACGCGCAGCGAGGATGGATCGAGCGACAGCGGAAAATCCCTGGCGATCAGCGTGCTGTCGCCGGACGGCAGATCGAGCGTGATGACGCGGGTGACACTCGCACCATCGGGATAGACGGTCACCGCATCCACCGTCGAAGATGCATCGATGTCAGCCGCGCGCGCCGGCAAAGCGGCAAGCGCGGTGACCAGCACCAGACTGGTGGTGACAAGACAATTGGCAATCAAACGCATTGGATTCCTTTCCTGCATAGCGCGCAGACTTCAGCCTGTCGGCACTGCCGGACAGTGGCTGATGTCACACCCCCATCGGTGGTGAGACGCAGCGAGAAAGAAACCGGTTCGATTGCGGTGCCACAAAGATGGAGACCACAAACCTGCGGTATCCAGTTGCGCGCTAATCCCTCCCCCGTCATTGCGAGCGCAGCGAAGCAATCCATCCGTCCGCGTTCGAGGCTGGCAATGGATTGCTTCGCTGCGCTCGCAATGACGGGAGGGGAGAGCGCGGCCCACAAAAAAAGCACGGCGCTTGGGGGCGCCGTGCTTTGGTTCATCTCGCGTTCAGCCGAAGCCGTTCTCAGCTATAGATTTCAAACAGCCCGGCGCCGCCCTGACCGCCGCCGATGCACATGGTGACGACGCCCCACTTGGCCTTGCGGCGGCGGCCTTCCTGCAGCAGGTGGCCGGTGAGGCGCGCGCCGGTCATGCCGAAGGGGTGGCCGATCGCGATCGAGCCGCCATTGACATTGTACTTCTCGGGATCGATGCCGAGCTGGTCGCGGCAGTAGAGGCACTGGCTGGCGAAGGCTTCGTTGAGCTCCCAGAGATCGATGTCGTCGATCTTCAGGCCGTGGCGCTTCAACAGCTTCGGCACCGCGAACACCGGGCCGATGCCCATCTCATCCGGCTCGCAGCCGGCGGTCGCCCAGGCGACGAAGCGGCCCAGCGGCTCCAGGCCGCGCTTCTCGGCGTCCTTGGCTTCCATCAGCACCACGGCGGCGGCGCCGTCGGAAAGCTGGCTGGCATTGCCGGCGGTGATGTACTTGCCGGCGCCCCTCACCGGCTCGAGCTTCGCGAGACCCTCGATCGTGGTGTCGGGACGGTTGCACTCGTCGCGGTCGACGACATAGTCCTTGATGCTCTCTTCCTTCGTCACCTTGTCGACCACCTTCATCTGGGTCTTCATCGGGACGATCTCGTCCTTGAACTTGTTCGCCTGCTGTGCGGCCGCCATGCGGCGCTGCGACTCTAGCGAAAACTCGTCCTGATATTCGCGGCTCAGCTTGTAGCGCTCGGCGACGATGTCGGCGGTGTCGATCATCGCCATGAAGATGTCGGGCGCGGTCTTGAGCAGCTCAGGATCGACCGACTCCTTCGGCGTGCCGCCGCCCGGAATCGAGATGCTCTCGACGCCGCCGGCGACGATGCATTCGGCGCCATCGGAACGGATCGAGTTGGCGGCCATCGCGATGGTCTGCAGCCCCGAGGAGCAGAAGCGGTTCACCGAGACACCCGCGGTCGACTTCGGCAGGCCGGCGAGCAGCGCGGCCTGACGGCCGATATTGGGCGCGCCGTGGGCGCAATTGCCGAGATAGCAATCCTCGACATATTCCTTGTCGACGCCGGCGCGCTCGACGGCATGCTTGATGGCGTGCGCCGCCAGCGACATCGGCGGGGTGATGTTGAACCCACCGCGGGCAGACTTCGCCAGGCCCGTGCGTGCATAGGAAACGATAACGGCTTCACGCATTGTGTTTTCTCCCTTGTTCGGACGGCCTGATATGACCGGTCTTGGCCCATTCGTACACGGATTTTGTTGGGTGCCAAACGACAAACGCCGCCTCCGATGCCGGAGACGGCGTTGTTGTTCCGCAGGTCGGAATATCTGGATCTAGCGGCGGGACTGCCTTCCCTCCTCCCCTTGTGGGAGAAGGTGTCGCGCATGCAATGCGCGACGGATGAGGGGTTGTCTCCACGGGCGACGGCGCTCGTGGAGACAACCCCTCACCCGAATGAGTCTGGTGCTGACGGCGGAGCTGCCCTCTCCCACAAGGGGCGAGGGCGCGGCAATTGGCACCTCGTGCGTTCAGAACGCGAGCGCCTTGACCTGCTTGACCTGCGGCAGCGCCTGCACCTTGGCGAGCACGTCCGCCGGAACCGGGCCGTCGACCTCGACCAGCGCGATCGCGTCGCCGCCTTGCGCGACGCGGCCGAGATGGAAGGTCGCGATGTTGATCTTGGCGTCGCCGAGCAGGCTTGCGAACTTGCCGATGAAGCCCGGCTTATCCTCGTTGGTCACATAGATCATCGACTTGCCGAACTCGGCGTCGACGCGGATGCCCTTGATGTCGACCAGCCGCGGCTTGCCGTCGTGATAGACGGTGCCGGACACCGAGCGTTCCTGCCGCTCCGTCGTCACGGTCACGGTGATCAGGCTCTCATAGTCGCTCTGCGCGGCGCGCGTCACCTCGTCGACCACCATGCCGCGCTCCTTGGCAACGACAGGCGCGGAGACGACGTTGACGTCGCCCAGCATCGGCCGCAGCAGGCCCGACAGCACCGCCGAGGTCAGCGCCTTGATCTTCATCTCGGCGACATGGCCCTCATAGGTGATCTGGGTCTTGACGATGCCGCTCTCGGTGAGCTGGCCGGCGAACGAGCCGAGCTTCTCGGCGAGCTCGATGAACGGCTTCAGCTTCGGCGCCTCTTCGGCCGTGATCGAGGGGAAGTTGATGGCGTTGGAGATCGCACCGGTGAGCAGATAATCCGACATCTGCTCGGCGACCTGCAGCGCGACATTCTCCTGCGCTTCCGTGGTGGACGCGCCGAGATGCGGGGTGCAGATCACGTTGGGATGGCCGAACAGGATGTTCGAGGTCGCCGGCTCCTCGGAGAACACGTCGAAGGCGGCGCCCGCGACATGCTTGGAATTGAGCGCGTCGACCAGTGCCTGCTCGTCGACGAGGCCGCCGCGGGCGCAATTGACGATGCGGACGCCCTGCTTCATCTTCGCAAGCGCTGCGGCATCGATGATGTTGCGGGTCTTGTCGGTGAGCGGCGTGTGCAGGGTGATGAAATCGGCGCGCTTGAAGAGATCGTCGAGCTCGACCTTCTCGACCCCGATATCCTTGGCGCGTTCCGGCGACAGGAACGGATCGAAGGCGATCACCTTCATGCGCAGGCCGAGCGCGCGGTCGCAGACGATCGAGCCGATATTGCCGCAGCCCACTACGCCCAGCGTCTTGTTGGTGATCTCCACCCCCATGAAGCGGTTCTTCTCCCACTTGCCGGCCTGCGTCGAGGTGTCGGCCTGCGGGATCTCGCGGGCCAGCGCCAGCATCAGCGTGATCGCGTGCTCGGCGGTCGTGATCGAATTGCCGAACGGCGTGTTCATCACGATGATGCCCTTGGCCGTCGCCGCCGGGATCTCGACATTGTCGACGCCGATGCCGGCGCGGCCGATCACCTTCAGCCTGGTGGCCTTCTCGATGATCTTGGCGGTCGCCTTGGTCGCCGAGCGGATCGCGAGGCCGTCATAGTTGCCGATGATCTCGGCGAGCTTTTCCTTGTCCTTGCCGAGATTGGGCTGGAAGTCGACCTCGACGCCGCGATCCTTGAAGATCTGCACGGCCGCGGGCGACAGGGCGTCGGAAATGAGAACTTTGGGTTTGCTCATGGGAGTGGTCCCTCGATGGACGATGCACTGATGGCGTCACCCGCGAACCTGCCTCGCGAGTCCATCTTCTTTTCGTGATGGATGGCCGGGTCAAGCCCGGCCATGACGATGAAGAGGTGACGTTACTTACGCGGCCTTCGGCAGCGAGGCCTTGGTCTCAGCGAAGGCCCAGTCGATCCACTGCGTGAGCAGCTCGACGTCCTTGGCTTCCACGGTGGCGCCGCACCAGATGCGCAGGCCTGCCGGCGCATCGCGATAGTGCGCGAAGTCGAAGCCCGCATTCTCCTTCTCAACCAGGGCAACCAGCTTCTTGCAGAAGTCGGCCTGCAGGTCCGGCGCGAGCGAGGTGATCGCGGGATCCGTGATCCTCAGGCACACCGAGGTGTTGGAACGGATCGCGGGATCCTTGGCCAGGAAATCGATCCACGGCGTCCGCGCCTTCCAGTCGGCGAGCACCTTGGTGCTGGCGTCGGCGCGCGCGATCAGGGCCTTCAGGCCGCCGATCGATTTCGCCCAGGCGAGCGCGTCGAGATAGTCCTCCACGCACAGCATTGAAGGCGTGTTGATGGTCTCGCCTTCGAAGATGCCCTGGTTGAGTTTGCCGCCCTTGGTCATGCGGAAGATCTTCGGCAGCGGCCAGGCCGGCTTGTAGGTCTCGAGCCGCTCCACCGCGCGCGGCGAGAGGATCAGCATGCCATGCGCGGCCTCGCCGCCCAGCGCCTTCTGCCAGGAGAAGGTGATGACGTCGAGCTTCGGCCAGTCGAGCGGCTGCGCGAATGCCGCCGAGGTCGCGTCGCAGATGGTGAGGCCTTCGCGGGTCGCGCTGATCCAGTCGGCGTTCGGCACGCGGACACCAGAGGTGGTGCCGTTCCAGGTGAAGACGACGTCACTTGCCGGATCGACCTTGGAGAGATCCGGGATCTCGCCATAGCCGGCGTTGAGCTTGGTAACGTCCTTGAGCTTCAGTTCCTTGACGATGTCGCTGACCCAGCCCTCGCCGAACGATTCCCAGGCCAGCGTCGTGACGGGCCGCGCACCGAGCAGCGACCACAGCGCCATCTCGACAGCGCCGGTGTCGGAGGCTGGCACGATGCCGATCTTGTAGTCGGCCGGCACCTCCAGCACTTCGCGCGTCAGCTCAATGGCTTGCTTGAGCTTGGCCTTGCCGATCTTCGCGCGATGCGAGCGGCCGAGCGCGGCGTCCTTGAGATTTTGGGGAGTCCAGCCGGGGCGCTTGGCGCAGGGGCCGGAGGAGAAATGCGGCACGTTCGGCCGCGAAGCGGGCTTCGCTGCAGTCATGATCTACCCTTCCAGATAGCTGCCTCTCGGTGGGGAGAGGTTTCCCGCCGTCGGAGATAGTGGAAGGGTAAAGACTCGTCAAGGAACTTCCTGATGATCACAGGCGATTGATGGCGCCTCGTCGGGCGATGGCGCCTGATCAAGCAGTCCGGCCGCATCGTTCACCAGCTTGACGGCCTTCCGCCGGCTGGAGACTCTCATGATGCTCTTTTCATCGGCCTGCACGATGTATTCGTTGCCCGCCCTGACGATTGAATATCGCTTCATCTGAAATATCCCCAAGCTGTCCCAGAACGCGAAGACTTTGGACCGGCATCGCGTTCGATCTTTGCTTGATCATGATCTCTTGCGGATCATGTTCTGCCGCTGGGAGACGCGTAACTAGCAGCAGCGTTCCCGGCCGTAAAATTACGGAGGCCGGCGTAGTTTATCGCTTGTTAACCGGAACGCAGAGCGACGACTACCACTGCGATCAGCGATCTTGCCCGCGCAACTTGGCGCAAGTCAGAAGCGCATCGTCATGCCGATATGACTGCGTTGAAATCCAAGCCGTTCATAGAAGCGCTGCGCGTCGGTGCGGGTGTGATGCGTCAGCAGTTCGACGAGGATGCAACCGCTCGCGCGCGCTTCAGTGATCGCCCATTGCACCATCTGCTCGCCGATGCCGCGGCTGCGGCAGTGGGTTGCAACGCGCACATCCTCGATCAGGCCGCGCGAGGCGCCTTGCGAACTTATGCCCGGCAGGATGCATAGTTGCAGGCAGCCGACCACTGCGCCGTCAGCGTCCTCGGCGACCACGAGCTTGAAATTCGGATCGCGATCGACCTTCTCGAAGGCGGCGAAATAGGATTGAGGCAAGGGATCCTCGATCCGCTCGCGCGCGCTGCCAAGCCGATCGTCCGCAAGCATGCCGACGATGACGGGAACATCGTCGCGACGGGCGCGGCGGATCGTGATCGAGGACGCAGTTGCCATGATGTGTTCCGAAAAAATTAGCGTGCTGGCACAAGCCCGAGTGAGTTCTCGGCCTCATTGATCCAGCGGCCAAGCGCGGGATAGCCGCCGAGATCGAAGCCGCCCTCATGCGCGAGCCGCGTGTAGGCGAGCAACGCCACATCGGCGAGCGAGAGCGACTCGCCGGCCAGAAAGGGCGTCAACGCAAGCTGCTGCTCCATCCGCGCCAGCGCCGCATGGCCGCGCTTGACCTTCTCAGGATCGAGCTCGGAAGCGGATTTGCCGAGATAGCGCATCTGGAACCGGCACACGGCGATATAGGGCTCGTGGCTGTATTGCTCCCAGAACAGCCACTCATCCATCTTCGCGGCGGCGAAATCATCTGACGGGATGAGGTCGCTGCCACGGGCGAGATAGCGGATGATGGCGTTGGACTGCGCCAAAGCGCGGCCGTCGTCGAGCACGATCGTCGGCACCTGTCCGGCGCTGTTCATGCTCAGGAAGTCCGCACTGCGCGTTTCCTGCCTGAGGATGTCGACGTCGATCCATGTGTAGGGCAGCGCGAGGTAATCGCACACCCATTTCACCTTCAGGCAATTGCCCGAGTTGTCGTCACCGTAGATTTTCATGGCTGGCTGCTGTCCTGCTCCCGAATGACAGAGCACCAGTGGAAACAGAAGCTGTCAACACATGGGGCACAAATGCGCCTAGAATTTGTAGCCGAGACCGGCGCGCACTGTGTTGATGTTGGCATCGACCGTTGTGGTGAAGCGGATGTATTCCCATTCCGCGCGCATGAAGAGGCCCCCGACCAGATTGATGTCGATGCCAAGGCCGGCGGTGTAGCCGTAGATCAGGTGATTGTGCACGGCATCAGTCGCGCGCAATGGCATCAACGGCCTGAAAGGTCCAAACGGATCGGCACTCACCGCGTCCGTAACGAGTGCACTATGCGAAATGTCGGCCTTGCCTAGCGCGAAGCCGCCGAACGCATAAGGTAGGAAGCATCCGAACGCATAGGCTGCGCGCCCCCGGAACGTCGCGATGTCCGAGATCGAGATCGAGGACGCCGAGGTGACTCCGACGTCATGGTAGCGGGTGTCGGTGAGAGGGGCGCCGCTCACAAGCTCCTTGCTGGCGCTGGCCGCGCCGCCGAAGCTGCCGTGCACGTAGCTCGCCTCCAGGCCGAGCACGACGTCACTCCATTGCCAGTTGTATCCGACAAAGGCTCCGTATGCGGACGAACGCGCCGTCTGCTTTCCGAGACCGAGATTCCATTGCGCAACGCCCATCTGCTGGACAATGTTGTCGGAAATCAGCGAGGAGATCAAAGATGACGGCTTGCTGTCGAAATTGGCATCGGATGATCCGTAGCCGGCTTGGCCACCAATGTAGAGACCTTCCCAGTAAGCTCTGGAGGTTGTCAGCCCATCGGTGAAGCTGCCGCGAAGCACCGGGAGATCGGGAAGATCGGCGGCCTGCGCGCTCGTCACCGCGCCACACATTGCCGCCGCCAGCAGAAACCTACGCATCGCCCACGCCCCCAAATCGACTTAACCAAACCCGGAGACGATCATCGCTCGTTAACCTTAACCAATGGTTGTCACGCGCCGCGTTTGCCACAATCTTCCGCGTGATGGACGCTGCGCTTTCCACAAAACGAAAACGGCGCGGGAGCATCCCGCGCCGTTTGCAATCGTTAACCGATGAAGGTTCGTATTAACCTTTGCGCACCAGCGGCGGCGGTGCGTAGACCGGCTGCGGGCTGTCCAGATTCCAGCGCACGCCGAGCTTGAGATCGTGCGAGGTGATATCCCTGAAGTTCATCGGATTGTTGGTCGTGAAGCCCTGGAACGTCGTCACGGGTCCGGTCAGTCCCGAACCGAGGTCGACGTAGCTATAGGCGACTTCGAGCGTCAGGTTTGGACTGACCTTGTAGGCAAGACCTGCATGCGCCGCCCATGCGAAATTCCACTTGGAAGCCGAAGCGGCGGTCGCAAAGCCCGGCGCAATCACGCCGGGAGAGAAATCGGCAAGACCTTGATCAGTGAAATTGGAGACGGTCACGCGCGCTGCGCCAACACCGGCGCCGATGAACGGCGTCACGCACCACCAGGTGCCGAGATCGACATAGGCGTTGGCAAGGACAAGCCATTCCGACTTGCTTGCGTTGTAGTTGTCGGACCCTGCGCCAATAACTCCGCCGCCAAGCGGATAGGTCACGAGATCCTGTCCGTGAAAATTCGTCCTTCCACGATACTGACCGGTGATGTCGGCGCGGAACCAGTTGTTGAACTGATAACCGACACCAAGACCGAAGATGCCGCCGGTATCGAACCCGGTCTGCTGGTTCAAGGAGAGCAGCGGCGCGTACAAGGCGTTGTTGCCGTTGCGCACTTCCTTTACGCTCTGATTGCTGAAGCCGATATCGCCGCGCAGATACCAGCCGCCGAAATCTTCTACCGGCGGCGGTCCATAGGCCGGAGGCGGCGCGATCGGCATATCGGCGGCGAATGCCACCGAGGAAATCAAGGAGACCGCACCAGCGGCAAAGAGAGATTTAACGCAACGCATTGGCTTCGTCCTTTTGGCCAGTGAGGCGAGCAGGGAAGCCTCACGTCTGAAAACCCACGGCCGGACGATGGCACTAAATGCTTAAGCGGCGCTTAACCCTAATTATTAAGGTTGACAACCTCTGACGATTTTCCCGAAAGCTCGCGGTATTGCGCTATTCCCGCTGTCGAACGGAAAGCGGTCGCGCCACAAATGCTAACGATGCGTTGACGAAATCTTGGCTCTTGTCTTGACGCGATTTCTTCACGCGAACCGGAATCCACTCTCGGATCAAGTCCGAGGGCGTGCTTCGCTCGAAAACGCTTTAATGCGCGTGGTTCGGCATTTTCGGCAGGAACACCGCAAGCAACCCGATCGCCGGCAGGAACGCGCAGAGCTGATAGATGAAGGCGATGTCGGTGTGATCGGCAAGCTTGCCGAGCACCGCCGCGCCCAAACCGCCGATGCCGAAGGCAAAGCCGAAGAACAGGCCGGAAATCATGCCGAAGCGATGCGGCATCAGTTCCTGCGCGAACACGATGATGGAGGGCGTCGCCGACGAGATGATCAGGCCGATGAACACGCTGAGCACGGCGCTGGTGACGAGGCCGGCATAGGGCAGTGCCAGCGTGAACGGCAGCGCGCCGAGGATCGAAAACCAGATCACGTATTTGCGGCCGAAACGGTCGCCGAGCGGTCCGCCCACGAAGGCGCCAGCTGCGTTCGCTGCAAGGAAGATGAAGAGATAGAACTGCGCCGCTTGCGTCGAGACGTCGAACCTCTCGATCAGATAGAAGATGTAATAGCTCGAGAGGCTCGAGACATAGAGCTGCTTCGAGAACAACAGCGCGACCAGCACGGCGAGCGCGATCGTCACCCGCCGCCCGGTGGGCGCGTCCGGGTGCCGCTCGACGACCGCCGCCTTCTTGGTCACGATCTGCGGCTTGTACCAGGCACCGATGCGCCACAGGATCAGGATCGCAAGACCCGCAATCGAGGAGAACCACGCGATCGAGGGCTGCCCGAACGGCACCACGATCAGCGCCGCGAGCACCGGACCCATCGAGGTGCCGAAGCTGCCGCCAAGCTGGAACACCGATTGCGCAAAGCCGTAACGGCCGCCCGAAGCGAGCCGCGCGATCCGCGCCGATTCCGGATGGAACACCGCCGAACCGAGCCCGACCAGCGACGCCGCGATCAGGATGATGCCGTAGTGATGCGCGCCAGCGAGCAGCAGCAGGCCGAAGAAGGTGAAGCCCATGCCCATCGCAAGCGAGAACGGCTGCGCCTTCTTGTCGGTGAAATGCCCGACCAGCGGCTGCAGCAGCGACGCCGTGAACTGGAACGCCAGCGTGATCATGCCGATCTGCGTGTAGTCCAGCGCGTAGGCGTCCTTCAGTATCGGATAGACGGAGGCGATCAACGACTGCATGGTGTCGTTGAGGAAGTGCGAGAAGCTGATGCCCGCCAGTACGATGTAAGCCGGCCCCCCCGCGGTCGCGCGGGCTGCCACGCGCGGCGTCACGTCTGATACCAGCACCGGTTCAGCCAGCGCTTCTTCTGAGACGGCAACGGGCTTGTTCAACGGAAATTCCTGGCAGGGAGCGGCGAAGCGGCAATCGGTGCTGCTTACGCCGCAGCAAACGCTGCGACCACCGACAATAGATGATGGCTGCGATGCTACCGGCGCGCGCTGGATCAAGAGCATTTAGAGAAGCGATGGCGGTGCTTCTCCCTCTCCCCGCCCTTCGCGGGGAGAGGGTTGGGGTGAGGGGCTCTCTCCGCGAACACGGTGACCGACGAATTCGCGGAGGCTCCCCCTCACCCGGATCGCATCTGCGATGCGATCCGACCTCTCCCCGCAAGCGGGGCGAGGTGGGCGCGTCCGCTTCTCTACTGTGTTACGCAGCAGCAGCCGCGGCATGGCCGAGTGCGGAGACGATGTGATCGACGACTTCCTCGACCAGGAGGCGGTCGTCGCCCTCGCCCATCACACGGATCACCGGCTCGGTGCCGGAGGAGCGGACCAGGAGGCGACCGTGGCCGTTGAGCCGCTTCTCGGCGTCGACGATGGCGGACTTGACCTCGGCATCGTCGAGCGGCCTGCCGCTGCGATAACGCACATTCTTCAGGATCTGCGGCAGCGGATCGAAGCGGTGGCAGACTTCCGACACCGGGCGGCGGAGCTTTTGCACCACGGCAAGCACCTGCAGCGCGGCGACGAAGCCGTCGCCCGTGGTGGCGTAATCGGAAAGGATGATGTGGCCCGACGGCTCGCCGCCGAGATTGTAGCCATCACTCAGCATCCGCTCGAGCACATAGCGGTCGCCGACCGGCGTGCGCACCATGTCGAGGCCAATGCCCTGCAGGAAACGCTCGAGCCCGAGATTGGACATCACGGTGGTGACGATGCCGGGCTTGGCGAGCCGGCCCTCGTCCTTCCAGCTCTGCGCGATCACTGCGAGCAACTGATCGCCGTCGACCACATGACCGCGCTCGTCGACCAGGATCACGCGATCGGCGTCGCCATCGAGCGCAATGCCGATATCGGCGCGCATCTCGCGCACCTTCTTGGCCAGCGTTTCCGGCGCGGTGGAGCCGCATTCCTTGTTGATGTTGAAGCCGTCGGGCTCGACCCCGATCTGCACGACGTCGGCGCCGAGCTCCCACAGCGCTTCCGGCACCACCTTGTATGCGGCGCCATTGGCGCAATCGATCACGACGCGGAGGCCATCGAGGCTCAATTCGCGCGGCAACGTGCGCTTGGCGAATTCAATGTAGCGGTCATGGACGCCGTCGATGCGGCGGGCGCGGCCAAGGCTCGCGCTCTGAGCGAGCCGGCGCTCGATCGGCTCGTCGAGCAGTTGTTCGATCTGCTTCTCGACGTCGTCGGAGAGCTTGAAGCCTTGCGGCCCAAACAGCTTGATGCCGTTGTCCTCGAACAGATTGTGGGAGGCTGAGATCATCACGCCGAGATCGGCGCGCATCGACTTGGTGAGCATCGCGACCGCCGGCGTCGGCATCGGGCCGAGCAGCAGCACGTCCATGCCGACCGAGGTGAAGCCCGCGACCATGGCATATTCGATCATGTAGCCGGACAGCCGCGTGTCCTTGCCGATCACCACGCGATGGCGATGGTCGCCGCGCTGAAATACCAGGCCGGCGGCCTGCCCCACCTTGAGGGCGAGCTCCGGCGTAATCAGACCATTGGCACGGCCACGAATCCCGTCGGTCCCGAAATATTTACGGCTCATATCACCCCCAAGTAAGGCCTGGGCTTCTCCAGCCACCTCAGCGAGAAGCCCGAAACATCATCAGGCAGGCGTTATAGTGCGTCGGCCGCCAAGACGGCTTCAAAATATATGATGAATCATTACCGTCGCCTGAAGGCAAGAGTTTAGGTTAATATATTGTAAAATAATGTATATTTCGGAGGCCGGAGTTCCTACGGACAGCGGCCGGCAGCCACTCTAGCGCTTGCGGAGGATGTGATGGTCGTCCTTGGACGGCGCCGGCTGGGTCACATTGACCGGGTCGGAGGCCGGAAAAGTCTCCTCCAACCCCTCCTCCAGGGACTCCTCGAGCGCCCGCTTTTCGCTCTCGGCATCTTTCGGCTTGGGGGTCGATCCGGTCATGGTGGCCTCCTACTAGGTCGGATTTCGCGGGGCGATTTGGCAGATGATCCAACCATGCTAGATGACGGCGCATTCGCGAAATACAAGACGGGCCGGGAGCGTCCATGAAGCACATCACCTGCATCGAAGATCTGCGCCAGCTACACAAGCGCCGCGTGCCGAAGGCATTTTTCGACTATGCCGACCGCGGCTCCTATACCGAGGACACGCTGCGCGCCAACAGCGAGGATCTTCAGCAGATCAAATTCCGCCAGCGCATCCTGGTCGACGTCTCCAAGCGTGACCTCAGGACCACGATCCTGGGCGAGCCGGCCGCGATGCCGCTGATCCTCGCCCCTGTCGGCCTGCTCGGCATGCAGCATGGCGATGGCGAGATCTATGCCTGCCGCGCCGCACAGGCCGCAGGGATTCCGTTCACGCAGAGCACGATGTCGATCTGCTCGATCGAGGACATTGCGGCCGCCGTCGACAAGCCGTTCTGGTTCCAGCTCTACGTCATGAAGGACCGCGGCTTCATCAAGGCGCTGATCGAGCGCGCCATCGCCGCCAGGTGCAGCGCGCTGGTCCTCACCGTCGACCTGCAGGTGATCGGCCAGCGGCACCAGGACATCAAGAACGGCATGACCGTGCCGCCGGAATGGTCGCTGTCGAAACTGATCGATTTCGCCACCAAGCCTGCCTGGGTCTCGGGCGTGCTGCGCGGCAAGCGCCGCACCTTCGGCAATCTGGCGGGCCACCTCAAGATCGACCAGGACATCACGTCGCTGTCGACCTGGATCAATTCGCAGTTCGACACTTCGCTGAACTGGAAAGACATCGACTGGATCCGCAGCATCTGGCCGGGCAAGCTGATCCTCAAGGGCATCCTCGACGTCGAGGACGCGGAGATCGCGGCCAAGACCGGGGCGCAGGCGATCGTGGTCTCCAACCATGGCGGCCGCCAGCTCGACGGCGCCCCCTCCTCGATCGAGGTGCTGCCCGAGATCGTGGACGCCGTCGGCTCGCAGGTCGAAGTCATGTTTGACGGCGGCATCCGCACCGGCATGGACGTGATGCGCGCGCTCGCGCTCGGCGCGAAGTCCTGCATGATCGGCCGCGCCTATGCCTACGGTCTCGGCGCCGGCGGACAGGCGGGCGTCACCGAGGCGATCAACGTGCTGGCGAAGGAACTGCTGACGACCATGGGCCTGTGCGGCGTCAACACCATCGCCGAGATCGACGACAAGGTGCTGGCGGTTTAAGTCAACACGCGCGCGATGCCGATTGATGTGCCCTCGCCCCCTGTGGGAGAGGGCAGCTCCGGCATCGGCAACGAGCGCGTTCGGGGTAAGGGGTTCTCTCCGCGAGTGCCGCCGCCCGCAGAGAGAACCCCTCATCCATCGCGCATTTCATGCGCGCCACCTTCTCCCAGAAGGGGAGACAGCAACCCGCACTTACATCGGCGGTGTGATGCCGTCGCGGCCGACGCTGATGCGGTTGGTCTCGAGCGAGCCGTCCGGCGACTTTTTGGTGAATGCGATGATCTTGGCGCCAGCCTTGAGCTCGGACTTGTCGCCGGGGACGTAGGTCACGACAGGCGTATCGGGCGAGACCAGCATCTTCTTCTCGCCGTCCTTGTATTTGACGAGCAGCGTTTGGCCGTCATTGCTGACCACGGATTCGGCGACCGTCGCATTGGTCATGCTGCTGTTGGGGCGCGTGTCCCAGGGCCGCGAGCCCTCGCCGGTGCCGCGCATGTCCTCCGGGAAGACGTGAACCTCCACCGCTTTCGGCGTGCCGTCGGAACCCGGCACGGTCGTAGCGCCGATGAAGGAACCGACCTTGATGTCGGATAGTGCGATCTTGGCGATGCCGGCAACGCGCGCGTCGCTGGTCAAATGCAGCTTGACGTCTTCACCGCTGCGCGACTTGACCGTGACTGTGTCGCCGTCGACGCTTTCGATGGTGCCGCGCAGGCGCGACGACACCGGCGGCTGCTGCGCGATCGCATAAAGGGTTGATGCCGCAACCATGGCGACGGCAAACAGCGGGCGGGTGAGCGTGGAACGGTAGGGAGGCATAGCGAGAGCTCCGGGTGGATCATCTCTACAGAGACCCCGCTTTCGCGGCGATATTTCCTGCCCTCAAGCCTTTGTGAGATCGTCCTCGACCAGCGCACGCAGTTCCGGCGTCACTTGCGGGCGCTGGCCGAACCACAGTTCGAAGCCGCGCACCGCCTGGTGCAGGAGCATGCCCAGCCCGTCGGCCGTCTTCAATCCGCGCCCCTCGGCGGCTGCAAGCAGCGGCGTCTTCAGTGGAACATAGACGAGGTCGGCAACAACAGCATTTGACGGCAGCAAGCCGACGTCGAGCGCGAGCGCCGGCTGGCCGTGCATGCCGAGTGAGGTGGTGTTCACGAGCAGCCCTGCGCGCGGCAACAGATCGGCAAGCGCATCCCAGCTAGCCGGCTCGACGCGAGAACCGAACTGATCGGCAAGCGCGCGGGCGCGCTCGATGCTGCGATTGACGAGATGAATGCGCTGCATGCCGCGATCAAGCAATCCGAACACCACGGCGCGCGCCGCGCCGCCGGCGCCGAGCACCAGCGCCTCCGTCGCCTGATCCCAGCCGGGCGCCGAGGCGTCGAGATTGTTGATGAAGCCTTCGACGTCGGTGTTGGTCGAGCGCAGCTCGCCGGCTTCGTACCACAGCGTGTTGGCGGCGCCGACCGCGCGGGCGCGCTCGTCAGGCAGCGACAGCGCCAGCGCGCGCTCCTTGTGCGGGATCGTGACATTGGCGCCGACGAAGCCGTGGAACGCGAGATGCAACACGAACTCGGCAAAGCCTTCCGGCGGGATCGCTTCGATGTTGTAGCCGCCCTCGATGCCGAGCTTCCTCAGCCAGTAGTGATGGATCAGCGGCGAGCGCGAATGCGCGGCCGGCCATCCGATCAGGCATGCGGCGCGGGCTTTGGTCGGTGCGGTCATTGCAGTCCAATCGGACAAGCAATGCGGACTGTCAACATTCACTTATCCCGCACCGCGACGAACGCCGTAAGCACGACGGCGGCGCCAGCGGCGAACCAGACCGCGGACAGATTGAGGTGGAGATAAGCGAGCGCGCCGACGGTCGACCCCAGCACCAGTGCCGCCCATAGCAGGAGGTTCGGCAGCCAGGCCCAGCGCGGGCCGCCGGTCAGCGCCGCCCCAAGGAGTTGGCCAGCCTTGACCAGCGCGCCGGTGACATAGGTGAGGCCGAGGCCGGCGCCGCCGCGGATCTGAAACATCGCATTCTCCAGCCCCATCGCGAACACGATGCCGCCGACCGCGGCCGTCGGCCAGCCGAATGTGTAGGCGAGCGCGGCGCCGACGAGCAGCAGCGCTTCCGTCAGCAACAGCCAGGTCTGGCGACGGCCGCCGCGCGCAAGCACGATCAGGCTGCCCGCCGCCGCGCCGAACACGAAGGTCACGATGATGCCGATGGTTTGCGCCGCCGCGAACCAGTTCGCCTCGGTCAGGTTGACGCCGAGACGCGTCGAATTGCCGCTCATGAAGGAGACGAACAGGCCCCCGAGATGCAGATAACCGATGCCGTCAAGATAACCGGCGAGCGCGCTCAGCGCACAGGCCAGCGTCATGTTACGGCGCGAGTCAAGCATGCGTCACGCCGTCCACTCGTAGACCTCTTTCTCGTAGGCTTCGGTGAAGCCGGCGCGCAGCAGATTACGGTACGAATGTTCCAGCATGTACATGGTCTCGGAGACCTGCACTCTGCAGCCCATCTGCTCGGCGCGTTCGACCCGCTTCGCTATCAGCGCCTGCTGCGCGCCGCGCTTGCGATGGCTTTCGGCTGTGGTCGCGGCCAGGAGATAGCCGATGTCCTCGAACAGGCAGAGCGCGGCGATCGCCACCGGCTGATCGCCGTCGAAGGCCATGTAGTGAACGAAGCCCCTGCGGCCGGCCGAGCGCGCATATTCCGGCCACAGCGTGTCGCCGAGCTGATCGCGCGCGGCGTCGATCTCGTCGGTGGTCACTTCGCGGATGCCAAGATCGGTCGTGAAATGAAGCGGCGAACAGGCCGTGCGCCACAAGGTCGGATATCCGGTGCGACGCGCGCGCGACAGGCCGCCCGCCTCGAGCCGCGCCCGCATCACGTCCATATCGGGACCCGGGCTCAACCAGACGAAGAAGCGCTTCACACCCTCAGCCGTGAATAGATCGATGAAGCGCGGGACCGCATCATCCGCCATCGCGGGATCAGCGCCGCAGAGATAGACGCGGTTGAGATTGGCGGATGGAAAGGGCGCCTGACGTTCGGGATCGATGGTCACGTAGCAGTGACCGAACGGCGGACCGTCGAACTGCCGGCGCACGAGGCGGTAGGGCTGACAACGGCCGTCCAGCCATTGCGTCAGCCGCCGCATTTTCAAGGAGAGATCGACAACGTCCATGGCGATGCGGGGATCATGACCCTCGATCCGGGGCCATGATCCTAGCAACACTTATGCCGCCACGCGATGCGCCGCAATAATTTGATCGGCGGTCCGGCCGGTCACTTCAGCCATGTGATCGAACTGCCGGGTGAAGCTGCCGGCGCCGGCGGTGGCCGAGCGGAGTTCCACGATCAGGTCGCCGATTTCGGCTTCCGGCATGGTGGCGCGGACGCAGTCCCAGCCCGCCCAGCCCTCGCGGGTGTCGAAACCGAGGATCTGGCCCCGCCGCGCCGACAGGATCGCGTTGATCTTGGCGGTGGCGTCGGTCGGGCAGACGATTTCGACCATGTGGATCGGTTCCAACAGCACCGGATGACAGTTCGGCAGCGCCTCGCTGACACCGATCCGCGCTGCGGTGCGGAACGCGAGATCGGAGGAGTCGACGCTGTGGTAGGAACCGTCAGTCAGGCACACATGGACGTCGACCACGGGAAAGCCGAGCGGCCCCTTCTGCAGGCCGTCGACCACGCCTTCTTCGACCGCGCCGATATAGTTCCGCGGCACTGCACCGCCGACCACGGTCTCCTCGAAGCTGAAGCCGGAACCGCGCGGCAAGGGCTTTACCTCGAGCACCACGTCGCCGAACTGACCGTGGCCGCCGGACTGCTTCTTGTGCCGGCCGCGCTGGGTGATCGGTTTCCGGATGGTCTCCTGATACCCGATCGCAGGTGGGTGCGATTTGACGTTGACGCCGAAGCGGTCACGCAACCGTTCCACCGCGACGCGCAGATGCATCTCGCCCTGCCCCCACAGCACGGTATCGTGCGTGCGTGCGTTCTGGATCTGGGTCAGCGACGGATCCTCCTCGTTCAGCCGCAGCAGCGCCTGCCCGAGCTTGACGTCGTCCTTGCGGTCGGTTGCCGCGACCGACATCGCGAGCACCGGCGAGGTCGGCTCGACCTTCACCAGCGAGGGCGGCGCGGTCTTGCCGCTCGCCACGGTGTCGCCGGTCTTGATCGCGTCGATCTTGCCGAGCGCAACCGTATCGCCGGCTTCCGCGGAGGCGCGCTTGGTGTCAAACGCGCCGCCAGCGGCGAGGATACCGGAAACGCGGCCAGTCTCGCCGGACGAGGACGTCAGCGTCGCGCCGTCGTCGAGACGGCCGGCGAGCAGCCGCGCCAGCGACAGTTTGCCACCGTGCTGCAAATGCACCGTCTTGAACACGTAGGCGAGCGCATCCTTGGTTTCGGGGGCGCCAAGGCGCTTGGCGGTGTCGGCGATACCGGGCGATTCATGGCGCAGCGCCTTCAGCAGGCGCAGCACGCCATTCTCGCGCAGCGCCGAGCCGAGCAGCACCGGGCAGATCACGCCTTCGCGCAGTTCGCGGGCGAGATCGTCGAACACGGCATCGCGCGGCGGCTGGATGTCCTCGAGCAACTGCTCCATCAGCGCGTCGTCATGGTCGGCGAGCTTCTCCAGCATCGAGAAGCGCGCTTCCTTCTCGCGATCGAGATTGCCGCCTTCCAGCGCGACCACCTCCGACGGCTTGTGCTCGCGATAGACGAAGGCGCGTTCCAGCGCCAGATCGACGAAACCCTCGATCAGATCGCCGTTCCATATCGGAATTTGCCTGAGCACCAGCGGCACGCGCGAGGCCGGCTGCAGCGTCGCGAGCGTCTCGCGGACGCGATTGTTGGCGCGATCGATCTTGTTCAGGAACAGGAAACGGGGAATGGCGAGCTCTTCCAATTCGCGCAGGATGAGCTGCAATTGCGGCAGCTTCTTCTCGTCGGCCTCGCAGACCACGACCGCGGCATCGACCGCGGGAAGCGCCATGCGCATGTCGTGCGCGAATTCGACCGAGCCGGGACAATCGAGGAAGGTGTAACTGTCGCCCATGAAGGCCGTCGTGGCGGCGGTAAGACCGACGCTCATCTTGTGATTGCGCGCTTCCGCACTGGCATCGCCAACGGAAGTTCCGGCATCGACACTGCCGGCTGTCCGGATCGCACCGGTTCGCGCCAAGATCGCTTCGAGTAGTGTGGTCTTACCGCTTTGGAAAGGGCCCACCAGTGCGATGCACCGTGGACCTCGGGGACTTCTGACGTCTTGTCCCATATTGCCGTCTCCTCGTCTGGAGCTCGGCCCTTGATTGGGTCGGCAATCAACAATGCTCCGCCCGTCGCGGGCGTTTGGCAAGCGGGAACACGCGCCAAAACGTCGCTGCGTTGCGATGTAATGCAATGAAGCGTGCACGACTCCTTCCCTTCTCCCCTTGTGGGAGAAGGTGTCGCGCATGCAATGCGCGACGGATGAGGGGTTGTCTCCGCGGGCGACAGTGCTCGTGGAGAGGACCCCTCACCCAAACGTGTTGGTGGCCCGCGCCTGAGCTGCCCTCTCCCACAACAAGGGGAGAGGGCGCGTCAACTGGCACTGCTCACGCATGGGTTGGATGGTGGTCGCTACGCTTTGCCCACGCTTGTATTAGCGTCCCGGCCGGAGTTCCAGGCTCGCTAGGCCGGCGGCGACGTTGAGGCCGACCTGGCCCTGCAGGCTCAGCGGCTGCAGCGCGATCGAATTGTTGGAGCCGCCGACCAGCACGTTGCCGCCGACACCGACGCCGAGCGTCGCGCTGCCCTGCGCACCCGCATAATTGCCGGAGAGGTCACCGGGCCCGATGCGCGAGACTGGCGCGTAGACGCCCCAGGCCAGCGCCGTCTCCTCGGTGATGCCGATATCGAGGCCCACCTTCTGGATCGTCGCGATATAGCGGTCCTCCGGTACGCCCTCGGCGCGCAGCACGCAGCCGAGATGAGTGACCGACCCCACGATGAAGCCGACGCTGGCGCCGCCGCGGCATTCCAGAACGCCAACCCGCACGCGCTCTGGCTGCTGCGCGCTGGCGCCGGCGATGAGGGATGCGAGCATGACGATGGCCGTGCCCGCGCGAAAGACGCAGCGACGCATGAAGATATCTCCGGCTGAAAAAATCTGACGTGAGGTGAGACGATGGACCGCGCCCGCCCGCGGCGCGTGTCCGTCTATGCCACAAGCCTCAAGGCAGTACCAGATTGGCGACACAACCAAGTTGCGGCGACCGGTCATCTTCAGGACGCACGATACGAAGTCAGATCAGCCCGCCGTCATTGCGAGTTTCGGACCGGCCTGCGAAGCCGACCCGGATCGATGAAAGCAGCGGAGCGTTACTGATGCGCAGAGACGCGCCCATCACCGCTGTCATTCCGGGGCGTCCGAAGGACGAGCCCGGAATCCATCGGGCGCCGTAGTCTGCGGTGAGATGGATTCCGGGCTCACGCTACGCGTGCCCCGGAATGACGGCGCGGACCATGGCCAGCGGCTTGGAACTCACTTTCTTCTCAGCGCAGCCGAGCAATCCATGCCTCCACAAATGGCGATATGGATTGCTTCGTCGCTACGCTCCTCGCAATGACGGCGGAGAGAGAGCGTGCGAACACGAAAAAGGCCCGCTTGCGCGGGCCTCTCATTCTCGCTCGACCGATCGAACTATCGCAGATTGCCGCAGAAGCGCTGGATGCGCTTGCAGGCATCTTCGAGATCGGAGGTCTTGGTGGCATAGGAGATGCGGAATGCCGGGCCGAGGCCGAAGGCCGAACCATGCACGACCGCGACGCCCTCGCTCTCCAGGAGCTCGGTGACGAAGTCCTCGTCGTTCTCGATCACCTTGCCGCCAGGCGATGTCTTGCCGATCGTGCCGGCGCAGGACGGATAGACGTAGAACGCGCCTTCCGGCCGCGGGCAGTCGATGCCGGCCGCCTGGTTCAGCATCGAAACCACGAGGTCGCGCCGTTCCTTGAACACCTTGTTGTTCACGGGAATGAACTCCTGCGGGCCGTTGAGCGCTTCGACGGCGGCCCACTGCGAGATCGACGACGGGTTCGAGGTCGACTGCGACTGGATCGTCGCCATCGCCTTGATGAGCTGCGCAGGCCCGCCGGCATAGCCGATGCGCCAGCCGGTCATGCAATAGGCCTTGGAGACGCCGTTCACCGTCAGCGTGCGGTCGTAGAGTTTCGGCTCGATCTGCGCTGGCGTAGTGAAGACGAAGTCGTCATAGACTAGGTGCTCGTACATGTCGTCGGTCATCACCCAGACATGCGGATGCTTCACCAGCACGTCGGTGATCGCCTTCAGCTCGGCGCGCGTATAGGCGGCGCCGGTCGGGTTCGACGGCGAGTTGAGGATGATCCATTTGGTCTTCGGCGTGATCGCCTTTTCAAGATCCTCCGCGCTGAGCTTGAAGCCGCGCTCGGCCGTGCACACCACCGGCACCGATTCACCGCCCGCGAGCGCAACCATTTCCGGATAGCTCACCCAATAGGGCGCGGGAATGATGACCTCGTCGCCCGGATTGATGGTCGCCATCAGCGCGTTGTAGAGCACCTGCTTGCCGCCGGTGCCGACGATCACCTGGTTCGGCTTGTAGGTGAGGCCGTTCTCCCGCTCGAACTTGGCGATGATCGCCTCCTTCAGCTCGGGAATGCCGCCGACATCGGTGTACTTGGTCTTGCCGGCCTCGATCGCATGGATGGCCGCCAGCTTGATGTTGGCCGGCGTATCGAAATCCGGCTCACCGGCGCCCAGCCCGATGACATTGCGGCCCGCCGCTTTCAGCGCGCGTGCTTTATCCGTGACCGCAATCGTCGCGGACGGCTTCACACGGTCAAGCGCAGCGGACAGGAAGGACATCATCGTCTCCGGATTATGTTGGGAAAAGCGCAACAACAGCGCGACCTCGTTTCTAGGACTGTTGCGGTGCAGCGGCAAGCGAAAAGCGGGGTTTCCTCGGCACTTTTGCCGCAGCCTCACGTGGCGGACCCTCGATCAGACCCGCTGCCATCACCTGATAGCAGAGGCGTGATCATTGCTGCGCCAATGGAATCATTCTGCACGCGTGCGTTGCGGGAGCGGTTTTCGACTTTTTCCATCCCGCAGCTCTTGCGACGCACCCCCATCGGCATCATTGTGGGGTTGCGTTTGCGGCGCCAACTGCCGCTCACGCGCTTCGATTGGTGAACTCGGGCAAGATGTACAAGCTCTATTCGATGCAGCGCTCCGGCAACAGCTACAAGGTTCGCCTTGCGCTGGCGCTGCTCAATACGCCCTATGAGGCCATCGAGGTCGACATCCTGCGCGGCGAGAGCCGCACGCCGGAGTTTCTGGCGAAGAACCCGAGCGGCCAGGTGCCGCTGCTCGAAGTCGAGAACGGCCGCTATCTCGCCGAATCCAACGCCATCCTCTGGTATGTCGCCGGCGGCACGCCGCTCGCGCCGGAGTCGAAGATCGAGCGGGCCGAGGCGCTGCAATGGATGTTCTTCGAACAGCATGCGCTGGAGCCCAATATCGGCGCGGCCTATTTCTGGCTATCGCTCGTGAAAGGCGGCCGCGACCTCCAGACCCATGCGCTGGAGGATTGGATGGAGCGGGGCTATGCCGCGCTGCAGGTGATGGAGAACCATCTCAAGATCGCGCGCTTCTTCGCCGCCGACCAGCTCACGGTCGCTGACATCGCACTCTACGGCTACACCCACCTCGCTGACCGCTGCGATTTCGACCTCGCCACCTTTCCGGCGATCCGTGCCTGGCTCAGGCGGGTCGAGCAGGTCCCCGGCTTCGTCGCGATGGACTGGCGGCCGGAGGCCGAATTCGACGACGCCACCGGCATCGCGGCAGGGGCTGAATAGCGGGAATTGCGGGCATAGCCCGTAGAATTACGGGTAAAACCTCGCGCTATGCCGTGGTTCTGCCATTTTTCTCACGGTCACCGCCGCAATATTGCCGGCGACGATTGCGAATCCTCGGGCCAGACAACGCGGGTGATTCGCCCGCGCATGCGAGGATTTTGACCATGACATGGTCGCCCGGCACGGCCGGCTCCAAGAGCCGCCCCGCGCCAGCAGTCCCGTCCCGACTGGCGAGCGCAATCGCCATTTCGGTCACGATCGGCGCGTTGTCACTGTGTGTCGAGGTCACGATGGCGATGCCGCTTTCGACCTGATCCGGTGGTTTCCTCTTCTACAATCGTCACCAACGCAAGGCGCGATGACTGAGATCGCGACCAGAGCATGTTGAAGACACCTGTTGGACTGGTAACAGTTGGACTGACCGTCGCGATCCTGCTCGCGGCCTCGCTGTTGATCGTCACCAGCACCCGTGGCGAGGATGGTGCGCCGGTGGTGCGGGTCCTGCCTCGCGCCGCGAAGTAGCGCGAGATGGTTCCGCTTGGAGCGGCAGGGATTCCCTCTCCACTCAAAACAGTGCCGCAACCCATCACGTGAACCTATGGAAGATCAGGAACGCGCCGGCGGCGATCAGCGCAAAGCCGAGTGCGTGGTTCCAGCCGAGCGGCTCCTTGAGATAGAGCACCGAAAAGCCCGCGAACACGACCAGCGTGATCACCTCCTGCATGGTCTTGAGCTGCGCCGCCGAATAGACCGCGCTGCCCCAGCGGTTGGCTGGCACGGCGAGCCAATACTCAAAGAAGGCGATGCCCCAGCTCACCATGATCACCACCGGCAGCGGGCTCGCCTTGAACTTCAAATGCCCGTACCACGCAAAAGTCATAAAGACGTTGGAGGCAAACAGCATCAGGATCGGCAGGATGGTCGGCGAAATCGTGGGCATCGATATCCTCTTGCAATGGTCCGCCACAGCATGACCGAGCAGATCTTCTTGAGCGCTCCATGCCACGGAACTGGTTTGACGCAATTCGCATAGCATTTGACTCCAACAATGCGAAAGCTTGGCGCGCGCCATCAAACCGCTCTTAAGCGTGACGCGCAAAATCCCGCCGCAAGCGAAATCCGTCGTCAAACTGCGCGCCTATCGTCGGTTGTAACGAGGCGCAAACATGCAGTTGAACTGGCGCACGATCCTGGGCCCTGCCCTGACGATGGCGACAGCGCTATCCGCCTTCGCCGTCGACAGACATTTCGCCGCCGTGCCGAATCCGGCGCCCTTGTTCGTTTGCATCGTCGCGCTGGCAAGTTCCATCGGCGGCATCGCGTCGGGACTCGTGAGTGCGGCCATCGCGGTGGCGGGCTCGGCGATCTTCTTCCTCAACCATCGCGCCACGCCAGGCTACGACCTGTCGGACCTGGCGCGGATGGCGATGCTGGCGGCGACCGCCATTGTCACAGCCGTCATCACCGGTCTGCTCAGGCGAAAATGGATCGATGCCTTCGCCTGGGAGCAGAAGCATCATGCCACTGCCGAGCGCCTGAAGGCCGCGCTCGACCGGGTCGACATCGGCATCGTGCTGTTGGATTCGGACACGCGGGCGGAGTTCATCAATCGCGCTTTCCGCGACTATTTCGCGCTTGCCGACGAGCAAGCCGAAAGCAAACCGCCGTTCATCGCGCTGATGTATCATGGCCGCGACACCGGCGCCTACGAATTGCCGAAGCACGAATTGAACGACTTCATCGCGCGACGCATCGAGATGATGCGGATCGGCGATTCCACCCCGATCAACATCAACCTCGCCGATGGCCAGGTGCTGCGCTTCAGTTGCACGGCGCTGCCCGACGGCGGCCGCATGCTGAGCTACACGCCGGTGACCGATCTGGTGCGCAGCACCGACGATCCGGCCAAGGCCGACTACTATCGCTCCCTCCGCGGCATCGGTCGCGCCCTTGGCCCGGCTTTGCGCGCCGCCGAATAGCATGAATTAAGCGAGCCACGCCGCCGGCTGTGGATAACTTGCCTGTCACCCGCGCGTAACAAAGCACGGCTAGGCTTTCTTACGCGTTTGATCAGGCCCCCCGTCTCGGATCACACGCCCCCCGAGCGGTCCCCGTCAGTCGCCGCGTCTGACCGGGGCCGCTTTTTTTGCGCGACATCCGCTCATGGCTGCACTGCAGCCGACGATGATGTGCGAGCCCGCCGCCGCCTTGCGAGGAACTGGCGTGCGGGCCACAATACATTCTCTTTCCTCCAATTTTCGGATCGCTCCATGCAAATTCGCAATCTCGGCGGCTCGGGCTTACGCGTTTCCGCCGTCGGCCTCGGCTGCAACAATTTCGGCCAGCGCACCGATCTCGAAACCTCGCGTCAGGTGATCCACCGCGCGCTCGACCTCGGCATCACCCTGTTCGACACCGCCGACATCTATGCCGGCATGGGCGGCTCGGAGACGGTGCTCGGCACCGTGCTCGGCGATCGCCGCAAGGACATCGTGCTGGCGACAAAATATTCCAAGCCGATGGCGACCGACGGCACCAAGCAGGGTGCCTCGCGGCGCTACATCATGTCGGCGGTCGAAGCGAGCTTGAAGCGTTTGAAGACCGACTACATCGATCTCTACCAGCAGCATGATTACGACCCGCTGACCCCGATCGATGAATCCCTGCGCGCGCTCGACGATCTCGTACGGCAGGGCAAGGTGCGTTACATCGGCAATTCGAACTTCCCGTCCTGGCGCATCGCCGAAGCCGAATATGTCGCGCGTGCGATGAACGTGAACCGCTTCGTCTCCTGCCAGGACGAATACAGCCTTTTGGTGCGCGATATCGAAAAGGACCTGCTGCCAGCGGCGCAGGAATACAATCTGGGCCTGTTGCCGTTCTTCCCGCTCGCGAGCGGCCTGCTGACCGGCAAGTATCAGCGCGGCGCAGTGGCGCCAGCGGACACGCGCTTTGGCAAGGTGCCGATGCTGCGCGACCGCTATGTCACGCCGCGCAACGAGGACATCGTCGACAAGCTCCAGGCCTTCGCCAGGGAGCGCGGCCACACGTTGCTGGAGCTCGCCTTCTCGTGGCTCGCCGCCCGCCCGCAAGTCTCGAGCGTGATCGCCGGCGCCACCCGCGTCGAGCAGGTCGAGCAGAACGTCAAGGCGATCGACTGGAATTTGAGCGTGGAAGAGCTCGCGCAGATCGACGAGATTACGAAGGGGTAAGCGGGACTCTCTCACTCCCTCTCCCCGTCCCTCACGGGGAGAGGGTGGGGTGAGGGGCTCTCTCCGCGAAGTTCGGCCTGAATTGTGATCAAGACGCCCTCGATATTGCTGAGCACGTCATTGTTCCAAAATCGCAGTACCTTGTATCCATCGGCGACGAGCCGACGGTTGCGGATTTCGTCCGCCGCGGACTCGTTGTGTGCTGACCTCCGTCGACTTCAATAACGACCTGCTTCTCACGACAAACGAAGTCGCAGACATAGCCTCCGATCGGAACCTGTCTGGCAAACTTATGGCCGTCCAGTTGACGATTGCGAAGCCGATTCCAGAGCACTGTTTCCGCATCCATTTGATCGGCGCGTAAGCACCTCGCGATTCGGATCATTTTTTCATTGCGGCCACGCATCGCCCTGCCCCTCACCCGGAGTCGGTGCTGCGCGCCGCCTCCGACCTCTCCCCGCAAAAGGCGGGGAGAGGTTTATACCACCGCCACCAACCCCTGCATTGGCTTGGCGGCGCGGCTGTCGGGAAACACGCTCTCCGCCAGCACGCGCTCGGCGAGGCCGAACTGGTCGTGCAGTACGCCTTTCATGACGGCGCGCAAATCGGTGGTCGGCGCGAGGTCGCGGCCTTGATAGAGATCGGCGGGTTTCAGGCCGGGCCAATCCGAGATCACGCGTCCGCCCTTCACCGCGCCGCCGGCGAGCAGCGCAATGGTGCCTGTGCCGTGGTCGGTGCCTTCGGTGCCGTTGATGCGCGCAGTGCGGCCGAATTCGGTGGCAACCACGATCACGGTATCGCGCCAGCGGTCGCCAAGCCCGCCTTCGAATTCCGCCAGCGCGCCATCGAGGCCGCCAAGCAGTTGCGCGAGACGGCCGACCGGCCCGCCCTCCTTGGCGTGGGTATCCCAGCCATCGAAGGCGAGCGCGCCGATCCGCGGCCCGTCATCGGCCGCCATCAGTTTCGCCGCGCCGCGCGCCACCAGCCGCATCGCACCGATGCCATTGGTGCCGGGCTTCGGCTTCATCTCGTCGCCTTTCGCGACTTTCTCGAGCTGCAAGCCCTGCGTGAGCGCCAAGGCGAGCGCGGGATCGCGATGCTGATACAGCTCGAGCAGGCGCATCGCGGTGTCGTCATCGGCCTGCGGCAGCGCGACTGGCGCCCAGCCGACGGTCGGCGCCGCGCCGCGCAGCACCAGCGGCGTCGTCGGGCCGACCGCGAGCGCGCGCGTCACGCGCTCGCCTTTCGGCAGCGCTTCGAGCGCGCGATTGAGCCAGCCGGATTGCACTCTGCCCGGACCGGCAAAGCCGCTCTCGAGCACGTCCTGGCCATCGAAATGCGAACGCTCGCGGTAGGAGGTCGCGACCGCATGGATCACTGCAGCCTGTTTGGCGCGATACATCCGCGCGAATTCCGGCATCGCCGGATGCAGGCCGAAAAAGGTGTCGAGCATGACGGCTGCGTTCGGGCCGTCCGGCCGGAGCGCGATCGAGCCATGCAGGCCGGCGTATTCAGGGTCGCCGATCGGCGCCACTGTCGCAAGGCCATCCAGCGCACCGCGCAGGATCACCACGACCAGCCGCGGATCGCCTCCGTCAGCCGCGCGCGCAAATTTCGGCAAGTACGCCCAGGCGGCGAACGCAGCGCCGCCAAGCAGCAGAGAGCGGCGCGAGGTGGCCTGTGATCGCAGCCCTTCACAGCATTGCATCGTCACCTCCTCTGGAATTCCGGCGACATCAACAGCAGCGCCAGCGCCTGCTGCCGCGATTCCGCGCGCTCGACGGTGCGCCGCGTGTCCGGCGAGGCGGCATCCGCGGCGACGAGATCGAGCAGCTCGCGCGGGTCGATGCCGTCGCCAAGGCGCGAGGCGATCTGCGCCGAGATATCGAGCCGCAGCTTCATGCCTTCAGGCGCGGCCCATGCCGCGCTGGTATCGGGAAAACCGTTCGGCCCGGCGGGCGACCACATTGGCTGACCAAGGACGTTGAGGCCGCCCAGATAGCGGGAGGGATCTTCGGGATTGCGCCCGAGCAGCCGGCCGGAGGCGATCAGGAATTCGTAAGGCGAGCGCATCTTGGTCAGCGGCGCGTCCCACGCCTCACTGGAATCCACCAGCGCGGTCGCGAGCGCCTTCAGATCGCCGTCGGTCCTTCCGAAGACATCCTGCAGTCGCGCCACCAGGGCCGGCGGCGGATCGTCGGCCACGAAGTGGCGCGCGAATTTGGTGGTGATGAATTTTGCCGTCGAAGGATGGCGGGCGATATCGGCGAGCACGGCCTCGCCCTGCGCCACGCCACTCTGCTCGTAGACCTTGCCCATTACGCGCTGCGCGCCGGGCTGATGCGCATTGGCGTTGAACACAAAGGTACCGGGCGGACCGAGCTGGCCCTGCCGGCCGGCAAAGGTCCAGCCCGTGATGACGCGCGCGAGCGCGGTGACGTCGTCCTGGGTATAGCCGCCGCCGACGCCGAGTGTGTGCAACTCCATGATCTCGCGCGCGAGGTTTTCGTTGAGGCCGCGGTTGCGGTTGATGCCGGCGCGCGAGTCCGGACCCAAGGATTGCTGGTTGTCGAGGAAGAACAGCATCGCCGGATGCTGCTCGACCGCCATCAGCATGTCGGCGAAGCGGCCGAGCACATGCGGCCGGATCGCCTCGCGCTCGAACGAGCCAGCCCAGATCCGCGCCAGACCGCCCTTATTGGCGGAGATGCAGAAATGGTTCGACCAGAACACGACCAGGCGCTCGACGAATCCGCAATCGGCGAAGCTCGCGCGCTGGATGCGCGCCAGCGCTTCAGTGCGAAACGTCTTCTGAATGACATTGGGCGGTTGCGGCGGAGGCTTCGGCGGATTGGGCTGCATCGCATCCGGCCGCGCCATCGCGGCATTCACGTTATTGCCGTCGGCGGATGATGCCATCGACTCCTTGGCCGTCATGTCCGTGGCGATCGAGGATATCGACGGATTGCGGCGCTGCGCTTTGGGTTCCGTTGGCGGCGCTTCCGTTGCTGCTCCCGATTTTGCGACGGCGTCGCGCGCCTGCTGAATCTCGAACTGATAGTCGAACAGGGCCTTGCCGAGCGCCGGCGTCGAGGAAAGCCCGGGCATCTCCAGGAGCGCGGCATTGGCGCGATTGAGTTCTGATTTGACAAAGCCGCGCGGATCGGATGCCGCGTTGACGAAATCGCCGGAAGCGCCGCCGCGGGCGCCGAAGCCGAAGCGATTGAGCGCAACAAGGGCTGCTTGCGAATCGCGGGCCATCGGATTTCCCTTCGGGCGTCCTCGGTCTATGATTTGCATGATCCGGAAAAGTGGGAACCGGTTTTCCGAAAAGATCATGCTCAAACAAAGAAGCGCAACATCATAGCGCGCATGCGGATGAACCACGGATTAATTCCGCAATAGGAGAGCGGCCGGTTACATGACAAATCGGAAAGAAAGCATCCCGCGTCAGCTTTCCTGCAGACGCTGCGGCAGCGCCTTCACCTGCAGCCTGTCGGGCGAATGCTGGTGCGGGGCGGAACCCTACCGTTTGCCGATGCCGCCCCATGATGGCGGCGACTGCCTGTGCCCGGATTGCCTGCGCGCGCTCGCGAGGCGGCAAACCGATGCGGCCGCAACGTGACGAGCCGCTGGGACATCAGCGCTGTCCTGCTCGACATGGACGGAACGCTGCTCGATACCGAGAAGGTCTATTTCGACAGCCTGGTCGCGGCGCTGAACGTGCGTGGCTATACCGACGATGTCGTCACCCTCTGTCATGCCATGATCGGCCTCCCCGGACCGGAATGCGAGCTGATGCTGGTGAGGCGCTACGGCGATGATTTCCCGCTCGCCGAGATCAACAAGGCTTTCGCCGCCAACCGTGACGAAATGCTTCGCGCAGGGTTGCCGCTGAAGGCCGGCGCCGTCGAGCTGCTCGACGCGCTTCGGTCCGCGCAATGTCCGATGGCGATCGTGACCTCCTCCTCGCGCCGCTCTGCCGACCAGCACCTCACGCTCGCAGGAATCCGCGCGCGCTTTGACACTATCCTGACGCGGGACGACGTCACGCACTGCAAGCCGAGCCCGGATCTGTATCTCTTGGCTGCGCAACGGCTCCGCGTAAAGCCACAAGCCTGCGTCGCGATCGAGGATTCCAACCATGGCGTGACCGCGGCCCACGCCGCCGGTGCGATCACGCTGATGGTGCCGGACATGATCCCCCCAACCGAGGAAACGCGCGCCAAATGCGCCGCGGTGCTGCCAGACCTCAACGCGGCGCTGGCGATGCTGCGCGAACGCGGCGCGCTGTAGCACTCGTCATTGCGAGCGCAGCGAAGCAATCCATCTCTCCGCGCGTGAAGACATGGATTGCTTCGTCGCTTCGCTCCTCGCAATGACGGTGAACTCTACACCTCGTATCCCGGCGACTTCCGCGCCATGCCGTCGAAGGCGTCGAGCAGGCGCTCGCGCCAGGCGTAGACCGGATCGTTCTCGACCAGCAGCTTGAAAGGGCTCACCACGCGTGCCCACTGGAAGCCGCCGAACACGATGTAGTCGGCATAGTTCGGCCTGTCGCCGCCGAGATAGGCCTGGGTCCGCAGCGTCAGCCGCAGCGGATCGAGACTCCTACGGAAGCCTTCGACCGCGTGGTCGCGGGTCGCAGCGGCCTCTTCCAGCGACTTGCCGAGCCGCGCCTCGCGCGTCCTACGGAAATAGGCGACGTCGTCAGGCGCAAGATGCGCGGGGATATCGGCGACGATCAGCGGGAAGATGCCGCCGACCACAGTGACATCGCCCCACCAGTTCAGCATCCGCCCCATGGCGCGCCCGCCCTCGCCGCCGAACAGCGAGGGACGGTCGGCATAGGTGTCCTCGAGATAATTGGCGATCGCCCAGGAATCGGTCACCGTGGTGTCACCGTCGAGCAGCACCGGCACCTTGTCGGACTTGTGCGGCGCGATCGCTTCTTTGTGCGTGAAGCACCAGGGGATCGACTCGGCGCCAAGCCCCTTGTGCGCCAGCGCCATCCGTATGCGCCAGCAATACGGGCTGAACGGACGGGACGTGTCCGTGCCGACGAGTTCGAACAGTTTCATGGCCATGGATCAATCCCGCTGATGTCGGCCGTCAGACTAGCCGTCATTGCGAGGAGCGCAAGCGACGAAGCAATCCACGCTTCCGCACGCGGCGACATGGATTGCTTCGCTGCGCTCGCAATGACGGCAACAACAGCGCTACCGCACCACCGCCGCGGTCTGGCCGAACAGGATCTTGCGCTCCTCCTCGGTGCGGATCGCGGGCTGGCCGAAATTCGGATTGACCTCTTTCGCCTTGGCATAGGCGCGCACCGTGGCGGGCCGCTCCCGGATCGTTTCCAGCCAGCGCTTCAGATGCGGGAAATCGTCGATGTTCTGGCCCTGGTTCTGGTAGCCGACGACCCAGGGATAGCTCGCCATGTCGGCGATCGAATAGTCGCCGGCGACGAATTCGCGGTCCGCGAGGCGCTTGTTGAGCACGCCATAGAGCCGGTTGGTCTCGTTCACATAGCGGTCGATGGCATATTGCAGCTTCTCTTGCGCATAGTTGCGGAAGTGATGGTTCTGCCCCGCCATCGGCCCGAGGCCGGCCATCTGCCAGAACGTCCATTGGATCGCATCATAGCGGCCATAGAGATCGGCGGGCAGGAACTTGCCGGTCTTCTCGGCGAGATAGAGCAGGATCGCGCCGGACTCGAACAGCGAGATCGGGTTGCTGCCGCCCTTCGGCGCATGGTCGACGATCGCAGGAATCCGGTTGTTGGGCGCGATCTCCAGGAATTCCGACGTGAACTGCTCGCCCTTGCCGATGTTGACCGGGATGATCTTGTAGTCGAGCCCAGTCTCCTCGAGGAACATCGTGATCTTGTGGCCGTTCGGCGTGGTCCAGTAATGGAGGTCGATCATGGGCATGATCCTGCGGCTTGGATGGAACGCGCATCCGAGAAAGATGCGAATGCATGAATCTCGCAGAACCGGTGCCAAGTCAATCCGCTTCTTGACGCCATGCGCGCGAATTTGATCGGCGGGTGCACCGCCGCGCGATTGAGGCGGGCTCGCCTCGGTCCTACGCTTGAGCGCTCTTTGCAGCCAGAATGTCGTCTGGGAGGATTCAATGACGAGAGATTTGCCACGACGTGATTTTCTGAAAGGTTCAGCCGCGCTCGCCGGCATCGCGGCTGCCGGCGGATTTTCCTGCGTCGAGATCGCGAGTGCAGCGCCGATCGAGGTGCCGACCGTCGACAGACTGTCGATCCGCGTACTGGTCGACAGCAGCTACGACATGTTCTTCCGCCCGAAACAGGCAAACGGCGTATCGATCGCGCCGCCGGCACGAAGCGCCGACTTCCGCAAGTCGCTGCACAATGAATGGGGCCTGTCGCTGTGGCTGGAATCTCAGGCCGCAGACACCCAGCGCACGCTGATGCTGGACTACGGCTACACGCCCGACGTGCTCATCAACAATATGGAGCTGGTGGGCGTCGAGCCGGCGAAGCTCGACGCGCTGATCGTCAGCCACGGGCACTACGATCATTTCGGCGGCCTGATCGGCTTTCTGGATAAATATCGCGGCAAGCTTCCGGCGGACGTGAAGCTCTACGCCGGCGGCGAGGACAATTTCTGCCATCGCGTCAACGCGACGCCGACCAAGGGCCAGTTCGCCGATTTCGGCACGCTCGACCGCCGCGAGCTTGCGGCGCATAACGTCACGACCGTTCTCTGCGAAACGCCGACCGTGATCGCCGGCCATGCGTTCACGACGGGCAAGATCACGCGACGCAGCATCGAGCGTATCCTGCCGCAGACCTGGGTCGAGTTCGGCATGAAGGATGGGCTCGGCTGCAACGCCGGCCACTATTTGCCGGCCGAGATGGACGGCAAGATCGTCCCGGACGAGCACATCCACGAGCATGCGACCTGCTTCAACGTGAAAGACAAGGGGCTGGTGGTGATCAGCTCCTGCGGCCATGTCGGCATCGTCAATTCGGTGAAGCAGGCGCAGGAGGTCTCAGGGATCCAGAAGGTGCACGCCGTCGTCGGCGGCTTCCATCTCGGACCGGCGCCGAAGGACTACCTCACCGAGGTCGTGGCCGAGATGAAGAAACTCGAGCCTGATGTCGTAGTGCCCATGCATTGCAGCGGGCTGAACTTCGTCCAGGAGGCAAGCGCGCAGATGGGCGACAAGGTGCTGGTCACCACGACGGGCAGCCGCCTCTCCTTCGGGGCATGATCCTGCGCGTCATCAGCAGCGTCGGCATCGGCCTGTGGCTGATGCTGGCGCCTGCCTGCGCGGGCGATGCGCCGGCGCGATCGGCGGCTGAGATCATGGACATCCTGATGTGGAACCGGGAGCCGGTCGGCGGTCCGTTCGAGCTTGTCGACCACACCGGCCATATCCGCACCGAGCGCGATTTCCGCGGGAAGCTGATGCTGGTCTATTTCGGCTTTACTTATTGCCCCGATGTCTGCCCCACCGATCTGCAGGCGATCGGGCTTGCTATGGACCGGCTCGGCAATGATGCCGACAAGGTGCAACCCCTGTTCATCACCGTCGATCCCGAACGCGACACGCCGCAGCATCTGGCGGAATACGTGCCGCTGTTTCATCCGCGCCTGATCGGATTGACCGGAAGCCTTGATGCGATCCGCAAGACAGCGGACGCCTACAAGGTCTACAGCGCCAAGGTGCCGCTTGGGAAAGACAACTACACTGTCGACCACACCGCGTTCATCTATCTGATGGATCGCGATGGCGGCTATCTCGGCTTCTTCCCGCCGGGCACCTCGGCCGACCGCATGATCGAGATCATCCGCCCGCACCTCGCCAGGTAGAGCGTTTGCCACTGCGCTGTTGTGCGGCACCAAGCCAGCTCAGCCAGCGCGGCCGTGCTCGCGCAGGAATCGTTCGCCAGTTTCGGTGACCACCACCCGCAAACCCTCGACTGTCGGGCGGCGCATGACATAGCCGCGGTCGACGGCGTCTTCCCAGATCGTCAGCCGTGGGCACGAGGTGCGCCAGGTCTCGATCACCTCGGCATAAGGCCGCGGCTCGCGCGCGATCCATTCGACGAGATCGAGCACCAACGCATCCGTCGCCTCCGCCATCGGACTTCCTCCGTCAATGCGCCATCGCGCTGTTACGCGCGACGAGCAGCCAGCCGCCATAGAGGATGTAGTAGCTTGCAACCGTCGTGATCAGCCGGTTCGCCCAGGTGCGAAATTGCGTGTCGCTCATCGCTTCCAGGATTCGCCGCGCCAGCGTGGTGCCGAGCATCGAGGCCGCGACAGCCACGCCCGCCAACACCGGATCGAGCGTCGCGGCCTGGTCGATGATGCCGCCGAAATAGATCAGCTTGGTGAAATGGCTCGCCACCTGGCAGGTCGCCTTGGTCGCGACCACTTCGCGGCGGCCGAAATTGCCGCCGAGAAAGAAGGTGTCCATCAGCGGGCCGGAGACGCCGGTCATCAGCATCAGCCCCATGCAGACCGAGCCGTAGAAGCTGCCTTGCCAGATGCTGTCGGGGTTCGGCTTTATTCCCTTCGGCATCAGCCGTGCCATGAAGGGCGTGACGCCAAGCAGGAGCAGCGCGATCGGCTTGTCCGGCACGTAGCGCGCCGCCGACCAGATCGCCAGCGCCACGCCGCAGCCGATCAGGTAGACCGCGACCGGCCGCCAGCGGATATGCGCCCGCCACAGCAAGGCGCGCCAGCCGTTACTGGCCATCTGCGTGATCGCATGCAGCACCATCGCCGAGGGCAGCGGCAGGATGGTGAGCAGCACGCCGATCAGGATCAGCCCGCCGGCCATGCCAAACAGCCCCGACAGGAATGCCGTCGCGACCATCAGCACGCCAAGGGCTGCAGTCACAAGCGGGCTCACGAAAATCTCCACTGAGGCGAACTCGGATCGATACGCGGCAAACTGTTTCCTCTCCCTCTCCCCGTTCTTACGGGGAGAGGGTTGGGGTGAGGGGCTCTCTCCGCGAAGACGGTGACAGACGGATGCGCGGAGACTCCCCCTCACCCGGATCGCATCTGCGATCCGACCTCTCCCCGCAAGCGGGGCGAGGTGAAGCGAGCCGCCGATTCAACCTGAAGCGTAACGATCATTGTTGTGCCCCGCTTGGACACGGCGCGCAAACTGAGTTATCTCCTCCTGGCATCAGTTTTCCTGAGGGTAACAGGCTTGCGGCGGCTGCTCTTTCTCAACGGCATCAAGGCATTCGAGGCGGCGGCGCGCACCGGCAGCTTTGCCGCCGCGGGCGCCGAGCTCAACGTCACGGCGGCCGCGATCAGCCGCATGGTGCATCTGTTGGAGGAACGGCTCGGGGTGGCGCTGTTCGAGCGCAAGGCCAATCGCCTCGTCACCACGACGGCCGGCCGCTTCTACCAGAGCGGATTGACGCCGATCTTCGATGCGCTGGCGAGCCTGACGGCACAGGTGACCTCGCCCGCGAGCGTCCGTGTCCTGACTATCGGCGTCGGGCCGACGTTTGCGATGAAATGGCTGATCCCGCGGCTTGCCGATTTCCAGAAGCAAGAGCCCGAGATCGAGGTCCGCATCACCACCGGGGGCGCCGCGGCGCCGGAGCCGTTCAGCGACGACTGGAGCTGCGGCATCAAGCTCGGGGACGGCGACTGGCCTGGGCTGGTGGCCGAGCCGCTGTTCGCCGCCGATCTCCTCCCGGTGTGCGCGCCGCGGCTGGCGAGCCAGCTCAAGCGCGCGAGCGACCTGAAGGGGAGAAGCCTGCTCCGCGTCGCGCACTCGCCCGACGATTGGCCGAAATGGCTGAAGGCCGCGAGCATTGCCAGGGTCACGGCGCGCGGGCCTGAGTTCGAATTTTACGGTCAGGCGCTGCAGGCGGCCGTCGACGGCCTTGGCGTCGCGATGGGAATCCGTCCCTATATCGACGACGACCTCGCCGCGGGGCGGCTGGTCGCGCCGTTCGAGCTGAGCGTGCCGAAGGGCATGCGCTGGTATCTCGTCTATCACGGCTTCCGCACCGGTCAGCGCGACTTTGCCGCCTTCCGCCGCTGGATCATCCGCGCCGCGGCTGAGCCCGCCACGCGGGCCAAGGGGCAGCGATCCCTCGTGAGGGACGAGACGAGCAGGTAATGATCACATTGTCGCAGCCCTGACGGCTGGACAGCGCGACCAAGACTGGCAATAATAAACAATTATTGGTTGCATTTATATTTGACGACCCCCTGGTCGCGTTGATGGAAAACGCCATGTCCAAGGTCAGAGTTCTCCTGGTCGCTCTCACACCGAAGATGATTGCGAACGAGTTGTTGCATGGCATTCACCAACCGCGCCGAGCTTTTCCCGAGTCTGCACATCAACGGAGCGATACATTTGCGCGCCTTACCGGAGGGAGTGAGCTCGTCACGCCACTTCCGCACCGGTCCGCGCGCCTGTAACGAAAGATTCTTGCGCAGTGTGATCCAGTTCACAAAGTTCGCCGCCCAGGGCGTGCTTTGGTCCCCCGCGGGAAAAACCTGGGATCGCAGGCATGATTTACGGCGCCTTTGAGATCAACTCATTTGAGGCAGGGAAGGGGCTATGGCACGCCAGGATTCAACGAGCCGATCGCGAGCCGGTCGTCATCGATGGCATCTCGTTTCCGACACTCGAGCTCGGCTTTGCGTGGTCCGATCGGGATGCGGCGATCGCCCACGCGAAAGCGCAGATCGATCGCTACGGCCGGCGCTATGGGGTGATCTCAACCGAACCGTCGCCGACTTCGCGATAATCGGCACCGCCGTGGTCGCGCCGCGCTGCGAAGCCGAGCCGGCGCCGTCACCTCCGCCCGCGCGGCCGTTCCTGAACAATTGCCCGGAATGCAAGGCCGAGCTCGCCCTGCTCCGCGTCATTCCCGGTAGGGCCGAATACTGGGCGATGCGCTGCACAGGCTGCGGCGCGATTCATCTCAACATCGTCGAGAAGACCTCGCCCGCCTGCTGACGGCTCGCTTCACCTCGCCCCGCCCTTCGCGAGGAGAGGTCGGCGCGCAGCGCCGGGTGAGGGGCGCCTCCGCGAATGCGGTGACCGACACCGCACGCTGACGCGGTCACACAGCATTGGACTTAACAAGCGGAAACAGCCCTCACCCGGATTGGTCGCTACGCTCCCAATCCGGCCTCTCCCGCAAGCGGGAGAGGCGAAGAGGCAACCGCCGCGTCGAAAATCTCCGCCATTTCGCCCCTGCTGACACCTGCTGACAGAGCGACCGCGCACCCGCATTCGCCCTTTCATGGCGGCGGTTTCAGTCCCATATTCGCCCCATGGCGAAGAAACCTGATACCCCCAAAAAGCCCGGCAAATCCCCCAAGTCAAAAGCGCATCGGCCCGACGTTCTCCCGATCGCGCCGGCGCTCGCCGAACTCTTGAACCCCGCCATCAACCGCGGCGAAAGCGGCATCGGCTCGTCCACGGGCCTGCAGCCGCCACCGGACAATTCACGCGACCGCCGCGCCGGCGGCGAGGCCGCAGCGCACCGCGCGCGCGCCTCGACGCCGAAGGAATTTCCGAGCGATCGCCTGGCTCCGGCGGACCAGCATGGAGGCGGCGGCTTCGACGAGGCGCCCCAGGCCAACTACGGCACCGCGGCGACGGTGCCCACGCTCGATCCAGAGCTGGCGCGACAGCTCGGCCTGCCCACCGCTGAGGACGATGAGGAGGCGCTTGCCCGCCCGCCGCGCAACAAGATGGAGGCACTCGGGGTCAAGGCGACCGCCGAGGCGCTCGAGAACCTGATCCGCGACGGCCGTCCCGAGTTCCGGAAAGACGACGGCTCGATGCGGGTGTGGACCCCGCACCGTCCGCCGCGCCCGGAAAAGTCCGAGGGCGGCGTCCGCTTCGAGATCAAGTCCGACTATCAGCCGAAGGGCGACCAGCCGACCGCCATCGCGGAACTGGTCGAAGGCATCGGCCGCAACGACCGTACCCAGGTGCTGCTCGGCGTCACCGGCTCGGGCAAGACTTACACCATGGCCAAGGTGATCGAGGCGACGCAGCGCCCTGCCCTGATCCTGGCGCCGAACAAGACGCTCGCCGCGCAGCTCTATGGCGAGTTCAAGAACTTCTTCCCGGACAACGCGGTCGAATACTTCGTCTCCTACTACGACTACTACCAGCCCGAGGCCTATGTGCCGCGGACCGACACCTATATCGAGAAGGATTCCTCGATCAACGAGCAGATCGACCGCATGCGCCACGCCGCGACGCGCGCGCTGCTCGAGCGCGACGACGTCATCATCGTCGCCTCGGTCTCCTGCATCTACGGTATCGGCTCGGTCGAAACCTATACCGCGATGACGTTCGCGCTGAAGAAGGGCGAGCGCATCGACCAGCGGCAATTGATCGCCGACCTCGTCGCGCTGCAGTACAAGCGCACCTCGGCCGATTTCACCCGCGGCACCTTCCGCGTCCGCGGCGACGTCATCGACATCTTCCCGGCGCACTATGAGGACCGCGCCTGGCGCGTGAACCTGTTCGGCGACGTCGTCGAGAATATCGAGGAGTTCGATCCGCTCACCGGCCACAAGCAGGACGAGCTCGAATTCATCAAGATCTACGCCAACTCGCACTATGTGACGCCGCGGCCGACGCTGGTGCAGGCGATCAAGTCGATCAAGATGGAGCTGAAGCAGCGGCTCGACCAGCTCAACGACCAGGGCAGGCTGCTGGAAGCGCAGCGGCTTGAGCAGCGCACCACCTTCGATCTCGAGATGATGGAAGCGACCGGGAGCTGCGCCGGCATCGAGAACTATTCGCGCTATCTCACCGGACGCCGTCCCGGCGAGCCGCCGCCGACGCTGTTCGAATATGTGCCCGACAACGCGCTTGTGTTCGCCGACGAGAGCCACGTCTCGATCCCGCAGATCGGCGCCATGTTCCGCGGCGACTTCCGCCGCAAGGCAACGCTGGCCGAATACGGCTTCCGCCTGCCCTCCTGCATGGACAACCGACCCTTGCGGTTTGAGGAGTGGGACATGATGCGGCCGCAGACGGTCGCGGTGTCGGCCACGCCCAGCGGCTGGGAGCTCAACGAGAGCGGCGGCGTGTTCGTCGAGCAGGTGATCCGCCCCACGGGCCTGATCGATCCGCCAGTCGACATCCGTCCCGCACGCACGCAAGTCGACGACCTCGTCGGCGAGGTTCGCGCAACGGCAGCGGCGGGCTATCGCTCGCTGATCACCGTGCTGACCAAACGCATGGCGGAGGACCTCACCGAATATCTGCATGAGCAGGGCATCCGCGTGCGCTACATGCACAGTGACATCGACACCATCGAGCGCATCGAGATCATCCGCGACCTCCGCCTCGGCGCGTTCGACGCGCTTGTTGGCATCAACCTGCTCCGCGAGGGTCTCGACATTCCCGAATGCGCGCTGGTCGCGATCCTCGACGCCGACAAGGAAGGGTTCCTGCGCAGCGAGACCTCGCTGATCCAGACCATCGGCCGCGCCGCGCGCAACGTCGACGGCAAGGTGATTCTCTATGCCGACAGCATGACCGGCTCGATGGAGCGCGCAATTGCGGAGACCAACCGCCGCCGCGAAAAGCAGATGGAATACAACGCCGCCAACGGCATTACGCCGGCGAGCGTGAAGAAGTCGATCGGCGACATCCTCAACTCCGTCTACGAGCGCGACCATGTGCTGGTCGATATCCGCGACGGCAGCGTCACCGAGGACGTGATCTCGATTGGCCACAATTTCGAGGCGGTGCTCGCCGACCTCGAGACAAGGATGCGCGAAGCCGCCGCCGACCTGAACTTCGAGGAAGCCGCGCGCCTGCGCGACGAGGTCAAGCGTCTGCGCGCCACCGAAATGGCCGTCGTCGACGATCCCACCGTCAAGCAGCGCACCGTGCAAGGCAAGGCCGGCGCCTACGCCGGCACCAGGAAATACGGCGACGCCGCCAATTTGCCGGTGAGCGCAATGAAGAAGAAAAGCGTGTCGTCGGCGATCAAGGCCGGCGGCAGCTCCGGATCAAAAGTCCACAAGCCCCATCTCGACGAAATGCACGGCCCGGAGTCCCTACCCTTCCGCCCGAATCCTGGTGCGAAGCCAGCAAAGCCGTTCGGCAGTACCAGCCGGATCATCCAGCCAACCGACTCGCGGCAGTCCGGCCCGGAGTTCGGCCCGTCGCCACGATCGAGCGGCGGCGCGCCGGGGAAAAGAGGCGGGTGGAAGAAGCGATGACAATACCCGTCATTGCGAGCGCAGCGAAGCATCCATGCCTCCGCGTGTGGCGCTATGGATTGCTTCGCTGCGCTCGCAATGACGAAGTGGAAGCAGTAGGTGCGACAAATCAACACGACGGGCAAATCAGCCAAAGCCTGTCCAGCCCTTGCGGAAAAAACATTCTGCTTCCGTCGTCGGGCAAATCAGTGATTTAACTCCGCGCGTCTCACGGCGAATGAGGGGCGGATCGCGATCGTCACGAACGTTGCGGTGAGATGCGGTGGACGTGATGGGTGTGACTGACGAGCACGCGCATCACGGACG
>NZ_JCAMOT010000033.1:0-92495 GCF_059512425.1 Bradyrhizobium sp. Leo78
GCTCCTCCTTGCCGATCAGTTGACCTGTTACCCATGTCGCCGGTCTATTCTGTTACCTATGTAGCCGGTTAGGACCGTTTGCCCACCTCTCCCATAGGGAGAGGTCGCGCGAAGCGCGGGTGAGGGGTCGCGGTCCATCGTTAGAGCCGCGGCCCCTCACCCGATTTGCTGCGCAAATCGACCTCTCCCCGACGGGGAGAGGTAAGGCACCTCCGACGTGGCGCCAACGCGACCTGATCTCATCATGCTCTACACCTTCGCCTTCGCGGTATCGGGCACGACGCCGAACAATTGCGCCTGCTCGGCGCGCGCGTCCTCGACGATGCGGTCGGTGGCGCCCTCGATCGACTCGCGCAGCCGCGTCATGAACTCGTCGCGCCGCAAACCCGCCGGCAGCGGATCAAGGAATTCGACAACCAGCGTCCCAGGATAGCGCATGAAGGTGCGGCGCGGCCAGAACAGGCCGGAGTTGAGCGCGACCGGCAGGCACGGCACGCCGCTCTCGGCATAGATCTGCGCGACGCCAGTCTTGTAGCTCGGCGGCGCGCCAACCGGTCGCCGCGTGCCTTCCGGAAAGATCACGAGCTGGCGGCCGCGCTTCACTTCAGCCGCCGCGCGGCGCAGCGTCTTCACCAGCGAGCGCGGTCCGCCGCCGCGATCGATCGCGATCATGCCCGCCTTGATCAGGAACTGGCCGAACACCGGGATCCAGGTCAGCTCGCGCTTGAGCATGTAGAGCGGGTGGTCGAAGAAGCGCAAAAGCTGGAACGTCTCCCACATCGACTGGTGCTTGGCGGCCACGATCAAGGGCCCTTTCGGAATCTTCTCCACCCCTCGGAATTCGACCCGGATGTTGCAGACGACGCGCATCAGGAACAGCGTCGCGCTCGCCCACCATGCGGCCAGCGTCATCATCGCCCGGCGCGGCAACACGACGGTCGGGATCGCGATGATGCTTAAGCTCACCAGCACGAGATAGAACAGCACGTTGAAGATGAGCGAGCGCACGAAGATCGAAGACATCGAATTCCCGAACACGAGTTGGTCTGGTCAGTTCACCTGCGCGGTCGCGGGCCGGCGCGGCGCCTGCGCGCCGCCGGGTTGATCCAGGAATTCCGGCGTCAGGTCGAGACCGATTCTGGCCAGCCGCACCCGCACCTCCGCCGCGACATATTTGACGTATTCCGATAGCAGGAGGCGCAGCGTTCCGCCACTCATCCACCAGGGTTCGTCGCGCCATTTATCGCCGATCACCACGAACGGGATCAGCTCGACATCCGGCATCGCGTGCGACAGTTCGACGATCGCACGCGGCATGTGATAGTTCGAGGTGACCACGATCAGCGACTTGAAGCCGCGCTCACGCGCCCAGCGCCGCGTCTCCGCGGCATTGCTCCTGGTATTGACCGCGGAGCGGTCGAGATCGACGCAGCACCTGAGCAGTGCCTGATTGCTCTCGGGCAGCGAGCGGGAAATATCGCTCGCCGCATTGGTCGGGTGAACGCCTGAGATCAGCAGCCGCTTGCCGTAGCCGGCCGCCAGCAATTCCACGGCGTCGGAGATCCGCGAGGAACCGCCGGTCAACACCACGATGCCGTCGGCGTTATGCTCGGGCTGGGTTTCGACGCCGCGCAATTGCGACAGGAACGCGACGAAGCCGAACCCCGCGGCGACGAACAGCACCGCCAGCGGCGCGACGATCAGCGCGCGCAGCCATCCGCGCGGCCGCGCTGGCCGGCGCTCTTGCGATCGGTCGTCGAGTTCAGAGCTCATCGGATAATGGCTGTCCTTCCCCGGACGCAATTTTAGTGCGTTTTCGGGCGAAGTGGAGTCCGGCCGTTCCATCAGTCGACATCATCGAGCGTGGCGAACAGCGTCCGCCGTGAGGCCCAGGCCGTGATCGCGGCGATCAATACCGCCTGCAGCGCCAGCACCAGATAGCCGGACGGCCGCAGCGAGAAGGTGCCGAGCAGGGCTGCGAACTGGTCGCCGACCGGAGTGCCCGAGAACCAGCTCGCGATCGATTCAGAGAAGCCGAAGAACAGCATCGCGACGCCGCCGCCGATCAGCCCGCCCTCGAGGCCCAGCATCAGGAAGTGCCGCAGGAAACGGTTGGCAATGTAGCTGTCGGAGGCGCCGACGAAATGCAGCACCTCGACGATCGGCCGGTTGGCGGCCATCGCGCCGCGCGTGGCGAAGGAGACCGAGATGATCGTCGCGATGATCACGAGGGCCAGAATGCCGATGCCGGCGAACACGGTGGCGCCGCTCATCGAGCGCATGCGCTCGATCCAGGCGCGATGATCGTCGACGCTGGCGCCGGGGGCGGCCTGCGTGACCCGCGCTCGGAGCGCTGTGAGGTCGGGCGTGCCGCCGGGCTGCACCCGCGCCACGATGACGCGCGGCACCGGCAATTGCTCGATCGACAATCCGCTGCCGAGCCAAGGCTCGAGCAGTTTTGCGGATTCCTCCTTGCTGAACGGGCGGACTTCGACGATCCCACCTTGCGTCCGCATCGCCTCCGCCGCCGCTGATGTGTCGCGATCGAGATCGCGGCCGGGAGCCGGGCGGATCTGGATCGTGATCTCGCTTGCGACCTCCGACTGCCACTCGGCTGCGGATGCGCTGACCAGGAGCACCGTGCCCGTGGTCATCGAGGCGAGGAAGGTCATGATCGCCACGACAGCGACCAGCGCGCGGCCGGAGATCGAGGCGCGCGGCACGATCGGCGACATGTTGCGCGCGTTCGCCGACACCTGCGGGCGTTCATGCCCGAGGTCGACGAGCGGCACATGCTCTCGGCCGATCTTATTCATAGATGTGCAGCCGTCCCTGGTGCAGCACCAATCGCCGCGCCTCGTACTGGTCCATCAGCGTGATGTCGTGGGTGGCGATGATCACGGCAGTGCCGGACTTGTTCAACTCGATGAACAGGCGAAGCAGCCGCCGCCCGAGCGTCGGATCGACGCTGCCGGTCGGCTCGTCCGCCAGCAACAATTGCGGCCGCGAGATCACCGCGCGCGCGATCGCGGCGCGCTGCTTCTCGCCGCCCGACAGGATCGGCGGCAGCGCATCCATCCTTTCGCCGAGACCGACCCATTTCAAGAGATCGATCACCTCGCGCCGGTAGCTGGATTCGTCGCGGCCCATCACGCGGAACGGCAGCGCGACGTTCTCATAGGTCGTCATGTGGTCGAGCAGGCGAAAGTCCTGCAGCACGATACCGATGCGCTTGCGCAGGTTTGCGATCTGGTCCTTGCTCAGCAGCGAAACATCCTTGCCGAACAGATTCACCAATCCGCGCGTCGGCCGCAGCGACAGGAACAAGAGCCTGAGCAACGAGGTCTTGCCGGCGCCCGACGGGCCGGTGAGGAACTGGAAGGAATGAGCGGGGACGGCGAAGCTGAGGTCGCGCAGAATCTCCGGGCCCAGTCCGTAACGCAATCCGACATTTTCGAACCGAACCAAGCTCTAGCTCCGCTCGACATTGGGTTGGACGTTGGGTTCAACTGGGGCGGCGGCCGGGAACCTCGAACCTTGGCTCAATCCTCGCGCCCGCTTCCGGCTGGGCCGACGGGCCGAACAAAGCGTTTGTGCTTCGGTTATGGTTTCCGATTCGTTAACGGTCGCCTTGTAGCATCCCGGCGCATCCATAGTGGGGATTGGGCTCCATGCATATCGTTTGCCCGCATTGTACAACATCCTATGCGATCAAGCTGGAGACGTTAGGTCCGGCCGGGCGTACGGTGCGTTGTTCCCGCTGCAGGGAGGTCTGGCTGGCGCAGCCGGAGGATGCCGTCGACATCACGGCGCCGATGCCGGCGATGGCGGCGGCGAACAGGTCCGCCGCGTCCGATGCCGCCGCGGAATGGGAGGCGATGGCGCGGCAGGAGGAGGACGAGCGCACGCCTGTCGTCAACAGCCCCTCGATCTCGGCCGACTGGCCGGCGGACGATGCAGTCCGGCAGGACTGGCCGTCGGTCGCGCGGGAAGACGCCGAGGCTCACGTAGATGCCGAAGCCAAACCCCGCCGCCGGCTGCCAGGACTGTTCAAGCTGCCCACCCTGCCGCGCATCCGCATGCCCGCAACGAGCCTGCCCACCGCCTGCGCGGCGATGGCGGCGCTGATCGTGGCGCTGGTGGTGTGGCGCGGCGACGTCGTGCGCCTGTTACCGCAGACCGCGCTGTTCTACCGGCTGGCCGGGCTCGAGGTGAATCTGCGCGGGGTGGCGTTCAAGGACGTCAAAGTCAGTCACGAGACAGTGGACGGCAAGCCGGTGCTGGTGATCGAAGGCATGATCGTCGGCGAGACCCGAAAGCCGGTGGAACTGCCGCGGTTGCGCTTTGCGGTCCGGGACCCGCAGGGCGCGGAGATTTATGCGTGGAATGCGGTGCTGGAGCAGCCGGTGCTGAAGCCGGGCGAACGCGCCTTTTTCAAGTCCCGCCTTGCCTCGCCGCCCCCGGAAGGCCGCGACATCGATATCCGCTTCTTCAACAAGCGGGATCTGGCGGCCGGCGGCAAGGCTTAGAATACGAGACGTGTCTTGCGAAGGAGGTTAGCTCGATGCCGCGGGTGTTGATCGCCGACGACGAAGATTCGATGCGCTCGCTGGTGGCGCGCGCCATCGCCATGGACGGCCATGAGACCGTCACCGCGCAGGACGGCGCCGCCGCGCTCGAAATACTGGCGCGGGAGCAAGGCGCCTTCGATCTGCTGCTCACGGATATCCAGATGCCTGTCATGGACGGCATTGCACTGGCGCTCGCCAGCGCGCGCGACTTTCCGGAGTTGAAGATCCTGTTGATGACCGGCTTTGCCCATCAGCGCGAGCGCGCCTCCGGCCTCAATGCGATCGTGCACGACGTGGTGACCAAGCCGTTCTCGGTCGCCGATATCCGCACGGCGGTGGCGGATGCGCTCTCCGCGCGGAAGGTGGCGTAGGGTACGCTCTCCGTCATACCCCGCGCAGGCGGGGGTATCCAGTAAAGAGCAGTCTCTCGATTGAACTCGGGCGTCTCTGGAATACTGGATCGTCCGCCTTCGCGGACGATGACGACGGAGCGCGAGGCTCCCCCTCAATAATCCTTCAACAACCGCTCGATGTAGTCGAGTTCGAGCTGCGGCCGCGACGGGTCGGCGAGGCGGCGGCGGAGTTCTTCCAGGATTCGCCGCACGCGCTGCACGTCGATCTCGCCGGGGATCTTGACGGTGTAGTCGTCACCGAACTCGCGGCCGTGCAAGGGGCGCCCGAGCGGATCGGTCTGGTTGCCGCCGCTCTGCTGCCGGCCGACGCGGTTGCCGGGGCCGTCGCCCGCCTGCTCGCCCTCACCCTGCTGCATCGCCTCGGCGAGGCTCTGCGCGCCCTTGCGCAGCGCATCCAGCGCGCGGCCCTGCGAGTCCACCGCACCATCGGCATTGCCTTCGCCAAGCCGGCCGCTGGCATCGCCCATCGCGGAATCGGCCTGATCGAGCCCGTCCTCGCCGTCGCCCTGATCGCCCTCCTGGCCGCCCTGACCTTGCTGACCTTGCTGGCCCTGCTGTCCTTGTTGGCCGCGCTGGCCCTTCTCGCCACGCTGGCCGGGACCCATGCCGCGCTTGGCGAGCTCTTCCTGCAACTTCTGCAGCCGGTCGCGCAGCGCCTGCTGATCCTGCTGCAGGTCGCCCATGGACTGATCGCCCTGCTTGCCGCGCATGCGGTCGCGCCGCGAATCCTGGCCCTGCTTGAAGGTCTTGTCGCGCAACTGCTGCTGCTTGCGGATCATGTCGCCGAGTTCGTTCAGCGCCTGCTCCATGTCGTTGTCGCCGCTCTGGCCGGGCTGCGCCATCTGCAGGTTCTCCAGCATCTGCTGGAGCTGATCGAGCAACTGCCTTGCCGCGTCCTTGTCGCCGGAACGCGACAGCCGCTCCATGCGGTCGAGCATGTTCTTCAGGTCCTGCTGGCTCAGGACCTTGGCGTTGGGATCGAGCGGGCGCGCCAATTGCTGCGGGTTGTTGCGGAACTGCTCGGCGAGCTGGCGCATGAAATTGTCCAGCGCCGCGCGCAGATTGTCGGTGAGCTTCTTGATCTCCTCGTCGCTCGCGCCACGCTCCAGCGCCTGTTTCAAGGCGTCCTGCGCCGCGCGCAGCGCCTTGTCGATGTCGGTGATGTTGCCGTCCTCGATGGTGACGGCAAGCGCCCACAGGCTGGCGACGACCTCGCGCAGCGCGTTGTCGGTATGGGCGGCCTCGAGCTGCCGCGCCACGCTGTGCAGCCCGAGATAGGTGCCGGCCTCGGGCGTGAACATTTCCGGCGCGATCAACAGCGCGTCCAGCGCAGCGTAGACATCGGCGTTCTTGTTGGCGTTGAGCGCGAGAATGCGGCGCTGCTCGATCAACGCCCGCGCCAGCGGTTTCGTGAACAACCGCTCCGGCAGGCGCATGTTGAACGGTTCGCTCTTGGCCTCATTGCCGGCCTCGTCCTTTGCCGTCAGCGTCAGCGTCACATCCGCGCCGGCATAGGGGTCTTCGCTCAAATCCTTGACGGTCTGGCCGACGCCATTGCGGGTGCGCGCGTTCGGCAGCACGAGCGGGAATTGCGGCGGCTCGAACAGCGGCCGCACCTCTGCCGTCCTGGTTCCGGCATTCCCGGGGTCCTTCGGCGCATCGCCCGGACGCGCGACGAACTGCGCGCGCGCTTCGGTGATGCCGTAATCGTCCTCGAGCCGGTAGGACAATTGCAGCGAGCCGCGCGCCTGGCGCTCGGGATCCTTGGCCAGGGCGATCGACGGCGGACGGTCAGGCGTTGCGGTAAAACGCCACAGCGGCTGGCCGGCCGGCGCGCGGACATGCGCGGTGCCGTCGCCAGCAATCTTGAAATGCCGCTCGTTGGTGCCCTTCGGCGCCTCGCCGCTCGGGGCAACCTCGGTCACGCCGCCGCCGACCACGACGTCGATATTGCCGCCGCTGGAACGCACGAGCAGCGTGCTGCCGGCGGGAACCGCCAATGGCCCGCTCTCGGCGGCAGCCGCTTCCCGGTTCGCCGACGACAGGATGATCGGCGGCTTGCCGGTATAGTTCGGCGGCGTCACCCAGGCATCGACCCGGATATTGGTCGGCGCGAGCACGCCATTCCAATCGAAGGCGGAGGCGAAACGGAGAGAACGCTCATCGCCTGCGGCGATATAGGTGCCGACCAGCATCACGATCACCAGCGCCCGCAGGGCCCAGGGATCATGGATCGGAAGCCGCGGCGACGGCAGGCCGGCACGAATGCGCTTGAGCGAGGCCAGCGTGCGCTCGCGCTGTGCCTGCCACAGCGCCTGCGAGACCGGGTCCTGGCTCGTGAGCGTGTCGCTCAGCGCGGTCGCCGGGCGATGGCGGATGCCGGTGCCGCGATCGAGCCGGCTCAAGCCCTCCTCGCGCGTCGGCCAGCGGAAGCGAACCAGCGGAAACAGCGCGGAGAGCGCCAGCACCGCGAACAGGCCCACACCGACGAGGCGCACCGCAAGCGGCAGCGCCAGCCAGAGTCCCGCCCAGGAGACGACCAGGAACAATCCGATGACGGTCAGAAACCGGGCCAGATACGGCCATACGCGCTCCCACGCGATCGCGTATTGTGCCCGCTGCAGGGCTTCGTTCAATTTTAGCCGCGCGACGGCGTTATGCTCGCGCGCGGGTTCAGTGGGGTCGCCGCTCAATAAAATCTCCGGGTTGCCCGACACGTCACCTTACCACAAGGGCGGCAATGAGGCACCCGTTCCGTTCCGGCAACCCACACGTGGAATTACGCATAACACGAAGGCGTGACTGCGCGTGAGCGACCCCGTAACGTCGCCGCCACAACCCCAGATCATGATCCGAAATCGGGCCATGATCTCATTTTTGTTCGGGCATGGACAACCGGTTTCCATCTTTCCGGATCATGCTCTCTGAACTGCATGAGGAAACGTTATGGACCAAAAGACGCACGACAAAGGCCTGGAAATCCGCAAGGCCGTGCTCGGCGAGGCCTATGTCTCCAACGCGCTCAAGAACGTCGACAGCTTCAATAAGCCGTTCCAGGACCTGCTCAACGAATATTGCTGGGGCTCGGTATGGGGCCGCGAGGAATTGCCGCGCAAGACCCGCAGCATGCTCAACATCGCCATGATCTCGATCCTGAACCGGCCGCACGAATTGCGCGCGCACCTGAAGGGCGCGCTGACCAACGGCGTCACCCACGAAGAGATCCGCGAGATCCTGATGCAGGTCGCGATCTATGGCGGCATGCCCGCCGCCGTCGACAGCTTTCGTATCGCGCGCGAAGTGTTCGCCGAGATCGATAAGGGCTGACGTAGTTAGCTCCTCATGGTGAGGAGGCGCTCTTGCGCCGTCTCGAACCATGAGGCCCCGTCTGTGGCCTCATCCTTCGAGACGCGCGCGTTGCGCGCTCCTCAGGATGAGGAGCATCTCCAGAAATCCGGAGCAAAATCACCATGGAAATTGGATTCATCGGCCTCGGGAACATGGGTTTTCCGATGGCGCGCCGGCTGGTCGAGGCCGGGCATCAACTTACCGTGTTCGATACGCGCAAGGAGGCCGTCGAGCGGTTGACCGCGCGCGGCGCGCTAGCCGCGTCCTCGCCGAAGGCGATCGCCGACCGGGTCGAGACCGTGATGGCGAGCCTGCCCTCGCTGCAGGCCTCGCTCGAGGTCGCAACCGGCGCCGGCGGCGTGATCGAGGGCGAGCGCGTCAAGCGCTTCGTCGATCTCTCAACGGTCGGCTCGCAGATGGCGGTGCGCATCCATGACCTGTTGGCGAAGCGCGATATCGTGCAGATCGACAGCCCCGTCAGCGGCGGCGTCGGCGGCGCCGAGAAGGGAACGCTTGCAGTGATGGTCTCCGGTCCGCGCGCGGACTACGAGGTGCTGAAACCGGCGCTCGACGTGATCGGCAAGGTGTTCTTCATCGGCGAGAAGCCGGGCTCGGGGCAGACGATGAAGCTCGCCAACAATTTCCTGTCGGCGACTGCGATGGTTGCGACCTCGGAAGCGGTGGTGATGGGCGTGAAGTCCGGGCTCGATCCGGCCGTGATGATCGATGTCATCAATGCGGGCTCTGGCATGAATACGGCGAGCCGCGACAAGTTTCCGCGCTCGGTGCTGCCGCGCACGTTCGATTTCGGCTTCGCCACCGGCTTGATGGTGAAGGATGTGCGGCTGTGCCTGGACGAGATGAAGTCGCTCGGCCTGTCGATGGAAGTCGCCGAGGCCGTCGGCCGCCTCTGGGAAACCGTGATCCGCGAGACGGGACCGGACTCCGATTTCACCTCCGCGATCAAGCAGATTGAGAAGGCGGCGGGCGTCGTGGTCGGTGGCGCGCGAGCAAGCGGTTGAAGCGGAGCACACCCCAAACGCCTGTGGTTATGGATCCCCGCTTTCGCGGGACGACGCTGAACAAGGTGATGCTTGAATCAAAAGAAAGACCGCCTCTCGGCGGTCTTTCTGCATTTCAACGAAAGTGTTTTGTGTCGGTCGCTTTTGTGGCGCTAAGAGCGCAAGCGCTATTTTGAGTTGCGACGGCGCCTGACGTACCAATAGACGCCTGCAGCGACGAGGAAGGGAAGGCCAGCGCCAGCGGCCGGGCCCGGCGCGCCACGATACGTTCCCTGGCCGACATAGGTGTAGACTTGGTCGGGAGGGAAGAACAGCGTGGCCGTGAAGTACACACCGGCGGGCACCGCCGCCGCCATCAAGAGGAAAATCGCGAGAACCCAGCCTGGCAATGACATTGTTACACCCCGCTCAGCCGCATTTGATAATATTAATCTCACTCGAATTTAAATATCTGTCAATGAAGATTTAATATTTAAATGGCAGACATGCGAAAATGACGCAGGCATCTGAGGCAGAAAGTGAAAATACTACGCCCTCTCCGAGACTTATCAGTCACACCGACAAGCAGCGGGCACCGCTCCGCGGCTGTGAGATGGTGTGATCACCGTTCTGTTAAGGCAAAAGCTGCGCGGCGCGCCCGTCAGAGCCCAAAACGGTTCCCCCAAGCCTCCGCACTGCACCGGGAATTCGTCCGGGAGGCCCGGTTCTTGAAAACTTCCGCTGTCGCGCGGATTTTTCAATCGTTAGGCTGAATTATAAAGGCGTTAAATCGCGACGGGAATTTAAATGAATTAATTCCCGATCGCCACTCACAGCCACGGGGCGGGCTTGTCCATCGCGATCAGCGCCTCGACGTCGACGCGGGGGCGCACGATGGCATACTGATCGTCCTTGACCAGCACTTCCGGCACCAGGGGCCTGGTGTTGTAGCTGCCGGACTGCACCGCGCCATAGGCGCCGGCGGTCATGATCGCCAGGAGATCGCCGGGCTTGGGCTCGGGCAGCGAACGGTCGAGCGCGAGATAGTCGCCGCTTTCGCAGACCGGGCCGACCACGTCGGCAACCATCATCGGCGCGTCTTTCTTGGCCTGCCGCACCGGCAGGATGTCGTGATGCGCTTCGTACAGCGTCGGCCGGATCAGGTCGTTCATCGCGGCATCGATGATGACGAAGTTCTTGGCATCGCCATGCTTCACATAGATCACGCGGGTGAGGAGGATGCCGGCATTGCCGACGATCATCCGCCCCGGCTCGAACATCAGCGTGCAGCCAAGGTTATGCGTCACGCGCCTCACCATCGCGGCATAGGCGTCGGGTGCCGGCGGCGCCTCGCAGTCCATGTAATAGGGAATGCCAAGGCCGCCGCCGAAATCGATATGCGAGATGTTGTGGCCGTCGGCGCGCAAGGTCTGGACGAATTCGGCGAGGATCCGGAACGCCGTCTCCATCTTGCTGAGATCGGTGATCTGGCTGCCGATATGCATGTCGGCCCCGCGCACCTCGATGCCCGGCAGCTTCGCCGCGCGGGCATAGACGTCTCTCGCACGGGAGATCGGGATGCCGAACTTGTTCTCGGACTTGCCGGTCGAGATCTTGGCATGCGTCCCGGCATCGACGTCAGGATTGACGCGCACCGAAATGCGCGCGGTCTTGCCCATCTCGGCCGCAAGCCGCGACAGCAGTTCAAGCTCAGGCTCGGATTCGATATTGATGCAGAGGATGTCGGCGGAAAGCGCGGCGCGCAGCTCGGCCTCGGTCTTGCCGACGCCGGAGAAGACGATCTTCGAGGGTGGAATGCCCGCGGCAAGGGCTCGCTTCAATTCGCCGCCCGAGACCACGTCGGCGCCGGCGCCAAGCTTTGCCAAGGTGCGCAGGACCGACTGGTTGGAATTCGCCTTCATCGCGTAGCAGACGAGCACCTTCTCGCCGGCGAAGGCTTCGGTGAACACCCGGTAATGGCGCTCCAAGGTCGCGGTCGAATAGCAATAGAATGGCGTGCCCACGGTGTCGGCAAGCCTGGACAGGTCAACGGCTTCGGCGTGCAGCACGCCGTCGCGATAGTCGAAATGATTCATGGCGCGCTCAGTCGAGAAGCGGGTCGAGGACGAAGGATCGCTGACGACCCTTGGCCGCAGCCGGCGGCGCATCCGTTCCGTAGTTCGGATTGAACAGGCTGGGCTGGGCTGCCCGCTGGGTCTCGGTATCTTGCGGCGCGGCCGGCGTCTGCGCCGAGCTCGCGGTCGGCGGCAGGTCGAGCGGTCCCTTGCGTCCGCAGCCGCCAAGCGTCAGCGCGGCAACGCCGACAAGGATGAGAGCCCATCCCGACCGGGTCAGGCGGTGGTTACTGGTCACGACGAAATCCCCAATGCGGGCCGCACCATACAAACATTGATTTGCTCTGGCGAGCCCCCGGATAACCATGAGATTGCAGCGAAATTTGTCGTTCAGCCCAATTTTCGCTCTTTTTCCAGCCGCTTCGCCCAGGCCTTCGCCTGGGAAAGCACGTTCTTCGGCGCGGTGCCGCCGTAACTGATGCGGCTTTTCACCGATGATTCGACCGAGAGCACCTTCAGCGCGTCGGCAGTGATCTTTGGCTCGACCTCCTGCATCGCCTTCAGCGGCAGTTCGTGCAGGGCGACGGCCTGCTGCGAAGCCAGCGCCACGATGCGGCCGGTGACGTGATGGGCCTCGCGGAACGGCATTTTCAGGGTCCGCACCAGCCAGTCGGCGAGGTCGGTGGCGGTGGCATAGCCCTCGCCGGCCGCGGCTTTCATCCGCCCCTCGTCGGGCACGAGGTCTTCGACCATGCCGGTCATGGCGCGGATCGCGAGCGAGAGCGCGGCAAAGGCCTCCATCGCGCCCTGCTTGTCCTCCTGCATGTCCTTCTGATAGGCGAGCGGCAGGCCCTTCATCACTATCAGGAGCGCGGTGAGCGCGCCGATCACGCGGCCGGTCTTGGCGCGCACCAGTTCCGCCGCATCCGGGTTGCGCTTCTGCGGCATGATGGAGGAGCCGGTGGTGAACTTGTCGCTGAGGCGGACCAGGCCCACCAGCGGCGAGGTCCAGACCACGATCTCTTCCGCAAAACGCGACAGGTGCACAGCCGTGATCGCGGCAGCCGACAGGGTTTCCAGGACGAAATCGCGGTCGGAGACGGCGTCGAGCGAATTGGCCATCGGGCGGTCGAAGCCGAGCGCTTTTGCCGTCGCGGCCCGGTCGATCGGAAACGAGGTGCCGGCGAGCGCCGCGGCGCCGAGCGGCGATTCGTTCAGCCGCTTGCGAGCATCAGCGAAGCGGCCGCGGTCGCGCGCGGCCATCTCGACATAGGCGAGAAGATGATGCCCGAAGGTCACGGGCTGGGCGGTCTGCAGGTGGGTGAAGCCCGGCATGACCGTTCCGGCATGTTCCAGCGCGCGCTCGACCAACGCTTGTTGGAACGCGGCCAGCGCCGCGTCGGTCTCATCTATCGTGTCGCGGACATAGAGGCGGAAGTCGGTCGCAACCTGGTCGTTGCGGGAGCGCGCGGTGTGCAGCCGTCCGGCGGCCGGGCCGATTAGCTCGGACAGGCGGCTCTCGACGTTCATATGGATATCTTCGAGCGCGCGCTTGAAATCGAACGATCCCTTGTCGATTTCTGACAAAATCGTGTCTAGACCTTTGCCGATATTTTTCGCATCAGACGCGGTGATGATGCCTTGCGCGGCGAGCATCGCGGCGTGGGCCTTGGACGCAGCAATGTCCTGGGCGTAAAGGTGACGATCGACGTCGATGGAGACGTTGATTTCCTCCATGATCGCGTCGGGACGTTCGGAGAACCGACCGCCCCACATCTTGTTGCTCATGATTGCTCGCTCACGACTTCTTAAAACTTCAGGCCTGCCCTTGATCGCCCGACCGTCAAAACCGAACCGGCCACCGGCGCGGGCCCTGCTTAGCCATATCTGACGCGGAATGACAAACGATATGCCCGAAACTCCCCCGTCCCGTGGCGCAACGCGCCGGATCCCGCTCGTGATCGGCGCGGTGCTGGTGGGTGCGCTGATCGGCTATGCCGGCGTCTCCGGATTTGGCGGGCTGATGGGCCGCGGCCCGGCCGGCGATCCGGCCTGCAATGGCGCGGTCGATCTGGCGAAGAAGCTCGGCCCGCTGGCACACGGCGAGCTCGCCGCGCTGACGATGGCGACGAAACCCTTGCGGGTCCCGGACCTCGCCTTCGAGGACGCCGAGGGCAGGCCGAGGAAGCTGTCGGACTGGCGCGGCAAGACCGTGCTGGTGAACCTCTGGGCCACCTGGTGCGTACCCTGCCGCAAGGAGATGCCGGCGCTGGACGCGCTGCAGGCCAAGCTCGGCGGCAAGGATTTCGAGGTGGTGGCGATCAACATCGACACCCGCGACTTCGACAAGCCTAAGAATTTCCTGAAAGACGCCAATCTGACCCGGCTCGGCTATTTCAGTGATGCGAAAGCCAAGGTTTTCCAGGACCTTAAGAGCATAGGCAAGGCGCTTGGGATGCCCACCTCGATGCTCATCGACGGCAACGGCTGCGAGATCGCGACCATTGCGGGTCCGGCCGAATGGGCCAGCGATGACGCCGTGAAGCTGATCACGGCCGCCGTACAGCCGGCCGCGGCAGGAATCTAGGCGACGACGTTCAGATTGCCGCCGACGCCGGCGGCCAGGTTGGCCGTCGACGGGGCACCCAGGAGCGTCTGGACCGCGGATTTCTCGGCGTCCGCATTGGATTTGATGATCGAGGTCTGAATCTGCGACTGCAGGCCGCCGGCCTGCATGGCCAGAATGCCCGAGACCATGCTCATCATATCCATACGCGGTACTCCCCAATTCGGGCGCACCATAGGCGGCGGGGGTTAATGAAAGCTGGATTGAGGATGGATTGCCGGGTCAAGCCCGGCAATAACGACAAGTTAGCGCGTCGGGACCGGCTTCTCGCCGCGGTAGTCGTAGAAACCGCGCTGGGTCTTGCGGCCGAGCCAGCCGGCCTCGACATATTTCACCAAGAGCGGGCACGGCCGGTATTTTGAATCGGCGAGCCCCTCATGCAGCACCTGCATGATCGACAGACAGGTGTCCAGTCCGATGAAATCGGCGAGCTCCAGCGGGCCCATCGGATGGTGGGCACCGAGCTTCATCGCCGCGTCGATCGCCTCGACATTCCCGACGCCCTCGTAGAGCGTGTAGATCGCCTCGTTGATCATCGGCAGCAGGATGCGGTTGACGATGAAGGCCGGAAAATCCTCCGATACCGCGACCTGCTTGCCGAGCTTGCCGACGAACGTCTTGGCAGCGTCGAAGGTCGCATCATCAGTGGCGATGCCGCGGATCAGCTCGACCAACTCCATCAGCGGCACCGGATTCATGAAATGAATACCGATGAAACGCTCGGGGCGGTCGGTGGAGGCAGCGAGCCGCGTGATCGAGATCGAGGAGGAGTTGGAGGCGACGATCGCCTCCGGCTTCAGGACCGCGCAGAGATCGTGGAAGATCTTCCGCTTGGTCTCTTCCTTCTCGACCGCGGTCTCGATCACAAGATCGCAATCCGCCAGTTCGTCGAGGCTGTCAGTCGCGACGATCCGGGACAGCGCCTGCTTGCGCTGCTCCTCGGTGATGGACTTCTTGGCCACCTGGCGCGACAAATTGCCGTTGATGGTTGCGAGCGCCGATTTCACGCGATCGGCGGAAATGTCGTTGAGCAGCACGTCGAAGCCCGCAAGCGCCGCCACATGGGCAATGCCGTTACCCATCTGGCCCGAGCCGATTACGCCGACCTTCTTGATTGCGACCGTCATGTTGTCACCACCGGGACAGCGCGTCCATCGCGCCTCGCCCAAGTCCCCTACTACGTCCCCAATATCCGACAAGTCTTACGTTTGCGCATGATCTTTTTCGTAAACCGGCGCCCACTTAGCGCCGACGCGGCGCTCCGGGTACGGATCATGCTACGGGCGAAAGGTACCTGCTTCGCCGAAAAACGCCATTCAAAAACAAGAACACCGGCCGGGGCCGTACCATCCGGCCGGTGTTCTCTTTGCTTATTTTCCGAGCTTGCCGAGCGCTTCGGTCAGCTCCGGAACCGCCTGGTAGAGGTCGGCGACCAGGCCGTAATCGGCGACCTGGAAGATCGGCGCGTCCTCGTCCTTGTTGATCGCGACGATCACCTTGGAATCCTTCATGCCAGCCAGATGCTGGATCGCGCCGGAGATGCCGACCGCGACATAAAGTTCCGGCGCCACCACCTTGCCGGTCTGGCCAACCTGCCAGTCGTTCGGGGCATAGCCGGCGTCGACCGCCGCGCGCGAGGCGCCGACACCGGCACCGAGCTTGTCGGCCAGCGGTTCGATGTACTTGGCGAAATTTTCCCGGCTCTGCATGGCGCGGCCACCGGAAACGATGATCTTGGCCGAGGTCAGCTCCGGACGATCGCTCTTGGCGACCTCCTCGCCGAGGAAGCTGGAGAGACCGGGATCGGCCGCAGCCGCCACGGACTCGACCGAGGCGCTGCCGCCCTCGCCCGCCGCGGCGAAGGTTGAGGTGCGGACCGTGATCACCTTCTTGGCGTCCTTGGACTTCACTGTCTGGATCGCGTTACCGGCGTAGATCGGACGCTCGAAGGTATCAGGCGCGACCACCTTGATGATCTCGGAGACCTGCATGACGTCGAGCAGGGCCGCGACGCGCGGCATCACGTTCTTGAAGCGCGAGGTCGCGGGCGCAACGATCGCGTCATAGGACGGCGCCAGCGAGACGATCAGCGCGGCAAGCGGCTCGGCGAGATCGTGCGCATAGGCCTCGCCTTCGGCCACCAGCACCTTCTTGACGCCGGCGAGCTTCGCCGCCGCTTCGGCCGCAGCCTTGGTGCCCGCCCCGCCGCCGGCGACCAGCACATGCACGTCGCCGCCCAACTGGGTCGCCGCGGTCAGCGCCTTGTTGGTGACGTCCTTCAGCTTCTCGTGTTCGTGTTCGGCAATCAGCAATGTCGTCATTTAGAGAACCCCGGCTTCGGTCTTGAGCTTCGACACCAGTTCGGCGACGTCCTTGACCTTGACGCCCGCCTTGCGGCCTGCCGGTTCCGAAGTCTTGAGGATTTCGAGATGCGGTGTGAGATCGACGCCGTAATCGGCGGCGTTCTTCTCGTCGATCGGCTTCTTCTTCGCCTTCATGATGTTGGGCAACGAAGCATAGCGCGGCTCGTTGAGGCGAAGGTCGGTGGTGACGATCGCCGGGCCCTTCAGCTTCACGGTCTGCAGGCCGCCGTCGACCTCGCGCGTCACCTTGAAGTCAGAACCTTCGACCTCGAGCTTGGAGGCGAACGTCGCCTGCGACCAGCCGAGCAGCGCGGCCAGCATCTGGCCGGTCTGGTTGCTATCGTCGTCGATCGCCTGCTTGCCGAGGATGACGAGGCCGGGCTTCTCAGCCTCGACCACCGACTTCAGGAGCTTGGCGACTGCGAGCGGCTCCACCGTGCCCTCGGCCTTGACCAGGATGCCGCGATCGGCGCCCATCGCAAGGCCGGTGCGGATGGTCTCGGAGGCCTGCGCCGGGCCGATCGACACCACCACAACCTCGGTCGCCTTGCCGGCTTCCTTCAGCCGCAACGCTTCCTCGACCGCGATCTCGTCGAACGGGTTCATCGACATCTTGACGTTGGCGAGCTCCACGCCCGATCCATCGCTCTTGACGCGGACCTTGACGTTGTAGTCGACGACCCGCTTTACCGGCACAAGAACCTTCATCGATCCTCTTTCGCTTTGAAATTAGGGGGTTGATTGGCTTGGGCGCGGAACCTAAAGGTCCCGCTATCGGCGGTCAACGCGCGAAAGCCAAAAATCGGCCCCGTGGATCTCAGACCCATTCTAGCGGTTCTGGCCCGGCACCCACAACACATCACCGGCACCCTTGTCGTTCTGGAAACGGCTGGCGACAAACAGGAAATCCGACAGGCGGTTCATATATTGGATGCCAGCCTCGCTGACTGGCTCATCCGGCTTGGCCGCAAGTTCCACCATCATCCGTTCCGCCCGGCGGCAAATCGTACGGGCGAGGTGCAGATAGGCTGCCGCCGGGGTACCGCCGGGAAGTACGAACGAGGTTAACGGCGCCAGCTCGGCATTGAGCGTATCGATGTCGCGCTCGAGCCGCTCGACCTGGCTCGGCAGCATCCGCAAACGCTCCGCCTTGCCCTCGCGCTGGGGCACCGCGAGGTCGGCGCCAAGATCGAACAGATCGTTCTGGATCAGACCGAGCATGCGGTCGAGCGCGGGATTATCCGCAAGATGAAGCCGCACCACGCCGATCGCGGCATTGGTCTCGTCCACCGTGCCGTAGGCGCTGACGCGCAGATCATATTTCGCTCGCCGCTCGCCGCTTCCGAGCGCCGTCGTCCCGTCGTCGCCGGTGCGCGTATAGATCTTGTTGAGCACGACCATGTTCAGCTCCGGTATTGCGACCACCTCTTCCTTTGGGAGAGGTAGGAACTAGCGTCCCATCGCCCAGACCGCGAGCATCGCGATTACGATGGCGACGAATTGCAGCAAGACGCGCAGCCGCATCAATTTCTGCGAGGTGTTCGGCGAGCCACCACGCATCATGTTGGCAAGTCCGAGCAACAGGACTATCCCGACGGCGCCGACCGCGATCGGGAGGATGAACGTACTTAAGAAGGATGCCATCTACGCTACATAACACCGCGATATCTGAAGCGCCACATGGGGCAAGTGCAACGATCTGGCGTTTGGCGCGATTATATCGGAAGCTGGTGTGCGGCCTCGGCTGGCCGGATCAGGGTGGGAAGTGAAGCAGGTTCGCTACGTCTACCACGTCGTGATGGATGCGTTCTACACGTTCCTCGCCGACGACGGCTGGGCGATTGCGAGCCATATCGCGCTGTCGACCCTGATGGCGCTGTTCCCGTTCCTGATCGTGCTGACCTCCCTCGCCGGCTTTTTCGGCTCCAAGGAACTGGCCGACCAGGCTGCGAGCCTGCTGCTGCAGACCTGGCCCAAACAAGTCGCCGACACGCTGTCCAGCCAGGTCCACGACGTCCTGACGACCACGCGCGGTGACATCCTCACCGTCGGCGCGGCGCTCGCGGTCTATTTCGCCTCCAATGGCGTCGAGGCGCTGCGGGTGGCGTTGAACCGCGCCTACGCCGTCCCCGAGCGGCGCCGCTGGTACTGGCTCCGGCTTGAATCGATCGGCTACACCCTGATCGCCGCCGTCACCTCGCTCGCGATGGCGTTCCTGATCGTGCTCGGTCCGTTGATACTCGAGACGGCACGGCACTACATTCCGTTCTTCGTCGAGAGCAACGAGCGCATCCTCAACATTGCACGCTACGGCATCACGATCACCGCGTTGACCGTTGCGCTGTTCATCCTGCATGCCTGGCTGCCGGCGGGGCGCCGCAATTTCCTGCAGATCCTGCCCGGCATCATCTTCACCATGGTGGCCTCGCTGATATCAGGCATCGTGTTCGGCCAGTACCTGGCGCGCTTCGCTAAGAACTATGTCACGATGTATGCGGGGCTCGCGTCCGTGATCATCGCTTTGGTGTTCCTGTATTTCATCGCCGCGATCTTCGTCTATGGCGGCGAATTGAATGCGGCGATCATCAAGTCGCGCCTGCCGAAGGGCGTATCGCTTCAAGCAGCGCAGTCGCTAAAGCACGCGGACTCACAGGCTTGACCAGGAACGCGTCGGCGCCGGCCGCCCGCGATGCCGCCTCGTCCTCGCTGCGGCCGGAAATCCCGATGATCGGAATGCGGCCAAGCGGCGACTGAAGCGCGCGGATACGCCTGATCGCCTCCACCCCATCGATGCCGGGCAGCACCATATCCATCAGCACGGCGTCGAAGGCGCCCTGCTGAAGCCGCTCCGGCGCCGCTTCTCCATCGCCGATGAACTCCGCCTGATGGCCGAGCTCGGTGAGGATGGTGTTGAGCACGACGCGGCCGAACGGATTGTCCTCGACGCTGAGCAGCCGGAGCGCGCGCGGCGACCCGGCCGGGACGTCGCTCCCGGCATCGCCGTTGGATGCGGCCGGTTCGCCGGCGGACGCCAGCACGATCGTCAGCGTAAAGGTGGTGCCCCCGCCCCGCCGCTGCCTGGCGACGATGTCGCCGCCCATCGCCCGCGCAAGCTGCTTGACCGAGGATAGGCCGAGGCCTGCGCCGCCGAAGCGCGAGGCGACCCGGACATTGGCCTGCGAGAACGGACGGAACAGGCGCTTGATCTCGGCGAGCGAAAGCCCGATGCCGCTGTCGGAGACCGCGAAGGCGACCCCGACCTTGCCTTTCGCGGCGCGCGTCGGCGTAACCTCGAACGCGACTGTTCCCCGCTCGGTGAATTTGACCGCGTTGTCGATCAGGTTCTCCAGCGCCGCACGCAGCCGAATGGGATCGCCGACGGCGAAGGCCGGCAGCTTTTCGGAGATATCGACCGAGGGCTGCAGGCCCTTGGCCGCCGCCCGCCCGGCGAGTGAATTCCCGGCGTTGCGGGCAAGCGTGCGCAGGTCGAAAAAATCCTGCCGGATCTCAAGGCCGGGGCCACGGCTTCGCGCGGCATCGACGAACAGGGTGGCAAGGCTGGCCAGATGCTCGGCGCCGGCCTGGATGGTATCGACCCAGCGCCGCTCGCGCTCGTCGAGGTCGGAGGTCGCAAGCAGGTTGCTGATCGCGAGAATACCGGTAAGCGGGGTGCGCACCTCATGCGCGAAGGCCGCCAGCGCGGTCTCGACCACGCCGGGCCCCACCTTGGCAGGCGCGCGTCCGCGGCGTGCCTTTGCCGCCTTCAAGACACGCTTCCGCGACGGCGTCTTCTTGGGATGCCGAATGGTGCGCCCAACGCGCGATCTTGCCGCCATGATTCCCGTGAACCCTGCCCCGGCCGGCAGAATGGCATGCGAGGGTGGTGGGTGTCACGGAGACCTTTTTGGGCGACGGCGCCATTACGCGAAAGTGGGCTGAGGCCGTTTGGTTGAGCTCGATCTGGCCGCGAGGACCACCTCTCCCCATCGGGGAGAGGTGAAGCACCTAGGGTAACCCCACCAGACGGCGGATATCAGCGGGCGTCGCACCGCCGGCGCGCAGTTCCCGCAAGGCGGTTGCCTTGGTCGACTTCGACAGCTTCTGTCCGACCGAATCGCGGATCAGCCGGTGGTGCCGGTAAGCCGGCGAAGCGATGCCGAGCAGCGCCTGCAGCAGCCGGTGCACGCTGGTGGACCAGAACAGGTCCTGCCCCCTGATAACGTCAGTCACCCCTTGCAGGGCGTCGTCGATCACGACCGAGAGGTGATAGCTGGTTGGCGTCTCCTTGCGCGCCAGGATGACGTCACCCCACGCCTCCGGCCGGGCGATGACGGTTCCGTGCTCGCCGGCAGGTCCCGCCCCCTGTTCGGCCCAGCTCAGATCTTTCACCCGCGCGCGAGCCGCCGCCATGTTCAACCGCAGCGCGTAAGGCGCCCCCGACTCGATCAGCCGCCGCCGCTCCGGCGCCGGCAGCGATCGCGCGGCGCCCGGATAAAGCGGCGCGCCATCCGGATCGCGCGGCCATGGTCCTGCCGCCTCGCGCTCGGCGACCAGGCGCGCGATCTCAGCGCGGCTTTCAAAGCTCGGATAGAGCAGGCCCTCGGCGGTCAATCGCTCGACCGCCTCGCGATAAGCGTCAAGATGCTCCGACTGCCGCCGCACCGGCGTCTCCCAGGCGATGCCGAGCCAGGCGAGGTCCTCGTAGATCGCAGTCTCGAACTCCGCCCGGCAGCGCGTCGGATCGATGTCCTCGATCCGCAGCAGGAAGCGTCCCCCGGCCTCGCGCGCGAGGTCAAAATTCAACAACGCCGAAAAAGCGTGGCCGAGATGGAGATAACCGTTCGGGCTCGGCGCGAATCGGAAAACGGGTGGCGACATTGTATTGGAATTCGTCATTGCCGGGCTTGACCCGGCAATCCATCCTCTAGGACTCTTATCGATAGCAGATGGATGCGCGGGTCAAGCCCGCGCATGACGCGACGAGACTGTTCCTCCATGCTCATCCACTTCGAAACCCAATCGGACCTCGAAGACGCGATCAAAACTCTTGTGAAGCAGGACAAGCGGCTGAGGCCAGTCCTGGAGATCACCGGCATGCCGGCGCTGCGGCAGCGCGAGCCGGGCTTTGCCGGGCTTGCCGCGATCGTCTGCGGCCAGCAGCTTTCGACCGCGAGCGCCGCGGCGATCTGGGGCCGGGTCAGCAAGGCATTCGATCCCTTTCATCATGATGCGATCAGCAAGGCGCGCGCGGACCGGCTTGGCCGGCTCGGCCTGTCGGCGGCGAAGATCAAGACACTGAAGCACATCGCGCGCGAGCTCGCCGCCGAGCGGCTGAACCTCGACGTGCTCGCGAACGAAGACGCCGACATCGCCCACAACACGCTGACCGCGCTGCCCGGCATCGGACCATGGACCGCGGACATCTATCTGTTGTTCTGCCTCGGCCATGGCGACGCCTGGCCGGCGGGCGACCTCGCCGTGCAGGAAGCGGTCAAGATCGGGCTGGGACTGAAGGAACGGCCGACGGCAAAGCAGATGGCGCCGCTGGCCGAGCCCTGGCGCCCGCTGCGCGGCGCCGCGGCGCATCTGTGGTGGGCTTATTACCGTGTGCTGAAGAAGCGCGAAGGCGTGATTGCCGGCGCGAAAACGAGCGCAGGATCGTAGCCCGGGTGAAGCGCAAGCGTAACCCGGGGCCGGCGGCAAACGTCGATACTGGTGCCGGGTTGCGCTTCGCTCCACCCGGGCTACGGGGCTTCGTCACAGTTTTCGGCTGTCGTAGGCCCAATGGAGCAACGCTTGGCGTTGCCGTGGCCTGCAGGTCAGATCACCGGGTTCGCAACTGCGCTTGATCTGCGCGACATGTCGCCGGATCGCTTTCCAGCGCCTGATCTGCCGCGCATCCTCCATCGATATGCGACGGCCCATGTAATAGCGGCAATACCACTGAAACCAGCCGCGCGGATCGTCGGGGTGGATCCATCCTTTCTGTCGCCAGACCGAAAGAGGCTGGCTCGCGTTGACGCCGAAGTAGTTCAGCGAGCAGTCGCGTCTCGAAGGCGAAAGCCGGGCGCCGGCAAACCAGCTCGCCGGGAATTCCTTGCGGCAGTCCGTCATGTACTTGCCGCAGAAGATGCCGAGGGCCAGCAGCTGCTTCGGTGTGAGTTCGGGACGAAATTCCGGATCGAAATTGCGTCCGGCAGGTTCGGTGAGGACGTAGCGGTACCCCCGCTGCATCTTGTCGTTGACTGTAACGCTTACAGAGCGTCGGCGCATGATTGTGAGCCTCATGTCCTTTGACAAGCGCGGCGGGCGGCGAAAGTTCTCTGGACAGGCCCGTAGCCCGGGTGAAGCGCAGCGTAACCCGGGACCGATCGTCAATGTTGATGCAGATGTCCCGGGTTGCGCTGCGCTCCACCCGGGCTACGGGGCACTAGCCGCGCAGCCTGATGCGGTCTTCGCGGGCACAGGCGGTGACGAAGCTGGTCACGGCGCGGACGGCGGGCAGTTCGATCAGGTCGGGATGCGCGAGCAGCCAGAGGTCGGAGACGCTGCCGAGCTTCTGCGGCGCGACGCGCACCAGGTCCGGGCAGCTCTCGGCGACGAAGCAGGACAGCGCCGAGATGCCGAGCCCGGCGCGCGCGGCGGCCAGCATGTCGCCTTGCGACGAGCAGCGCATCACCACCGTTCCCTGCCGCGTAATGAAGTCGCTCCAGCGCGCCAGATGCGCGTTCGACGCCTGGTCGGCAAAACCGATCACGCTGTGACCCCGCCACTCCTCGCGCCGCTCCGGCAGCTTGCGCCGCGCGGCATAGTCGCGCGAGGCGTAGAACCCGGTGCCGAGCCGGCCTATTCTGCGCCGATCAGGTTTTCCTCGCCGGCATCGACCGGCCGCAGCACCACATCGGCCTCGCGGCGGCGCACGCTCGCCGGAAACGGATGGGTGATGATCTCGAGCTGGATACGGTCGTGATCGCGCAGGAACGGCCCCAGCCGCGGCATCAGCCAGTGCGCGGCCAAGGTCGCACCGATCGACAGCTTCACGACGCCTCTCGCCTGTTCGCCGGTTGCGGACGCCGCGACCTCGGCGCGCAGCGCTGCGGCCGCCATGGCGTCGGCATGCTCGCGAAACTTGCGGCCCTGCGAGGTCAGCGACAACCCGTCATTGGAGCGCGCGAACAGGCGGGTGCCGAGCTGCTTCTCCAGCGCCGCGATCTTGCGGCCGATGGTCGGGTGGCTGGCGCGCAGGCGGCGTGCGGCGCCGGCGAAACTCCTGGTGTCCGCGACGGCGACGAAGGTCTTGCACAGGTCCCAATCCATCCGGCAGCCTCGCATAGCCTGTTCATTTCTGCTGAAGCGACTGTTCAATATTGAACAGCGCCACCGCTTCGTCCAGCCCTATATTGACAGCGTCAAGATCAAGATGCCGCAGGCACCGGAGGACCCAGGAATGACGCTGCCCGCTTTTCTCGCCAATAGTCTCGAACTACCGGTGGTCGGCTCGCCGCTGTTCATCGTGTCAGGGCCCGATCTCGTGATCGCCCAGTGCAAGGCCGGTATCGTCGGCTCGTTTCCGGCGCTGAACGCCAGGCCGGCCGAGAAGCTCGACGAATGGCTGACGCAGATCGAGGACGAGCTCGGCGAGTACAAGGCGCGACATCCGGACAAGAAGGTCGCGCCCTACGCGGTGAACCAGATCTGCCATGCCTCCAACGACCGGCTGATGCGGGACATGGAAACCTGCGTGAAGCACAAGGTTCCTGTCATCATCACCTCGCTGCGGCCGCCGTCGGAAATCGTCGAGGCCGCGCATTCCTATGGCGGCGTGGTGTTTCACGACGTCATCAACGTCAAGCATGCACGGAAAGCCGCCGAGCAGGGCGTCGACGGCCTGATCCTGGTCTGCGCCGGCGCCGGCGGGCATGCCGGCACGCTGTCGCCGTTCGCGCTGGTGCGCGAAGTCAAGCAATGGTTCAAGGGCACCATCCTGCTGTCGGACGCGATCTCCGACGGCTGGAGCATCGCCTCCGCGCTCGCGCTTGGCGCCGACCTCGCCTACATGGGCACTCGCTTCATCGCCACGCAGGAAGCCAATGCCGATCCGCGCTACAAGCAGGCGCTGACTGAACATGGCGCCCACGACATCGTCTATTCGAACCTGTTCACCGGCGTGCACGGCAACTACCTCGGACCGTCGATCGTGGCCGCCGGTCTCGATCCGAACAATCTGCCTGTTGCCGACAAGTCGACGATGAACTTCGGCTCCGGCGGCAACATGAAGGCCAAGGCGTGGCGCGACATCTGGGGTTCGGGCCAGGGCATCGGCCAGATCACGGATGCGCCGCCGGTCGCCGAACTGGTGGAGCGGCTCAAGACGGAATTCACCGAAGCAAGCAGCGACTTCCAGAGACGCGCGAGCGCATGAATTCACCTCGCCCCGCTCTTCGCGGGGAGAGGTCGAAATTCAAGCTGCGCTTGAATTTCGGGTGAGGGGCTGCCTCCGCGAATGTCTCTGTCATCGTATTCGCGGAGAGAGCTCCTCACCCCAACCCTCTCCCCGCAAGAGCGGGGCGAGGGAAAGGCGCGATCAAGCGCCCTCAATTCAGAATAAAAATCTTTAGTCATCGGGAGAGAGACCATGAAGCTGCGGCACGCATTGGCCGTTCTGTTTACCTTGGGCGCGATCGCAACGGCCTTCGCCGAGGACAAGGAAGACATCCGCATCGGGCAGACCCTGCCCTATAGCGGTCCGCTGTCCGGCTTCGGCATCATCGGGCGGACGCAGGAAGCCTTCTTTGCCAAGGTCAATGCCGAAGGCGGCATCAACGGCCGCAAGGTGAAGTTCATCACGATGGACGACGCCTACTCTCCGCCCAAGACGGTCGAGCAGACCCGCAAGCTGGTCGAGCAGGAAGAGGTGCAGATGATATTCGGTTCGCTCGGCACCGCGACCAACAGCGCCGTGCACCGCTACCTCAACGGCAAGAAGGTCCCGCAACTGTTCCTCTTGAGCGGCGCCACCAAATGGGCCGACCCGAAGAACTTTCCCTGGACCATGCCCGGCATGGCCGCCTACGAATCCGAGGGCATCGTGTATGCCAAATATGTGTTGCAGGCCAAGCCCGACGCCAGGATCGCTATCCTCTCCCAGAACGACGATTTCGGCCGCGACTATGCCGCCGGCTTCAAGCGCGCGCTCGGACCCAAGGCCGCCAATATGATTGTCGCGGAGGCGAGCTATGAGACCAGCGCGCCGACAATCAGTTCGCAGCTCGCGACATTCAAGGCCTCCGGCGCCAACGTGCTGTTCGCCGTCGTGCTTGGGAAATTTACCTCGCAGTCGATCAAGGGCGTGGCCGAGCTCGGCTGGAAGCCCGAACTGTTCTTCGTGCCGACCTCGGCCTCCTCGATCTCGTTCCTGGAGCCGGCGGGACTGGAGAATGCAGTCGGCCTGATCTCCTCGAGCAATCAAAAGGACACGATGGATGTGCAGTGGGCCGATGACGCAGGTGTGAAACAATATTTTGCGTTCATGAAGCAGTATCTGCCGAATGCCGACCTGAACAATTCGAACTACGCCGCCGGCTACCACTATGCGACACTTCTGATGGCCGCGCTCAGGGCATGCAAGGACGATTTCAGCCGCGACAACATCCTGCGCCAGGCGACGTCGCTGCGCGAGGTCAAGCTGCCGCTATTGTTGCCGGGAATGACCGTTACGACCGGTCCGGATGATTACCTGCCGTTCCAGCAGTTGCAGTTGCGACGCTTCAACGGCAAGAGCTGGGTCGCTTTCGGCGAGATCCTGGACGACCGCTAGGCCTGTCGCGATAGATTGAGGGTGTGAGAATGATCATCAGCGGTGAACGCCGGATCGGCTATGGCGAGATCAACGAGCGCATCGGCCGCGCAGCATCCGGGTTGCGGGCGCTGGGCGTGCGCGATGGCCAGCCGGTCGCGATGATGTTGCGCAACGATTTTGCGCTGTTCGAGGCGGTGGCCGCCTCCGCCGCGCTCGGCAGCCCAATCGTACCGGTCAACTGGCACCTGAAGGCCGACGAGGTCGCCTATATCCTCGCCGATAGCGGCGCGGACGTCCTGATCTGTCATGCCGACCTGTTGCCGCAGATACGCGACGGGCTGCCCGCCGGGCTCAAGCTTCTGGTCGTAGCGACACCGCCCGAGATCGCCGCGGCCTATGGCGTCTCGCCGGCGGTGGCGCAGGTACCCGACGGCCTGACCGACTGGGACCGCTGGCGCGACACCCATGCGCCCTTGACCGATGCCCCGATCGGCGCTTCACCAATGTTCTACACCTCGGGCACCACAGGCCAGCCCAAGGGCGTGCGGCGCAAGCCGATGCCGCCCGAACTGCAGGCCGCGGCCGCCCGCGTCAGCGCGATCGCCTACGGCATCAAGCCGAACGACAACCAGATCGTTCTGATGAACGGGCCGATGTATCATTCGGCGCCGCACAGCTACGGCATGCTGGCGTTCCGCAGCGGCTGCACCATCGTGCTCGAACCGCGCTTCGATCCCGAGGATCTGCTGCAGCTCGTCGAGCGCCACCGCGTCACCCACATGCACATGGTGCCGACGATGTTCGTGCGGCTGCTGCGGCTGCCGGAGGAAACGAGACGACGCTACGACGTCTCCTCGCTGCGCTTCATCATTCACGGCGCCGCGCCCTGTCCGCAGGATGTGAAGCGCGCGATGATCGACTGGTGGGGACTGGTGGTGAACGAGTATCTGGGCTCCACCGAGACCGGGATCCCGATCTGGCATTCGGCGACAGAGGCGCTGGCAAAGCCCGGCACCGTCGGCCGCGTGATCGAAGGCGGCATCGTCAAGATCTTCCGCTCCGACGGGACGGAATGCGACGTCAACGAGCCCGGCGAGATCTTCATGCGGCAGACGGCAATCCCGGATTTCGACTATCACGGCAATGCCAAGGCGCGCGCCGAGGCCGGGCGTGAAGGCCTCGTCAGCGTCGGCGACGTCGGCTATCTCGATGCGGACGGCTATCTGTTCCTGTGCGACCGCAAGCGCGACATGGTGATCTCGGGCGGCGTCAACATCTATCCCGCCGAGATCGAGAACGCGCTGATCGGCATGGAAGGCGTGCGCGACTGCGCGGTGTTCGGCGTCGCCGACGACGAATATGGCGAGCGGCTGTTCGCCTGCATCGAGCCCGAGCCGGGCGCGACGCTGTCGGTCGCCGCCGTGCAGGATTTTCTGCGCAGCAAACTTGCCAACTTCAAGGTGCCGAAGGACATCCAGTTCATGGACGCGCTGCCGCGCGAAGCCACCGGCAAGATCTTCAAGCGCAAGCTGCGCGATCTGCATCGCGAAGGCACGCTCCGCGCAGCCGTTTGATGCGGCCGAGGCAAATGCGCTCTCACGCCTTTTCACGTGTGCGTTAGGAACGGCTTCGCCGCCCTTTCGCAGCCTCCATCCGCGCCCAACCTAGCAACGTTGTTTCATGCGTTGCCAATGGAGCGCGATCGGCGTGACGAAGTTCGGTCAGGTGCGCTGGGCTCAGAAGGATGGCAGCCCGCCGACGACGTCCCAAGCGGACGGTCCGGCGGGCGAAAGCGGCGTGCGGGTGTTCCGGGCGCTGTTCGACGGCGGGGCGCATTTCAACGCCACACCGGATCAGCACCTCGTCTTCGTTCAGATGTCACCCCATCTGCAGCTCGATTGCCGAATAGCCGGACGGCAGCTTCGGCACGAGACGACCCACGGCGCGCTCGCGATCTGTCCGGCCGGCATTGACTCGTCCGCCGATGCCGACGGCACCGCCGATATGCTGCTGGTCGCGGTCAAGCCGACCCAGCTTGCGCTTGCGGCCGCGGAAGATTACGCGCTCGAAGCAGAGCTGCCGGAACGGCTGTCGGGGTACGACCAAACGCTTCAGCAGGCGGCGCAGTCGCTGGCCGCGGAGAGTGCGCAAGGCTATCCCAATGGTCCGCTGTTCTGGAGCGAAGCCGCGAGCCGCTTCATCGGCCGCCTAGTCTCCCACTATACGTCGACGCCGCGACGCCCAGTTCGCGGCCGGCTCGGTCAACGCGCGCTGCAGCGGATCAGAGACTATGTGCTGATCAATCTCGCCGAGCCGATCGAGGTCGCCGATCTGGCCGCACTCGCCGGCCGCAGCTCGTTCCATTTCTCGCGCGTATTCACTCGATCGGTCGGCATGACGCCGTATCGCTACGTGGTCCATCTCCGCCTGCAGGCGGCGGCGCGGCATATGCGCGAAGGACGAATGGGTCTCGCGGAAATCGCTGTCGACACCGGGTTTGCAGATCAGAGCCATTTGTCGCGATGGGTCCGACGCGTGTACGGCGTCGCGCCCTCCGAGTTTACCTGAGCGAACCAGCAAAACCGCAGGAATCTTCACGAACGCAGGGCCCGCTTCTCCGTAAATCGGCAGACACGCCGAGCACTCCGCTCGCGCCGATCACAGGAGAGTGAAGCCATGTCTGCTACGATCGATGCCGCCGTTTGCGGCCTGAGCGAGGACTTGCCCGGGCTGGTGTCATTGCCCGGCGATGATCGCTATGCGGCGGCGACCAGTATCTGGGCCAAGCAGGTCGGCATCGCGCCCGGTGCGGTCGTGCATTGCCGAACCGCTGGGGATGTCCAGGATGCAATCCGGGCTGCGCGCGAGCGCGAGCTGCCACTGTCGGTCCGCGGCGGTGGCCACGACTGGGCGGGCCGTGCGCTCTGCGACGGCGCGGTGATCGACCTGAGCGGCATGCGCAAGGTGGTGCTGAGTGCCGACCGCCGCAGCGCCTCGATTGCGGGCGGCGCCCGCGCCGCCGATGTCATAGCTGTCACCGATCCACACGGGCTGGCGGTGGTGGCGGGATCGGTTTCGAGCGTCGGGATCGCCGGACTCACGCTCGGCGGCGGCTATGGTCCGCTGATCGGACGCTTCGGACTGGCGATCGACAACATGCTCGCCGCCGAGATCGTGCTGGCCGACGGCCGCATCGTGCATGCCGACAGCGAGAGCAACGCAGATCTGTTCTGGGCGCTGTGTGGCGGCGGCGGCAATTTCGGCGTGGTGACGGCGATGCGTCATCGCGTCCATGAACTGCCGAGCGTCCATTCCGGCATGCTCGTCTATCCCTTTTCCGAGGCCCGCGCGGTGCTCGAACGATGCGGCGCATTGATGGCGTCGGCGCCGGATGAGTTGACGGTGCAGCACACGCTCATGGTCGGTCCAAGCGGCGCGATCGTGGTCCTGGTCATTCCAACCTGGAGCGGCCGGCCCGAACAAGGTGAAGCAGGGCTTCAGCCGTTCGCGCGGTTGGGAACGCTGCTTGCGGGCGGAATCGAGCGGCAATCCTACGCAGCCCTGCTCGGCATGTTCGATCCCTACATCGCGAGCGGATTGCAGACCGTGATGGACAGTTGCTGGCTGCCGGCGCTCGACCGCGACGCCATCGACGTGTTCATCCACGCGATGGAAAACGCGGTCTCGCCGGGATGTGCGATCATTACCCACGAATTCCGCGGCGCGGCGTCCCGCGTCGCGGAGGCTGCGACGGCGTTCGGACTGCGTCGCGATCACCTGCTGGTCGAAATCCTGGCAAGCTTTCCGGATCGCTCCAACGCCAGCGACTGGCCGCGGCACCTGCACTGGACGCGCTCAACGCGCGAGCGCTTCGCCTCAGCGCTACCCGGCGGTTATCCGAACTTTCTCGGCAAGGATGAACTCGATCGCGCGAGACAGAGCTACGGCGGCAATGCCGGGCGGCTGATGGAGATCAAGCATCGCTACGATCCCGACAACGTCTTCTCTTCTGCCATTCCGCTGCCGCGTTCCGCTTAACGTTGAGGACGCGCATGCTGATTCATGTCGTTAGCACTGCTGTCGCGTTCATGCTGACGGCGTTCAGGGCAAAAAAGGTGGCCCCGTGTCTTCCTCGGGTCCACAATTTCAAACGGCTTGTCAGGCCGGCGTCCGCTTCATCGCAGCCGCCGGAAGCGAACAGCGTTTTAAACTATGTTGCCGTTGCAAAACGTCCATCGCCCGACGCAAAGATGGCGGCACGTCACGAGCCGGAGCCGCCGCCATGACATCGACCGACTTCGTCGTCGCCCGCAACGATCTCAAGCAATGCAAATTCATCGAGCAGACGGTGCCCGATGCCGCCGTGCTTCCAAGCGAGACATTGCTGGTCAAGGTGACGCGCTTTGCGCTGACCGCCAACAACATCACCTATGCGGTGCTCGGCGACGAGCTGAAATACTGGCAGCTCTTTCCTGCACCGGATGGGTTCGGCAACATTCCGGTGTGGGGATTTGGCGAGGTCATCGCCTCCCGCCATCCGAACGTTGCCGAGGGTGAACGGTTGTTCGGGTATTTCCCGATGGCGACGCACCTTGTGATCGAGGCCGCCGAAGTCAGCAAGCGCGGCCTGCGCGACGGCGCCGCACATCGGCAGGGCGTGGCGCCGGTCTACAATGCCTATGCACGTGTGAGCGGCAATCCGGCCTTTGCCGGACGGCAGGGCGACTACCAGGCCTTGCTGCGGCCATTGTTCATGCTGTCGTTCCTGGTCGACGACTTCCTCGCCGAGAACGGGTTTTTCGGCGCGGAAAGCGTGATGCTCTCCTCCGCCTCCAGCAAGACCGCCTTCGGGCTCGCGCATCTCTTGCACTCCAGAGGCATCAAGGTGATCGGCCTGACGTCGGGGGCAAATACCAACTTCGTGACATTGCTCGGCTGCTACGACGAGGTCATCACCTATGATCGCGTCGCGTCGCTGGCTGCCGATCGGCCGGCGGCGTTCGTCGACATGGCCGGCAACAGCGGCTTGTGCGAGGTGCTGCACCGGCACTTCGGCGCGCAGATGAAATATTCCGGGCGCGTCGGACTGACGCATCGACTCTCCTCCGAGAGCGAGCCGGAGTTGCCGGGCGCCAAGCCGAGCTGGTTCTCGGCGCCCGAGCAGATCCGTAGACGTGCCAAGGAGTGGGGACCGGGCGGAATCGAGGCGCGCCTGGGCCCCGCATGGGCCGGCTTCGCGCCGAAGCTTGAGCAATGGCTCAAGGTGAGCGAAGGCCGTGGTCCCGCAGCGGTGCAAGCAGCCTATCTCGACACCCTGAGCGGCCGCGTGCCGCCGGAACTGGGGCTTATTCTCTCGCTCTGGGAATAGCCGACATCCCGTCACGACCTTTCTGCGGCCTGCCGAATAGGTATAGGCTGCACGGGAACACGCCGCGGAGACGGCCGTGATGGGAAACGCTCATGCTCGACAAGACCGACGACATCTCGGTGGCCGCCGACACTTGGCTCGCGCGATTCGAGGACGCACTTCGCAAGCCCGGCGACGGCGCGCTCAATTTCCTTTTTCTCCCCGATAGTTTCTGGCGCGATATACTGGCGCTGAGCTGGAACATCCAGACCATCGACGGCGCGGACGCCATCATTGCCGAGTTGAAGCGGCATGCGGGCCGCGCGGCACCACGCCGCCTTGTGATCGATCCCGACCGCCGCGCCCCACGCAAGGTGATGCGGGCCGGCACCAATGCGATCGAGGCGATGTTCAAGTTCGAGACCACGATCGGTCGCGGCAGCGGCATCGTCCGCCTGATCCCTGACCCTACCGACGGCAACGCGCTCAAGGCCTGGACGCTGCTGACCGAGCTCGGCGAGCTCAAGGGCTTTGAGGAGCAGCTCGGCGTCAACCGCCCGCGCGGCAACGCCTATTCGCGTGACTTCCGCGGGCCGAACTGGCTCGACCTCCGCAAGGCGTCGACCGACTATGCCGACCGCGATCCGACCGTGCTCGTGGTCGGCGGCGGCCAGAGCGGGCTCTGCATCGCCGCACGGCTGAAGCAGTTGCAGGTCGATACGCTGATCGTCGATCGCGAGGAGCGCATCGGCGACAATTGGCGCAAGCGCTATCACGCGCTGACGCTGCACAACCAGGTGCAGGTCAACCACCTGCCCTATATGCACTTTCCGCCGAACTGGCCGACCTATATCCCGAAGGACAAGCTTGCCAACTGGTTCGAAGCCTATGTCGACGCCATGGAGCTGAACTTCTGGACCAGCACCGAGTTCGAGGGCGGGCACTACGACGCGAACGACGGCCGCTGGACGGTGACGCTGCGCGGCGCCGATGGCTCGAAACGCCAGATGCATCCGCGCCATGTGGTGCTGGCCACCGGCGTCAGCGGGATTCCGAGCGTGCCTGATATCCCCGGCCTGAAGGATTTTTCCGGCAAGATCCTGCATTCCAGCGGCTATGACGACGGCGAGAACTGGAAGGGCAAGCGCGCCATCGTCATCGGCACCGGCAACAGTGGCCACGACATCGCCCAGGACCTCTATTCCAGCGGCGCCGACGTGACGCTGGTGCAGCGCAGCCCGACGCTGGTGGTCAGCATCGAGCCGTCGGCGCAGCTCGTCTACGCGCCCTACAATGAGGGAACGCTCGACGACAACGACCTGATCGCGATGTCGATGCCGCTCAAGCTGGGGCGCAAGAGCCACGCGATGGTGACGGAGAAATCGAAAGCGCTCGACAAGGACCTGCTCGAGGGCCTTAAGCGCGTCGGCTTCAAGCTCGACTACGGCGAGGATAACACCGGCTGGCAGTTCAAATATCTCACCCGCGGCGGCGGCTATTATTTCAACGTCGGCTGCTCCGATCTGATCGTCAAAGGCGAGATCGCGCTGAAGCAGTTTGCCGATATCGAGACGTTCGTTGCCGCCGGCGCCAGGATGAAGAACGGCGAACTCCTTCCCGCCGATCTCGTGGTGCTCGCGACCGGCTACAAGCGCCAGGAGGAACTGGTGAAGAAGCTGTTCGGCGCCGACGTCGCCGACCGCGTCGGCACGATCTGGGGCTTTGGCGAGGAGCAGGAGCTCCGCAACATGTACACCCGCACGCACCAGCCGGGCCTCTGGCTGATCGCCGGCGGACTGGCGCAATGCCGGATCGGCTCGAAGCATCTGGCGCTGCAGATCAAGGCGATCGAGGAAGGCCTGCTGCCGCGCGACGTCGGGCCGCGGGCGATGTTTGCGTAGTTTACACCGTCATTCCGGTGCGCGCGAAGCGCGAGCCCGGAATCCATAACCACCATCATGAGTATGGATTCCGGGCCTGCGCCTTGCGGCGCATCCCGGAATGAAAACGACCTTGGGGAGGAAAACACATGTCGACCATCCTCGGCTCCGGCGAGCATCGCTACCGCGTGGTGCAGAACTGGGCCAAGCTACCCGACGGGTGGCAGCTCACCGACGTCGCCTCCGTCGCGGTCGACAGCAAGGACCGCATCTACGTCTTCAATCGCGGCGAGCATCCGATGATCGTGTTCGACCGCGACGGCAATTTCCTGCGGAGCTGGGGCGAAGGCCTGTTCTCCCGCGCCCACGGCCTGCACATCGACGCCGATGACAATCTCTATTGCACCGATGACGGCGACCACACTGTGCGCAAATGCTCGAGCGAGGGCAAGGTGCTGCTCACGATCGGCATCCCAGCTAAGCCCGCGCCGTTCATGAGCGGAGAGCCGTTCAACCGCTGCACCCACACCGCGCTGTCGCCAAAGGGCGAGATCTATATCTCAGACGGCTACGGCAACGCCCGTGTCCACAAATTCACGCCCGACGGCAAGCTGATGAAGAGCTGGGGCGCGCCCGGCACCGATCCCGGACAGTTCAACATCGTTCACAACATCGCGACCGACGCCGACGGCTTTGTCTATGTCGCCGACCGCGAGAACCATCGCGTGCAGGTGTTCGACGGCAACGGCAAATACGAGACGCAGTGGAACAATCTGCACCGTCCCTGCGCGCTCTGCTGTTGCGGCGGCAAGCAACCGAACTTCGTGATCGGCGAACTCGGTCCCGGCATGGCGGTCAACCGCAAGGTACCTAATCTTGGACCCCGGCTGACCATCGTCGATGCCAAGGGCAATCGCATCGCGCGGCTCGGCGGCGAAACCGGCCCGGGCGTGGAGACCGGCAAATTCCTGGCGCCGCACGGCATCGCGCTCGACTCCAAAGGCGACATCTATGTCGGCGAGGTCGGCGTCACCGACTGGAAGACCAGCTTTCCCGAGACCGAGATGCCGGCCGAGGTAAGGGTGGCGCGCTGCCTGCAGAAGCTGGAGAAGATCGTAACGTAGCTAGAGTTTGATGAGCTAAGGTTGAACTGTATCCGCCGTGGGCGCTGCCTCTTTTCACCTCTCCCATAGGGAGAGGTCGGCGCGCAGCGCCGGGTGAGGGGATCTGCTCTATCGAGGGACCGCAACCCCTCACCCGCGCCTCCGGCGCGACCTCTCCCTTCGGGAGAGGTGAACTTGCGGCTAAGCCGATTCAACCAAATGACGTCGCGCTTGAGAGCATGATCCGGAAAAGTGGGGACCGGTTTTTCCTCGCGACAATGGCGAAGCGTTTGCGCGAAGATCATGCTCGAACAAAGAGCCGCGATCAGATATCGCCGATCACCTCGCGCCGGCGCTGCTCGGATTCCTCGGCATAACGCCGCATCGCGTGCGCCTCGTTGAGAACGCCGATCGGACAGCGTTCCGCACCCTCCTCGACCACGGCGAGCGATTCCGCTTCCGCGGCGTCGAACACCGCAATTGCCTCCTGGATGTTCATGGACGGATGCAGCACCACGTCGCTGTGGCGCAGGATGCCGAGGAGGCCGTTGTGCATATCGATATCGGGCGCATGCGCGTCCGCGATCAATGCCAACCCGGCGTAACGCCCCTCGCCATCGACCGCGACCACCTGGGTTTTGGAGCCGAGCGGGAACTGCTTGCGGAACTGCGCTATTGGCACGTCCGCATTCACGGTCGTCATGTCCCGGCGCATCAATTTGTCCACCGTGAGATCGCGGATCCAGCCGACATCGGCGGCGCTGCGGATGGTCTCGCCGCGCAGATGCAAGCGCCAAGTCGCAAATGAATAGCCGAACAGTTCCCGCGTGATCATCGTGGAAATGATAACGGAGACCAGCACCGCCGTGGTGAGCCAGAGATTGCCGGTCGATTCCAGCGCGATGAAGGACATCGTCAGCGGTCCGCCGATGACCGACGCCGACAACGCGCTCATGCAGATCACCGCATAGACGTCCGGATCGAGTTGGAGGCCCGGCCACAACATGTCGCAACCGGCGGCGAACAGCCGGCCGCCCAGTGCGCCCATGAACAGCGTGGCGAAGAACAGGCCGCCGCGAAATCCGCTGCCGAGCGAGACGATCGAGGCCACCGCTTTCAGGAACAGCACGCCGGCCATGAAGGCGAACGGTATGGACACGATGCCGCCGAGATGCAGCGCGCCATGACCCGAGGACATCACCTGCGGCGTCAGCAGCGCCATCAGTCCGACCGCGAAGCCGCCGAGCGCCGTACGCAATGGCGGCCAGAGCCCTGTCTTTCCGAGCAGCGTCTCGCACAGCGTGACGCCGCGCATGATGGCGATGCCGAACAGCGCCGCCAGCACGCCGAGCAGCGCGGCGATGGCGAGGTCGCGCCCCAGCACGTCGCCGGCGGCATCGACGCCGACCCCCAGCGTCAGCACGCTGAAGGAATGGGCGACAAAATAGCCGGCAACCGCGGCGACCCCGACCGGCGCCAGGCTCGCGGGCGTATAGCCGCCGATCACAAGTTCGAAAGCATAGAAGGCGCCGGCCAGCGGCGCGCCGAAGGCGCCGGCGATCGCCGCCGCCGCTCCACAGCCGACCATGATGCGCTGATCGATGCGCCGCAGGTGGAAGGCGCGGCCGACCGAAGCTGCGATGCCGCTGGAGAGCTGCGTATAACCCGCCTCGAGCCCGACCGAGGCGCCGACGCCGGAGGACCAGATCGTCTGCAGGGCGACGATCACGCTGCCGCGGAACGACATCCGCCCGCCGTAAAGGGCATTGGCCTCGATCGGATCGATCTCGCGCTTCGGCCGCCAGCGCGCCAGCGCGAGGAAGGCCAGGCCCAGCAATAGCCCACCCAGGCTCGGAACCAGCACGGCGCGCAGCGGATCGAGGCTGATCTGGCTGGAGAGCCGCTCGCCGAACGGCAGGTCGAACAGGGCGACGTGCAGGACCGACACCGCGCCACTCATGGCCGCCACCACCAGCCCGCCAATGGTTCCGGTCAGTGCCGCCAGGACCACCAGGCTGGTTTCATGCGCGCGGACGAAGGCGCGCAGCCGGCGTGGAGCCTCGAGATAGCGGGACTTGGTGAGCATTGCAGAGGCCGCCGACGCAGGAGGTATCTGCGGCCTCGTTTACGGGCCTTGCAAGCGGGTGGCAATCACGGCGGGATCATGGCAGCGTGGAATACGATAAACGGCTCAACGCTCTTCACAATCCCGTCACGCTGCATGTAGTATGTCAGTACATGCTGCTTCGCAGCGATATGGAGGCCGGGAGCGTTACTTGAACGCACATGTCTCGCAAGGCGGTTGGCCGGTACTGGTCCTGAACGCGGACTTTCGGCCGCTGAGTTACTATCCCCTGTCGCTATGGTCGTGGCAGGACGCGATCAAGGCAGTCTTCCTCGATCGCGTAAATATCGTCGAGTATTACGACCGGGCGGTCCGGAGCCCCTCCTTCGAAATCCAGCTCCCCAGCGTCGTCTCGCTGAAATCCTTCGTCAAGCCGACCACGCATCCCGCATTCACGCGTTTCAACGTTTTCCTGCGCGATCGTTTCGCCTGCCAATACTGTAATTCGCCCGACGATCTCACCTTCGATCACATCATCCCGCGCAGCAAAGGCGGCCAGACGACTTGGGAGAATGTGGTCGCGGCCTGCTCGCCCTGTAACCTCAGGAAGGGCAACCTGACGACGCAGCAGGCCAAGATGTTTCCGAAGCAGACGCCGTTCGCACCGACCGTGCACCAGCTCCACCGCAACGGCCGCCTGTTCCCGCCAAACTATCTGCACGATAGCTGGCTCGACTACCTGTACTGGGACACCGAGCTGGATCCGTAAGGGTGCGGCCGTATCGGCTTATGACCGATTTGCTGACTTCTGGAGAATGTCCCACTGCCGCCTGTGAATGAGTGACCTCGCCGGCCAGATTATCCCTCACTACGAAAAGCACGCAGCAGCGTGGGACCGCGACCGTCGGAACGCCTATTGGAAACGACAAGGTCTGGCACGACCGCTTCATCAGCCGACTAGCCAAGAACGCCACGGTGCTTGATCTCGGCTGCGGTCCAGGGCAACCGGTTGCGCAGCAGATGATTGAACGAGGACTGCGCGTGACCGGCGTCGACTCCTCACCGACGATGATCTCGTTCTGCCGTGATCGCCTGCCCGATCAAGAATGGATTGTTGCGGATATGCGGCGATTGTCGCTCGGTCGGCGGTTCGACGGCATTCTCGCGTGGGACAGCTTCTTTCATCTTAATCACGACGACCAGCGAAGAATGTTTGCGGTTTTTGCCGACCACGCCTCTGTCGGAACGATATTGATGTTCAATACCGGACCGCAGCACTGTGAGAGCGTCGGCGAATACAGGGGCGATCCGCTGTATCACGCGAGCCTATCACCTGCCGAATACGAGGTGTTTACCGCGCGTTTTGGGTTCGGCGTGCTGGAACACGCGACGAACGATGCGCAGGCAGGCGGACGAACGGTGTACCTCTGTCAAAGGAATGACTTCGGGTAATGTCGCCTGCTGGGCCCCTAAGCTGAACCGCGCTTCCGCTTTCATCATGTCGGCTGTCCGAACCAGGGCGGATGTCGCCGTGCACCTGCCCTGACCGCCGCTTCTGAACACAAAGGGACATCCCGCATTGGTCAGTATCACTGACCTCTGCGTGGCGGCGCGGCAACAACCACTTCACAAAATCGCGCCGTGCCGGTTTTCGCCATATCTACGGCGTTTCGCCTGACAATCGTGGTCCTCGGTTATTCGCATGCTCAGCTTCTGCTTTGAAAAACTACGCCGGCTGGAGTGGCAACTGACCTCAGCCGGGACAGTGACGACGCGTGAAGGTAGCGGCGGCTGAGCCACGGACGTCCGAGTGGGGATCGGCAGGGCCGAATGCGGTTCCGGCTTCCTCCAGAAAGGTTGTCAAAATGCATCTCGCCAGCCGGTTTGCTGCTGCAACAGCCGCGTTCATTTTCGCAACAGTTGGATCGCCAGCCCACGCGGCGTCGGGCCCGTGCGGGGAGATGGTCGGGATATCGGTCTTGCCCTCGCCGTTCGCTCCTTGGAAGGGGGCGCCGCTGCGCGTCATGATCGTCAGCGAAAAGCCGCTCGAGGGTGTGATGTCGCTGGTCGCGCCCGATGGAAGCGTCGCGGCCAAATCGTCTGATCGGCACGGCGGTGCGCCATACTCCTGGTTTGCCGAGGTCGCCGCGCCGGCCGCGGGGACGTGGCACGCCACGCTCGCGCTCGACCACCCGACGGCGGATTGCAGCACGATCACACACGATATCTCCGTGAGCGCGCGCAAGCCGGACCCTGTGGCTATTCCCGCCGGCCGCTTCTGGAAGGTGCGCAACAGCTGGAATCACGAGACGGAAGCCTTGTTCTCGGCGTGGATCGAGAAACTGTTCGACGCGCCGCCCGATCAGGATCTGTCCTGGAAAGCCTGGCATGAAGTCCTGCGCGACCGGTCACGCAACTTCCTGTTCAACTATCTTGGTCGTGGCGAAGACAACGTGAAGACCGGCCTTCGCCCCGACTGCGCCGACTTCGTGTACTTCCTGCGCGCCTATTTTGCCTACAAGGTCGGGCTGCCGTTCGGCTATTCCAACTGCTCACGCGGCACCGGCGGCAGGGCGCCCAAATGCTACCAGTGGTTCGACATGGAGCATCCGGAGATGACACGTCCGCCGGCGCCGCCCGAACAGGAGATCGCGCCGGCGACGATCGCCGACGCCACGCTGCCTGGGCAAACGCCGAGGATCCTGAACATGTTCGGCGGCGCCCCGTCGGCCCAGACACCAGTTCCCGTTGCGGCTCCGCCGAAGCCGCAGCCAAAGCCGCCGACGACGTTCAGCGAATATCTGCGGGATGTCGGCGACGTCGTGCACACGGGCGCCGTGCGGGTCGCCGCGAGCGACGAAAACACCGATTTCTACACCGTTCCGCTGGCGCAAGAGACGCTCCGCCCGGGCACGGTGTACGCCGATCCCTATGGACACGTGTTGATGCTCGTTCATCGCGTGCCGGAGATGGACGGCAAGCCGGGCGTCTTCCTCGCCGTCGATGCCGAGCCGGACGGGTCGATCACGCGAAAGCGCTTCTGGCGTGGCAATTTCCTGTTCGTGCACGATCCTGCGCTCGGCAGCCCGGGTTTCAAGCACTTCCGGCCGATCGCGCGCGACAAAGGCGGTTCGTTGCGGCGGTTGGCCAACGCCGAAATCACCAGCAATCCGCAGTACGCCGATTTTTCGCTCGATCAGTCAAAGATGAGTGCCGAGGACTTTTACGATCGCATGGATGACGTGATGTCGCCCGAGCCGCTCGATCCCGTGAAAGCGATGACGGACGCCATCGCGAGTTTGAACGAGCAGGTGAAGACGCGTGTGACCTCGGTCGAAAACGGACGAAAATATCAAGAGAAGCAGGCTGGCGACGTGGCCATGCCCAACGGCCCCTCGATCTTCGAGACGTCAGGAGCCTGGGAGGATTACTCCACGCCGGCGCGCGATTTCCGCCTGTTGATCGCGATGGACGTCGTGCGGGGCTATCCTGATCGCGTCGTGCGGCGGGGGGCGCGCTACGCGATGCCGAACGGCAGGGACATCGCGGATGTGAAGAACGAGCTGCAAGGGGTGCTAGCGTCCGAACTCGCCTCGCGAAAAATATCCTACACCCGCAGCGACGGCTCGCAGTGGACGCTGTCGCTCAAGGAGGTCCTCGATCGGGCCCCGAGCTTCGAGATGGCCTATAACCCGAACGACTGCGTCGAGGTGAGGTGGGGCGCGCCTGACAACAGCGAGGAGGCTTCCACGTGCAAGCGGCATGCGCCGCAGGCACAGCGCGCAAAGATGTCGTCGGAATATCGCAACTGGTTCCGCGAGCGGCACTGGCCGACGCACACCTGAATCGCGGTACAGGGCATATCAAGGCCAAACAAGACTCGCGCTTGCGTTCCTAAGCCGAAGAAACGTTTTGGCTGATTAGACACTGTCATGAGTCCCGACACATGTCGTGCTAGGACTCATGACAAAAGCACGTGTCACGTTTCCCGCCTTCAATAATCTCGACCATAGACGCACTTGGCCATCGACCGCAGCGGAACGCCGAACCTGTTGTGAAGGTCATACTCTACGAACGCCTCGAGGCGGCTGTGCGGCTGCTGCGGAGGCCAGGCAAAATAGGGCGTGAAGAAGACCGGCTGCTGCCATTCGATGAGGTTGACCCGGCGATACGCCGAGGGCGCCAGCATCCGCTGTTTCACCGCCCGCTCACACCAATGACCGAACGTGGATGCCTGTGCGCCGCAAGCCGGGGCAAGCGAAAGCACCAATGCTGCGAGCGCTGACATGGCCTTCATTTGACTGCTCCTCGTGAGGATGACAACGCAGGAGATTGCGCCAGTCTTTCATGGACGTCTACCAAGATGTCGTGGCGGCTGTGTCGCACCAGTCGGCAATCACCTTGGCCGCCGGTCCACAAAAAGGCTGTAGCGCATCTGCGCAGTTAATCTCGAAAATTTTAATCCAGTGATGTGAGCCAGTTCACGTCGAACCCGCACGTTTGGTCCCAGCGTCGCGTGGGGCACTTCAACGTGGGAGAGAAAGATGCGTAGCTTCCTTCTTGCTCTCGCGACGTCCGCGACCGTCCTCGCAACTGGCGTAACCCCGGTCGCAGCTAGCGAGTACCGGTATTGCCTCCAAGGCGAAGAGTTTGCCGGCACCGGCGATTGTAGCTTCACCAACTACCAGCAATGTCAGGCTACCGCATCAGGCCGCATGGCCTATTGCGCTGCCAATCCCGACTTTGCGACCGTCCCGATAATTCGTGTCAGGCCGCACCACCGCTGACGCCGCGTGCGTCGCAAGCAAATCAGATGGCTTGGTCCGCTGTGCATCATAAGGCGAGATCGATCATGTGATCGCAGCGGCCAAGTCTGGTATTGGGCCGGTAGCCGACGTGCTGGTAGGCAGCTCGAGAATGTGCGGGCAACCGGAACGAAACCGCCTCGAGTGAAGGCGTCCACTCATCCAATGGTTGTTGCATTTGGCGTCACCCGCTACTGTGGTGGCCGCCACAACGGGGATCTGTCTTTGACGGCCGGATGTTCATCATACCTCGATCTTTATAGACGGCTGCAGCAATCATGGTCCGCCGAGACCAGCAGCAAATGGCAGTGCGACAACCCGGCAGCAGGGCAATGCGCAGTCACCGCCTTGGTGGTTCAGGACATCCTCGGTGGAGATATCCTGAAGACAAACGTTGATGGAGCGTGGCATTTCTACAATTGCCTCGATGGACGCAGAGTTGATTTCACGGCGGGCCAATTCGTTAGTCCCATCGGCTACGACGATATCGTCAGCAACAGAGACGAAGCCTTTAACGAGACCTCGGCAAGCCAATATGAGCTTCTTCGTTCCTGTGTGACCCTTCTTGGTAGGGAACGTAGTCCAGCACTTGCCGAAAGGCGGTTTGCTGAGCGACGACAAGAATTCATCGGCCTCGATCGCGGCGCGCGCTTCAAACTGATCTATCAGACCAATCTTTGGGGAGCAAAATCGTCTGTATCGGGCGTCGGCTCTGAAATCACTGCGACGCAGAAGCTTCGCGAGGAATTGTCGGATTTGCTGCGCGGCCTGGGTGTGAGAACGTTGCTGGATCTGCCCTGCGGCGACTTCTCATGGATGGCTGAGACTGACCTGGCTGACATTCGATATCTTGGCGCCGATATTGTATCTGAAGTCATCGAGGCCAATTTGTTGAAGCATAGCAAGGGCGACCGGGAATTTCGGCGCTTGGACATCGTCGAAGACCCAATTCCACGACACGATCTTGTCTTGTGCAGGGATTGTTTCGTGCATTTCTCATTTGCTCAGATCAACCGCGCGATCGACAACATCAAGCGATCCGGAAGCAAATGGCTGCTGACGACGACGTTCCCGGGCATTCGCCAGAACCGGGATATTGAAGATGGAGACTGGCGGCCGCTGAACCTTCGATCTGCTCCATTTCTGTTTCCTAGTCCGGATACAACAATCAATGAGGGTTGCACGGAAGCCAGCGGCGACTATTCGGACAAGTCCCTGGCCTTGTGGCGTATCGACAGTTTGCCTGTCCCCCATGAGCGATAACCGAAACGGAATCATTGAGGCTTCCGGTGACAGTCTTTTGGGTCTCAGGACAGTAAATCTAGCAAGGCGAACTGCCCTTCGGGCCAATAGCGGCTATCATCTACGTAGGAGATCGAGGGCCTCGTCTGCGCACACCTCCACACTGCGATGTGCTGTGTCGGTCGGGAATTTCCTCGTCTCTCGCAATCGTGCAAAACACGAAACTGCTCTCCTGCATTTCGGGCTTCATATCTCTCAATAGCGTCTTAAGGTTGAGTTCACCTGCCACAGTCGTATCCATTTCAATAACTCTGGGCCCACCTCTAATGCGAGGATTTGGCTGACACCTTAATCCCCCATAAGCTTGCCTTTCTTCCCCGGAATACCAGCCACCGTCCCCGCGTGGAAGGAAGGGGCGTCGACGCCGCCGGAACGATCGGCTGCCCTCGCTCCGCAACTGCGCTAGAGTGCAGGACTGGCCTGATCGTCAGGAGCCCGCATGTCTACGGCAATCTCAACACTCGGCGGCGTCGGCCTCTTCCTGCTTGGCATGACCGTGATGACGGACGGCCTGAAGGCGCTGGCCGGGTCCGCCCTGCGCACGGTGCTAGCCAAGGCGGCGGCGACGCCGCTGCACGGCTCGTTCTGGGGCGCTATCGTCACGCTTCTGGTGCAGTCCTCCAGCGCAACGACCATGACGACGATCGGTCTCGTCAGCGCAGGTCTGCTCACGTTCCAGCAGGGGTTGGGCCTGGTCTTCGGGGCGAATGTCGGCACCACGGGGTCCGGCTGGCTGGTCGCCCTCATCGGCGTCCGCGTCTCGCTCACGGCCGCTGCGCTGCCGATGATCTTTGTTGGCGCGTTGACCAAGCTTCTGGCCCGCGGGCGAATATCCGGGATGGGCGCCGCTCTGGCCGGGTTCGGGCTTGTGCTGTTTGGGTTGACGACCCTGCAGCAGGGCATGGGCGGGCTGGCCGAACGATTGCACCCGGCGGACCTGCCTGCCGTTCTCGCCGGTCCCGACGGGCGGTGGTGGTCGAGCCTGTTCGGCGTGCTGGTGCTGGTCGTGGTTGGGCTGGTGATGACTGCGCTGATGCAGTCGTCAACGGCCGCCGTCGCGGTCACACTGTCCGCCTACTTCGCCGGCGCGGTCGGGCTGGACCAGGCCTGTGCGCTGATCATTGGCCAGAACATCGGAACAGCGACGAGTTCCGCCCTGGCCGCGATTGGCGCCAGCACCACCGCCAAGCGGCTGGCCATCGCTTATGTCCTTTTCAAGCTTATCGCCGCCGTTATCGCGCTGGCGCTTTTCCCCGTCGTCATCCCTCTACTCGTGCGCGCCTCGAGCACCGTCGATGGCGTCACGCTGCTGGCCTTGTATCACACGGCATACAATGTTGTCGGCGTGGTGGTCCTGCTGCCGCTGATCAACTGGTTCACGCGACTGGTCGAGCGTATTCTGCCCGAGCGTGGCTCGCCGCTCACGCGGTGCCTCGACCCTTCCGCGCTTGAGACCCCGATCGTGGCGGTGGAAGCGGTGCGGCGAACGATTGCACGCGCGCTCGTAACGGTATGCAGTTCGATCGAGGCGGCACTGGCCGGCCGTGCTGAACCAATCCGACTGGGGAAGGACACCGCATCGGTGCAGGATGCTGCAGACGCCTTGCGTCAGGCACAGATATTCCTGTCTGATGTGACCGGACCGCCTGAGAACGACGACGAGCAACAGCGTCTCACGAGCACACTGCACGCACTCGACCATGCGTCTCGACTGACGGAGATGGCGAATAGCGGAATCAATTTCGGTTCGGTGACTGGCGGACCGGAGGACATCCGCGCCGGAGAGCTATGTGCAGAAGCGATGCGAAGCGCGGCCGCGATTGCGCGCGGGGTGGGGGCGCCAGCCCGCGCCGACGGATCGCCGCAGGTCACAGCCTCGCATGGCGACGTCATGGCCGGTCCGCGCGCGGTCTCCACTGACGAGGCCATGCCCGAGCTCGAGCGTTGCGCGACGCAACTTGGCGAAATGCTGCGCACCCACCGCAGCGCGACGCTGGGCGCGGTCGCCAATGGAACGCTGACCGCCGACGCGGCGCTCGTTCGCGTCGAAACGGTTCGAAGCCTCGAAGCGCTGTCGCGTCACGCCTGGCGCTCCGCAGCCCATCTCGTCGGTCGCGGCTAAACCCGAGCGATGGCCTCCGGCGCCCGGTCGCGCGCCTAGGGCTCAGTCTCCGTCGCTGCGGTGGCGCTCGAGGCATACAACGAGCTCGCATAGTAAGTGCGGAATGAAAACCGCGTCAGCACGCCAATGGCGGAAGCGAGCGGTACCGCGACCAACAGGCCCACGAACCCGAACAAATAGCCGAAGGCGAACAGCGCGAACATCACCCAAACCGGATTCAGATGCACACGACGGCCCACCAGATTTGGCGCCAGGACGTAGTCGGCCAGCGCTTGTCCGACAATGAAAACGGCCAACACGAGCCAAATCGGCTTCCAGTCCGGCGAGAATTGAGCAATCGCGATGCACACAGATACCACCAGGCCCGAAAGCGCACCGAGATACGGGATGAAGCTGATCAAGCCGGCCACGACGCCTACCAGGATCCCGTGTTCGAGACCGATCAGTTTCAATGCCGCTGCGTAGTACACCGCGAGCACGAGGCAGAGGAAGCTCTGCCCGCGGACAAATCCGCTGATCGTCTTATCGACCTCGCGTGCAAGCATCCGAACCGTTTCACGATGTGCCGGCGGAACCCAATTGTCGACCGTCGCAATCATTTTGTCCCAATCGTAGAGCAGGTAGCAGGCAACGATCGGCGTGACGATGCCAAGCGAGACGATCGAGATCAGAGCCCGTCCCCCGGACCACAGCGATCGGAGGATGGTGTCGAACCAACTGGTAGCCATTCTCGTCAGCTCGCCGATCGAGCGTTCGGTGTGGTTCAGTCCCTCTCCGACGATCCTGCTTACCCACGGTCGGTCCGGATCGGTTGCCAACGTATGCACCCGTCGGACATAGAGCGGCAGGTGTTCGGCGAAATACCAGAGCTCACGGACGATGACGGGCACTATCAGAACCATCGCGATGCTGATCAGCGCAACGACGAACGCGATAATGGCAAGCGTGGCCACGAGCCGGTTCACCCCCAAGCGCTCGATGCGAGAAGCCAGGGGATTGAACAGATACGCAAGCGCCATGCCGGCGACGAATGGCAGCAGAACTTCGCGCAACAAGATCACGACCGCGGTGATTGCCGCGAAAGTCGCAATCCAAAACACGAGGGGCCGGGTGCGGCGGACGCCGATCGAGCCCATTGCGATTGGTCGTTTCGACAATTCGCCGGTCATGTGTTGAACACGGTCCGTTGGCGATTTCTTAAACTTGCACGTTTGGCCTACCGCTTACGTGCTTGCGATGGATCCGGATGGCGACCGGATCAGGCAGGACGTGGATATGGTCACGTAGCGCGTCATTCTCGGCCGATGGTCGTCTTGCAGCGCTGCCCGCACCGATAGGTCAGAGGCGCTGCCTCTCCTCCACATCAGGTCGCGCGGCCTTGGCGGCCTGCGAACAGGCCGTAGACAAAGAGTACGACGACTGCGCCCACCACGCCACCAAGGAAACCTGCAGATTCACCGGGCTGATACCATCCAACGGACTGGCCCAGGTAAGTCGCGACGAATGCGCCGACGATCCCCAAGATGGTCGTCAGAATAAAGCCCTTCGGCTCCGTCTTGTCGCCAGGCATGATGAATTTGGCAATCACTCCAACGATAAAGCCAATGATGATCGTCCAAAGGATGCTCATCTCATTGCCCCTGTGTTGAAACCGCCGATCGACAAATCTGCATTCCGGCGGCCCCCACGCCAGTTTCCTTGATACAGATCAACGGACCGACTTCATTTTCCTGACGACCGCCTCTTCGAGGAGATCGAGCAAAGCGCGCGCGGCCGACAGCAATCTCGCGATTGCATCAAATTTTAGAGATAGATCGAAGCGACTTTTCAAGGATTTGCGTTAGGTATCGGGTCATGAGCACCCCGACCTACACACTCTGCTCGCGCGCGCTGACGCTGCGGGCTGACTGAACCAACACGTAACTCCCTTCCCAATCCCGCGAAGCAATGGCCGCAGGCGTCCTCGTCTGCGAACGGCGGAACTTTGCCCGTGAACAGGACCGACGATGACCGTCTCTTACTTGAGCTTCCGCGTGCCCTACTCGGCCAACCGGGACTGCGTGATCGTCATCAAGCCCCAGAGGGAGGCTTATCAAGCAGTCTGCGTCGACGCAGCGACCAGGCGGACCATCGACAGTCCATCTGTTCAGCGTGACTCCAGCGGCGCCCGGCCACAGATCTCGCCCGCCGATGTCATCGGCCGGATCGGCAGCTATCGCCTGGCCTCCGCCGCTGTCGACCTGGAGGCGGACGAATTGGCCGACCGCAGCCGCCGGATCTCCAGCCAATTGCGCTCGCGCCGGCGTCTGTAGCGCAGGAATTTGCCGGACCGTCTTACGGCTTCCAGGAGAGCCGCATGGTGTCGGCGCGGCGGATTCCGAAATGGCCGCTGATTTTCGGCGGCACATCCAGGTTGAGCTGCGGTATGCGGCCAGCGATTGCGCTGAGGCTTTCCTCCAATTCGGCGCGGGCGATCGCCTCGCCGATGCACCGATGCGCGCCATAGCCGAAGATCGGATGCAGCCGTGGCTGGTCGGTGCGATGAATATCGAAGGTGTCAGGACGATCATAGGCCATCTCGTCGCGCATGGCCGACATGGTCGATAGCGTGACAAGCTGGCCGGCCGGGATGACAGTTCCGCCAACATCGACATCCTCGCTTGTGACCCTTGCGACCGCCCCGACGCTGGGTTCGAAGCGCATCGCTTCGGTGACCGCGCCCGAAACCAGAGCGGGATCACGACACACCTCCGCCCATTGCTCGCGATGCTGAAGCAGAAGAGCGACCTGTACTGCGATCGCGACCCTGGTGGTATCGGTGCCACCGACGATCAGTTGGAAAATCTGGTAAAGCATCTCCTCGGGGGACATTTCACCGGCTTCGCCAGCGGCAGCCAGGAACGCGGACAGGAAATCCCCGCGCGGGCTGCGGCGACGTTCGCCGAGGATCTTGTCGACGTACTCGCGTAGCCTTTGCCCCGCCCTCTCGATCTCGACGAGATCGTCCGGACTGAGCCCAAGACTGAAGGCCTTGGTCACCTCATAGACCAGCAGCGTAAACTCCGGGATGTCCTCGCGCGGGAGTCCGAGAAGATCGGCAATGATGCGGGCGGGTATCTTGGCCGCGAATTCGTCGAGCAAATTGACCTCGCCATCGCCGTACCAATCCTCGATGATATCTTCGGCCGTACGGCGAATGCTTGGACGCATCTCAGCAATTGCGCGGGCAGCAAATAATCGTGAGAACGGCGCACGACGGCGCCGATGTACATCGCCGTCGGCCGTCAGCATGCCATAGTCGAACACATCGAAGATCGTCCCGCTGTCGAAGCCCTGCATCCTGGGAAAGCTCGTTCCGGTGGGGCGGAAGCGTAGATCCTTGCTCAGACGGTCAACATCGGAAAAGCGCAGCACGAAATATCCGCCGGTTTCGTGCAGCACCACGGGGTATTCCTTGCGGTAGGCACGGAATACACCGTGAGGATCCGCTTCAAGCTCCTGCAGGGTAACCGTCGGGACTTCGTTGCTGGCGAAGCCGACGGAAAGTTTCTTGGCGCTGATCTCTGCCCTCATCGTACAGTCTCCGCCTTTCTAACATGCCCCGGTCTACGAAAGGGGAATGTTGGTCGCGGGGAGTTTCAGCTCGATTTCGCAGGATCATTAGTCTGTTACGTTCGTAACGCGCCCGATCGGTCGCCGCGTCCCATTTCACGGAGGGCTCACCTCGAACGCGAGCAGCACGTTGCCGGGCACGCCGCTCCATTGCGCGTAGCCTGAATTGACATAGAGCATGCCGTCCGCAATCACCGGACCGGGCCCGTCAATGGCGCCGCCGTGTGCCGGGACGCTGTTCACCGTCTCATAGTCGCGCGCGGTGTCGAATTCCCAGAGCAGACGCGCATCGTCGGTCGCGTAGGCGCGCAGATAGCCGCTCACGCCGCCAGAGAAGACAGCACCAGGAATGGCGCTAACCGCCGCGGAAAGGGCTGGACTGCATCGCTCGCGCTCACCACAGGAGACCGGCGCCACCTGCATGCTGACCTTGCCATCAGCCAGATTCAGCCCGAACAGACCGCCGCCGGCGTTCGGATCAAGGCGCCTTGTGCCATCGCGAAGAAACCGCACGTCGGAGTTCGCGACATAGATCCGCTGCTGATCAGCGGCGGAGCCCCACTCGCTGCCGCCCAGCGGCCCTCCCTTGCCGACCCGCGTTTGCCAGATGATCTTGCCCTCATCATCGGGATCGAAAGCGTGGACTATCCCTGACTTCTGCCCGATCACCAGCATGCGGCGCCCGTCCGGCAAGCTCACCAGGATTGGCGATTGGCCGAAATCGTGGTCCGGACCGGGATCTTCCGGACAGTTGGTCTTGTCGTACCCGTAGCAGGCGACGACATAGCTGTCCTTGGGGGTTGCCTGCCGATGCCACAACATCCGGCCGGACTTCAGGTCGAATGCGACGATGGCGTCGCTCGTATCCGCCGGCGGGTTCGAATAGGAATTGCTTGTCGCGACGTACAGGGCTTGGCGCTTCACATCGATCGTCGGCGCGGACCACACCGAGGCGCCGGACGGACCGTAAAGCTGCACCCCCGTGGCATTCCTGGTCGTCGGACTTGGCGCATCCGGAATCGTGTACGACTTCCAGATCGGCGCGCCGGTCGCCGCGTCCAGGGCCACCACGCTGCCGCGAAACGTGCAGCATTCGTAAGCGGGCCGCGATCCCGTCGCTTCCTCGATGGAGGAGACCGGAACGTAGAGGACGCCGGAAAACAGAGCCGGCGTTCCGGTAATCCGGGCGGCGGGATGGTCTTCCACCTTCTGCTTCCAGATCAGTGCGCCCGTTGTTGCGTTGACGGCGTAGGCATTGGCACGGATATCGCCGAAGAAAATCGCGAACTCATTCTTGCCCGGCAGCGGACCGAAGCTGATCGCGGTGCGTACTGGCGCGTCCGTCGCAAACGTCCAGAACGTGCAGCCGCTCCTGGCGTCGAGCGCGTGCACCTTGCTATCGGCGCCGCCGACAAACAGCATGCCGCCGATCACGGCGGGCTGGGCATTGACAGTGGAGACACCCGGAAAGCCGAACGCCCATTTCAGGCGCAACCGAGGCACCTCGTCCGCCGTCAGGCCCGCCATCTCGGCGGCTTGAAACCGGCTGTTGTTGATATCAGCGCCCCAACCGGTCCATCGCGGCCGGTCGAACGCCCCGTCGAAGCCGCGGGCGGCTTCCACGCAGTGCCCCGCTGCGTCGGCCTTGGCGGCAGGAGCGCTGTCGCCAACCTGTCTCCCCGTGACGAAGGAGGCGATCGCTTTGCGCTCATCATCGGTTCGGTCCTTGACCATGGGAGCCATGCTCCCCGACGTGATGGCTCTGAGCACATGCTCGAACGCCATCGACTGCAATGCGGCGCGGTTGGGAATGCGGCTCTGCGGGTCGCTGGCATCGTGGCACTGGGCGCAGTGCTGCGCATAAAGCTCGGCACCGGACTGCGCCGCGGTGGCGGGAAGACAGGACCAGATCAAGAGGCCAACGGCCGCAGCGCTCGATCTCATGAGGCTCCCCCCCTGGGCGCGACGATCTGAACTTATCGTCTCGGAAAGATCTGCAACCTGGGGATGATAGCGTGATCGGGAAACCTCGACCAGTCAGAACCGGCGCTGGGGCCATGACCACCGGCGCATGTTGTTGGGCGAGCAGCGAGGCGAGCGGAACTCCAGGTGCAGTGAACTCGTTCAGACTGGACGCCGCGCCACTACCGACTGATCCTGGGTGGACGGAGCGACAATCCGGATACGCCGCGAATGACCTGAAACCACTTGCAAAGGAGGTTTTGCCATGCCGACGACAGCCGAGAAAGACCACGTCTACAAGATCCTGGACCTCGTCGGATCATCCGAGAAGAGCATCGAGGATGCGATCCAGAATGCCATTGCCCGCGCTGCCAAGACCATTCGCGAGATGAAGTGGTTCGAAGTCGTGCAGACGCGAGGCCATATCGAGAATGGCGCCGTTCGCCACTACCAGGTCACGCTGCGGGTTGGATTCACATTGGAGGAGTGAGTCCGGACATCCGGCGCGCCACATAACCATTCTTGCGCCAAGTCAAAGATGTGAGGTAGCCCCCGTGCGACAGATTCATGTTTTCGTTTGACGCTCAACGTCGTCGGGAGGCTAAGTGCAGATGGAAGAACGGTCCGGCGCCCCTTTGATCCCGCAAACCGGCGCGCCGGATACGCTTGCGCAGGTCCGCACGCTGCCCGAGCTGCTGCGTTGGCGCGTCCGGGCAACGCCTGATACGGAAGCCTACCGGCATTTCGATGCAGCCGCCGGGCGCTGGGTCAGCCATTCCTGGCACCAGATCGACCTGGAGTTCGACCGCTGGCGGCGCGCACTCGCCGCCGAGGGGTTCGCAGCCGGCGAGCGCGTCGCCATCCTGATGCCAAATGGCATCGAACATATCGCGATGGACCAGGCCGCATTGTCGCGCGGCCTGGTGCCGGTGCCGATGCACGCGATCGATAATCCCGAAAGCATCGTCTACATCCTGAAGGATTCCGCGGCGTCGCTGCTGCTGGTCGACACCATCGACCGTTGGCGGATCCTCGCAAGCGCCGGCGCGCCGACGGATACGCTCAAGCGTGTCGTCTGCGTCGATCTGCAAGGTACCGAAAACCCGGCAATGATGGATTATCGCCTCATGGCGCTGAAATCCTGGCTGGAGCGCGGACAGGCGGCCGAGGCCGTCACAGACGACGTCGCGTTGCAGCCGGATGATCTTGCCGCGATCGTCTACACCTCCGGCACGACCGGGCGCCCCAAAGGCGTCATGCTCTCGCACGGCAACATCGTGGCGAACATCAAGGCGATCCACGCGCGCATCGCCGCCAGCCCAAATGATGTCTTCCTGTCCTTCCTACCGCTGTCGCATACGTTCGAGCGTACCGGCGGCTACTACTATCCGATCGCCGCCGGCGCCTGCGTCGCCTATGCGCGATCGGTGCAGCAGCTCTCCGATGATTTGAAGCAGGTGCGGCCGACCGTGCTGATCTCGGTGCCGCGGATCTATGAGCGCATCTATGCCCTGATCATGCAGCACAGCGAGGCGGCCGGCCGCTTCGAACGCGAATTGCTCGATCTTACCGTTGCCGTCGGCGGACGGCGCTTTGACGCGAGGCAACAAGGCCGCAGCCCGTCGCTGTTCGACCGGATGCTCTGGCCGCTGCTCAAGCGCCTGGTCGCCGACAAGGTGCTGGCTCAGTTCGGCGGGCGGCTGCGCGTCGCCGTCAGTGGCGGCGCGGCGATCGGCGAGCGCGTGATCCGGCTGTTCCTCGCGCTCGGACTGGACATCCTGCAGGGCTATGGCATGACCGAGACGTCACCCGTCGTCTCCGTCAATACCGCAGATGACAACGATCCCCGCTCGGTCGGCCGGCCGCTCGACGGTATCGAAGTCAGCATCAGTGAGGATCAGGAGCTATTGGTGCGGGGGCCCAACGTGATGCTCGGCTATTGGCACCGTCCGGACGAGACGCGCCGAATCAAGCAAGCCGACGGATGGCTGCATACCGGCGATCAGGCCCGCATCGAAGGCGGCCGCATCAGCATCACCGGCCGCATCAAGGACATCCTGGTGACCTCGACCGGCGAGAAGATCGCGCCCGTCGATCTCGAAACCGCGATCCTCGCCGATCCCTTGTTCGAGCAGGCCATGGTGATCGGCGAGAATCGTCCTTTCCTCGCGGCGCTCGTGGTGCTGAATGCGAAAAGCTGGGAGCGGGAGAAGGCCAGACTCGCGGGCAGCGGCGCGGACGCAGAAACCGCGTTCCTCGTCAAACGGATCGCCGAGGCCGTCAAAGCCTACCCGGCCTATGCGACACCGCGCGCGGTATGGTGGACGCTGGAGCCATGGACCATTGCTGCCGGCCTGCTAACGCCGACGCTGAAGAACAAGCGCCCGGCGCTCGAGCATCGCTTCGCGGCCGAGATCGAACAAATCTACACGCGCAAGCCACAGGGTGGATCGCGTCCTGCACCTGCGCACGCGATCGAAGGATCGGCCGATAGCCGGTGAGGTGTACATGCGCTGTCATTCCGGGGCGATGCGCAGCATCGAGCCCGGCATCCATTTTCCCACCAACACCTGCGGCCCGATGGATTCCGGGCTCGTGCCGACGCGCGCCCCGGAATGACGGCGGTGACTGTTGGCGCGAACGAATGACGAATTCACTTTCGGCTTTCGTCGCGCTCAGCCGGCTGCTTGACTCGCCTCGCTCCTTGTTGATGAAGTGCTTCGAGTGGCGCCGCGCCACACCATCCAAGACACAGACCAAGCGGCTGCAAGCAGCCCACTAAAAATGGAAACGCCCTCATGCTGATCCCGATCGCCGACGTGCCGCGCTGGTATGCTGAACGCCAGCCGGCGGATACGATCGCCATTCGTCATGGACAGGATACGCTGACGTGGGAGCAACTCGAGCGCGGTGCCAATGCCCGTGCGCGGGCGTTTGCGGCCAAGGGCGTCAAGCCCGGCGACTTCGTCGCGATCGGGCTGCCCAACAGCAACGCATTCTTCGAGACCACCTTTGCGGTATGGAAGTGCGGCGCGACGCCGACCTCGCTGTCCTGGCGATTGCCGCGCGGCGAAGCGGCCGCGGTGCTCGATATCCTCAAGCCCGCGCTGGTGGTGGGCGGCGAACCCGATTGGAATGCGCCGAACTCGCTGCCAATCGGCTTCGTGCCCGAAGGATTTTCCGACGAGCCGCTCGCGGCTCCCGTCTCGCGCTATTGGAAGGCAATGACGAGTGGCGGCTCGACCGGCCGGCCGAAAGTGATCCTCGATCATCTGCCCGCCGTGGTCGATACCACCATGGCGCCACCGCTCAGCATCCCGCTAGGCGCCTCGCTGCTCAATCCGGGGCCGCTGTATCACAACGCGCCATTCATCGTTTCGCATTTTGCCTTGTTCGGCGGCGGACGCCTCACCGGCCTGACCAAGTTCGATGCCGAGGAGACGCTGCGGCAGATCGAGGCCGAGCGCGTGCAATGGGTCAATTTCGTGCCGACCATGATGCACCGGATCTGGTCGCTGCCGGACGAGGTGCGCAACCGCTACGATCTCTCCAGCCTGCAGGTCGTGTTCCACATGGCCGCGCCGATGCCGCCATGGTTGAAGGAGAAATGGATCGAGTGGCTCGGGCCGGAGCGGATCTGGGAGCTCTATGGCGGCACCGAACGGCAGGGCTCCTGCATCATCTCCGGCGTCGAATGGCTCGCGCACAAGGGCTCGGTCGGCAAGATCGGCGAGACTGCGCGCCTGCGCATCATTGGCGAGGACGGCAATGACGTCGCTCCCGGCGAGACCGGCGAGATCTATTTCCTGCCCAATGATGGCGCCGGCACTACCTATCACTATCTCGGCGCCGAACCGAAGCGCCGCGCCGACGGCTGGGAGTCGCTTGGCGACATCGGCCGGCTGGATGAAGATGGCTATCTCTATCTCGGCGACCGGCTCGCCGACATGATCCTGCGCGGCGGCGCCAACATCTATCCGGCGGAGGTCGAGGCTGCGGTGTGTGCGCATCCCGACGTGCGCTCCTGCGTGGTGGTCGGCCTGCCCGACCCCGAATTCGGCCAGCGCATCCATGCGATCATCGAGTGCGATCCGGCGGTCAACGCGCAGGCGATCACCGATGGTATGAGCGATTTCCTCGCCGACAGGCTGAGCCGCTACAAGCATCCGGAGAGCTTTGAAATCGTGGACGCGCAGGTGCGCGACGATTCCGGCAAGGTCCGCCGCACGCTGTTGCGCGACGAGCGCGCCGCATGGCTGAAGGAGAATCGCCCATTCCGGATCATGCCGTCGCGCGTGCAGGCGAAGGCGGAGTGACTTCGAGACAATTTCTGCATGCCTCGCGTTCAACACGCGCCGTCATTCCGGGGCGCGCGTCTGCGCGAGCCCGGAATCCATTTCTCCACCTGCGCATGAGGCCTGATGGATTCTCTGATGTGCAATTGCACATCATAGCTCGCGACTTCGTCGCGCCCCGGAATGACAGCGAATGGACTGGCTAAAGCGCGATGAGATGAGGATGAAGCATCATCGCGCTTTAGGTTATTGTTTGAGCATGATCTTTTCGGAAAACCGCGTCACACTTTTCCGGATCATGCTCTAGCCGAGCAACTCCAGCGTTCTCGGATCGGCTTCGCCGCCATAATATTTCTTCAGCGCAGCGGGAAATTCCGGAGCGGCCGACGCGGCGGCGAACAAGGTCATCGAGGAGCGGAACTTCAGATCATCGGGGCTGCCGAGAATATCCCGGATGGTCTTGCCTTCGACCGCGTTGACCAGACGCGTGCACTCCAGGAGCCGCGGTCCCAGGATATCATGCTGGAGATAGGCGATCGCCTCGTCGCGGGAAGCGATCGCAAAACGCTGCGCCATCGCGCTGAACCCGAGGCCGGCAAGCTGTGGGAAGATGAACCACATCCAGTGGCTTTGCTTGCGGCCGCGGCTGAGCTCCGCCACAACCTGCCGATAAACCGGAGCCTGTGCATCGACAAAGCGCGCGAGATCAAAGCGGTCGCTCATAAACTCCTCCCTGATGGGCCGACAAGCTCGGCGAGACGATCGAGCAGCGGCCGCTGGCCTTCGAGGATCTTCGCATGCGCGGCCGCGAGATCGAACCATTCGGCGCGGTCGATCTCAGGGAATGCCTGCATCTTCCCGCTTCTCGGTGGCCACTCGATCTCGAACATATTACTCCTGATAGCATGCACATCGAGATCGCCTTCGACGGCGAAGGCGATTACGCGCTTTCCGGCACGCTGGCGGATCTCGCCCAGCGGCTCAAACGGCTGATCAAGGACGACGCCGGTCTCCTCGGCAAATTCACGACGGGCCACGGCGATTGCATCCTCTTCCCCGTCCATCTCGCCCTTCGGGATCGACCACGCGCCCTCGTCCTTGCGGCGCCAGTAAGGCCCGCCGGGATGCACGAGCAGAACTTCCAGCCGCGCCCCCGAACGGCGATACATCAGGATGCCCGCACTTGCGGGCGCGCGACGTTCCGCCTTCAACGATCTTTGCTCCCGCGACACATACCCGCTCGGGCGTAACCCGCTAGCCAGACCCGATGCTATCCCCGGATGCGTTCGGTTTCAAAATTGTCAGCACCGGCGGGGCTGACGCATTTGTAGTCGTTCCAAACGATGAAGCCGGCTCGCGCTGGGCTCATTTCGTTGTTATATTGCCTCCGGGACGATCGACCGGACATTGACTATTGGGTGCGGCGTTAGTCGAAGGAAACGCGATTCTTACGGAGATCCTTCATGTCTTCCTTGACCGAATGGAAAGTGCCACCGGCGCACCAGCCCAGTTCCGGCAACTACAAATTCGACCTCGACCGCACGCTTACCGCCGTGGTGGGACTGCACTCCATCATCCCGTCCGACGCGTTCAGCGCGGAGACGCTCGGCACGGAGCGCGCCGGCAACGGTGTCCTGATCGACGACGGGCTGGTGCTGACGATCGGCTATCTCATCACTGAAGCGGAAACCGTGTGGCTGCATCTTGGCGACGGTCGTGTGATCGAGGGCCATCCGCTCGGCTTCGATTTCGAATCCGGCTTCGGCCTGGTGCAGGCGCTGGGACGGCCGGGCATCGAGCCAATGCCGATCGGCTCCTCCGCCGCGACGAGGGTCGGCGACAATGTCGTGGTCGGCGGCGCCGGCGGCCGCACCCGCTCGCTGGCGAGCCAGATCGTGGCGAAGCAGGAATTCGCAGGCTATTGGGAATATCTGCTCGATGAAGCGATCTTCACCTATCCCGCGCATCCCAATTGGGGCGGCACCGCGCTGATCTCTGGCAAAGGCGAATTGATCGGCATCGGCTCGCTGCAGCTCGAACGCGAGCGCAACGCCCGCGCCGAGCACGTCAACATGATGGTGCCGATCGACCTCTTGATGCCGGTGTTCGACGACCTGCGCAAATATGGCCGCGTCAACCGGCCATCGCGGCCCTGGCTAGGCATGTACACGACCGAGATCGACAACCGCATTGTCGTAGTCGGCATCGCCGGCAAGGGGCCGGCGGCTCGCGCCGAGCTGAAGACCGGCGACGTCATCCTCGCCGTTGACGGCGAAAAGGTGATGAGCCAGGCGAGCTTCTATCGCAAGCTCTGGTCGCTCGGCACCGCCGGCGTCGACGTGCCGCTCACCGTCTATCACGAAGGCGTCACCTTCGACGTCACGCTGGCCTCGATCGATCGCACGAAACTGTTGAAGGGGCCGCGGCTGCATTGAGCACCGGGAGCGTCGCAATGAGCGAGGCCGTGGTGGACGACATCGTGGCCGTGCTGCCGCCGCTGTTGCAGACGCTCGAATCGCTCGGCTTCATCGCGCGCCATTTGCACCCGCCGGAGTTCGGCCATGTGATGCAGATCGCGGGCGAGCCGGACGAAGCGCTGCGCGCGGTCCGCCCGCGGCTCGCCGACTGGCCGGAGCAATTTGCCGCGATCAGCGCGCAGCTCGAAGCCGCAAGCGATGCGGCGCTCGCCGCCTGGCAGGGCCTGCGCGCAGTGCAGGACGGCAATGGCGATCTGGTGAGCGTGTTCCGCGCGCTGCGCTACATGCCGCGCGCGCTGGAAGCGCTCTATCCGCTGGCCGCGCGATTGCCGCCGGTGAACGAGTTCTTCACCGATCCCGCCTTGCGCGGGGATGCCGAACTGCTGGCGCGGCTGGCCGAGCCCGCCGGTGAAACCACCGGCATCCTGCACGACAGTAACGAGCCCGGCAGCCGCGGCGGCTTTTCGCTCTACGTGCCGGAATATTACACACCCGAGCGCGCCTGGCCGCTGGTGATGGCGCTGCACGGCGGCAGCGGCAATGGCCGCGGCTTCTTGTGGAGCTGGCTGCGCGATGCCCGCAGCCGCGGCGCCATCCTGGTCTCGCCGACCGCGCGCGGAAGCACCTGGGCCTTGATGGGCGACGATATCGACACGCCGAATTTGGTCCGCATTCTCGATTTCGTGCGGGCGCGCTGGACTATCGACGAGAAGCGAACGCTGATGACGGGAATGAGCGACGGCGGCACGTTCTGCTATGTTTCAGGCTTGGACGGCGCCTCGCCCTTCACCCATCTTGCGCCTGTCGCCGCGACCTTCCATCCGTTGATGGCGCAGATGGCGGATGCGGATCGCCTGCGCGGCCTGCCGATCCATATCGTGCATGGGAAGCTCGACTGGATGTTCCCGGTGCAGGTCGCGCGCCAGACGCAGCAGGCGCTGAGCGCGGCCGGCGCTGCCGTCACCTATCGCGAGCTCGACGACCTCAGCCATACCTACCCGCGCGAGATCAACGCGGCGATCCTGGAATGGCTGAACGAAGTGCCGTAGCCCGGGTGAAGCGCCAGCGTAACCCGGGAATGCTTGCTACGCTGACGCAAGAGGCCTCGTCGACGTCGAAGTTTCAGACCAGACCACCATTGGCACGCAGCGTCTGGCCGTTGATCCAGGCACCGTCGGGGCCGGCGAGGAAGGACACCACCGAGGCGATGTCTTCGGGCGTGCCGAGCCGCTCCAGCGGATTCGCCTTGGCAAGGCGGTCGATCAATTCCGGCGACTTGCCGTGCAGGAACAGATCGGTCGCGGTCGGACCGGGGGCGATCGCGTTGACCGTGATCGCTCGTCCGCGCAATTCCTTGGACAGGATCGCGGTCAAGACCTCGATCGCCGCCTTCGTCGCGGTGTAGACGCCGTAGGTCTCGAACTTTGTGCCGACGACGCTGGTCGAGAAATTGATGATGCGCCCGCCGTCGCGCAGCCGGCGCGCGGCCTCGCGCATCGCATTGAAGCTGCCCTTGAGGTTGATGGCGACGTGCTGATCGAACAGCGCGTCATCGGTGTCGGCGATCCTGGCAAGCTTCATGATGCCGGCGTTGTTGACGAGCACGTCGACGCCGCCGAAGGCGGCCTCCGCCGCATCGAACATGCCGCGCACTGCATTGGGATCGCTGACATCGGCCTTGGCGGTAAGCGCCCGTCCGCCGGCCGCTTCGATCCGGCTCGCCACCGCCTCGGCGGCTTTGGTGTCGCCGGCGTAATTGATCACGACGGTGAAGCCGTCCTTTGCAAGGCGTTGGGCGACCGCAGCGCCGATCCCGCGCGAGGCGCCCGTTACCAGTGCTACTTTTTTGGTCCCGTTCGACATCTTTGTTCTCCTGCTGATTTGCGGCCAGGCCGCTGGGTGGCAGGAGTAAAGTAGGCGCTTCCATCTCCCGGATAATCATGTATTTTTTGGCCTTACTGTTCGTAAAACTCGGACAATCGAGATGGATCGGTTCGACGCAATGCGGGTGTTCACCCGCGTGGTGGAGCGGCGCAGCTTTTCGCAGGCGGCGGAGGATCTCGGGCTGCCGCGCTCGACGGTGACGGACGCCGTCAAGTCGCTGGAGGCACGGCTCGGCGTGCGGCTGATCGAACGCACGACACGGCATGTCCGCCCGACCCTCGATGGCGAAGCGTATTATCGCCGCTGCCTGTCACTGATCGCCGACCTCGAGGATGCCGAAGGTGCATTCGGCGGCGGCAAACCGAAGGGGCTGTTGCGGCTGGAAGTGCAGGGCACGCTGGCGCGTCACTTCTTGTTGCCGAACCTGCCGGGCTTCTTCGCGGAATATCCCGACATCGAGATCAATATGAGCGAGAGCGACCGCTGGATCGACCTGATCGAGGAAGGCGTCGATTGCGTGTTGCGCTTCGGCCATCTGCCCGACAGCGACATGATCGCAAGGCAGGTGGTGATGCTGGAGCGCCTCACCTGCGCGACGCCTCGTTATTTCGAGCGCTTCGGCACGCCGTCCGGTCCCGATGTGCTCGAAGGCCACCGTATGATCGGGATACGCTCGCTGACAACGGGACGGCTGCGGCCGATGGAGTTTGTGGTCGACGGCGCAGTTCGCGAAGTGATGCTGCCGGCGATCATGTCGGTGACGGGACCGGAGAGCTACCTCGCTACCGCGCGGCTCGGCCTTGGCCTGGTCCAGGTGCCGCGCTTCCACGCCGAAGCCGATCTCGGGCGTGGGGCCCTCGTTGAGGTGCTCACCGAATGTCCGCCGCCCTCGGTCCCGGTATCCCTGCTCTACCCACGCAATCGCCAGCTCTCGCCGCGCGTACGCGTGTTCATCGATTACGTGTTGCGCGCCTTCGGGCGGGCGTGAGTGCGGTTCCGGCCCGACCCGGAACCATCCGCCGGCCATCCCCGTTATCTGCGGTCACCGGAGGTTTGGTCATGCGAACGTTTTTCGGAATGATCTTGGGTGCGCTGCTGCTGATTGCGGGCGTTTATCTCTATGATTCGATGCGAACGTCGAGCGTGGCGGGCGGCCAACTCGCGCAGAGCGGCCGCACCATCGTCAACTGGGACGTTGCCGCCGATGACCTGAAGGCGCTGAAGGCTCGCGCCCATGAGGATTGGCAGAGGATTTCGTCGCGCTAGCGAGCACGACGGCCACTAGCGGCTCATGTTCGCCTTGCGCGCATCGGCAATGGCCTGCACGAACTGCTCCTTGGTCAGGATGCCGGGCACGCGGAATTTACCGACGATGAAGGACGGCGTGCCCTGAAAACCAAACGCCTCGGCCTGCGCGTTGTTGCGCGTAAGAATGGCATCGATTGATGTGGCATTGGCCGCAAGATCGCGCTTCAAGCGGTCCATATCGATGCTCGCACCTGCGAGCACCTCCTGTATCCGCGGCTCGGTCAGCTTCGTGGTGAGGCCCATCATCGCCTCATGCGCGGCCTGAAACTTGTCCTGATACTTCGCCGCCAACGCCATGCGCGATGCAACCTTCGATACATCGCCCAGGATCGGCCAGTCCTTCCACACCAGGCGCACCTTGCCATCGTCCTGCGCAATTTGCTGCAGTTCAGGTGCGATCTTGCGGCAATAGGGACATTGATAGTCGAACCACTCGACGATGCTGATGTCGCCCTTGGCGTTGCCGGCGACAGGGATCTCCGGATCGCGCAGCACGGCCGCTTCGGTCAACACCTTCTCTTCGTCCTGCGCGGCGGCAGCGCGGCTGAGCAGCGTAACGCCGACAGCCATCAGGCCGAGCGCGGCGCGGCGCGTGGGTTCCGGATTGATCCCGGCACGATCGGTCGATGGGCTCATGTCAAATCTCGCGGCTGCCTGCGCTGTCTACGCTCGGCGGGCCGAGATGTCACGCCGCTTTGCCGAGCCCGCACAGCCCATCGCAATGTCGGCCGAAACACGGCACCATGAAGGCTGGTGCGGCCAGTGTCGTACACCGGCCGCGCCAATTGCTTTGTTTGGGCATGATCTTTTTCGGAAAACCGGTGTCCACTTTTCCGGATCATGCCCTAGGAGATCAAGCAGCGCCCTTCAACCGCTTGGTGCATTCGCTGTAGTAGCCGCCGCCCTTCTGGATCCACTTCAGGCCGCCATTGGCATTGCTGGCCTTGTTGGCATTGTACTGGTCGACGCAAGTGTGCATGCGGGCCTTGCCCTCGGTCTCCTTGGAGTATTTCGGATCGACCGCGTTCGGGAATACCGCCGGTCCTGCCGGCGACGTGGGCGCTGCGGCTGGAGCAGCTTCCTTCTTGGCCTCCTTGGCGGCCGGGGCCGGCGCGGGCGCGGCGGCTGTCGGTGCAGCGGGCGCGGCAGCGGCTGGCGTTGCGTTTGCGCCGCACTCGGCCTTGCGGAAGTCGTTCCACTTCTGGCCGCCCAGTGTCCCGGCTGCCTTGGCTGCCTGGTACTTGGCGCTGCATTCCTGCGCGGTCAGGGCCTGCGCCGGCGCCGACATCACGAATGCGGCAAGACCCGAGGCGGCCATCGCACAAAGCAGTTTGGCTTGAATTGTCATGGTTGTTCTCCCTTTCCGTCAAACCTCAGCGCGTTGACGAGGGCCGCATCCTAACGCAACCGGAACTTGCGACAACGCATTGGCGAACCGCCCGCTCAAAATATTGTGGCGCCCGATACGCGCGATATTCATCGGCGGTTCAGCATCGGGCGACGACGGTTTCGCGTCCACTCATTCGAGGTGCGCCCCATGCCGAAGTTTTCCTCCCTCGCCACCACAACCGCCCTCGCCGCGTTCCTGCTGACGGGCACCGCCTTTGCGCAAACCACCACGCCCGCACCGAAGGACACGGCCAAGACCGAGACCAAGGCGGCGCCGACGCCGGAAGAGAAGAAGGCGCGCAGCGCCGCCTCGCTGGACTGCTCCAAGCAGGCGGATGCGAAGAGCCTGCACGGCAAGGAGCGCAAGAAATTCCGCCGGGAGTGCCTGAAGGAGGCCGCCGACAAAAGCGCGGGCACGAAGTAAGGGTGTCACCCCGCCCTCCCGAACATGGGGATGGCGAGCAGCGACGCTCTAAAAATCCGGCGCATTGCTGCAATCGCGAGATGCATTTGTCGCGGGCCTGCGGATTTGGCATAACGCCAGCGTGAACCAGCTTCCCGCATCGATGGCGCTTGCCATTCCCAGCCGCGCGAACATCCTCAATACGACCGAGACGCTCGTCATCGGCGCCGCGGGCGGCCTGCTGTTTCTGTGGGCGAACCTGCCGGGCGGGCTGATTTCCGGCGCGATGATCGCGGTCGGCATCGCCGCGCTCGCCGGCCGGCCGCTCACCGTGCCGCCGGTGGTGACCCAGACCGTGCTGATTCTGCTCGGCATCTCGCTGGGCTCCCTGGTATCGCGGCAACTGATCCAGCATGTGAGCGCCTATCCGCTCACCATCGCGCTGCTCTCGCTCGCCACCGTCTGCTCGATCTTCGGCAGCAGCTTCTATCTGCAGCGCGTACATGGCTGGGACCAGACCTCGGCTTTCCTCGCCGGCAGCCCCGGCGCGCTGTCGCAAATCACGATGCTCGCGATCGAGAAAGGCGCCGATGTCGCCGCGATCGCCGTGGTGCAGACCATGCGCGTGATCATCCTGACCGCCGCTTTACCACTGATGCTGGCGGTGCTCGGCATAGCACCGGCGGCGCCGCCGACGATTGCCTCCGCCAGCGCCTCGCCGATCGAGCTCGTGGCGCTGATCGCAGCCTCCATCGGAGCGGCGCTCGTGCTGCGCTGGGCGAAATTTCCGGCAAGCTGGATGTTCGGCGCCATGCTCGCGTCCAGCCTGTTGCACGGCGTCGGCGCGATCGAGGGCGGCTTGCCGCCGTGGGTGCGCGGCGTCGCGCTGGTCGGCATCGGCGCCCTGATCGGCTCGCGTTTTGCACGGATGAAGCTCTCAACCCTGCGCAGCCACATCAATGCCGGGCTGGGCTCGTTCGCGGTCGCGATCGTGATCTCCGCGATCTTCGTTGCCGCGATCACGCTGACGACGCAGGTCCATCTCTCCGACGTCGTCGTCGCCTTTGCCCCCGGTGCGATGGACGCCATGCTGGCGCTGGCGCTGACGCTGCACATCGACCCGATCTTCGTCGGCGCGCACCACCTCTCGCGCTTCGTGTTCGTGACGCTGGCGACGCCCGGCATCGTGCACCTGTTCGGCCGCCCGCAGGAGGATGTGGACGATTAGGCGGGCTTTCCCCCTGTACGATCTCGTCCCCCCTTGCATCGGCGTCACTGGCTTTTGTGGTGTGAGCAAGGGTTTGCTAATCCAAATTTCAAACAGCGGTCCCGTAGGATGGGCAGAGCGAAGCGAAACCCATCAGCTTTGAACCCAGCTGCGCGAATGATGGGTTTCGCTTCACTCTACCCATCCTACGTCTGAAACAGCGGATGTGAGTTCGCGTTCTCGCGGCGCTTCGCGCCCGAGCTTTGCATCTACTTTCCGCCCTCCTCGATATCAGAGGGCGCAGGGAAAGCCGGGTGCCGGTTGCACCCATGGGTCCCGTGCAACAAAAAGCACGGGGGTAGGACCACAGGTTCAACCGAAAACACTCCGGCTTTCCCTGCGCAGTGGTTTACGGCTTACTTCGTGCTCTTCCCGGTGACCGGGCTTTCTTGCCACCGTCGCCTCTCGCGCGAACTTGTTTCGCGCAAAAAACTTAGCGCCAGCGTCGGGGCGCCAGAACCACACGACTTCGCCGTCCGCGCATAGCTGCGTTCGTCGTTCGCAGCACCCGCGTCCACCGCATCTCACCGCAGCGTCCGTGACGATCGCGAGCCGCCCCTCTCTCGGGTGAGACGCGCGGAGTTAAATCACTGATTTGCCCGACGGCGGAAGCGGAATGTTTTTTGCGCGAGGACTGGACGACCCAAATCACCTTGGAAACACTGGCGAATTTTTCTCCTCTGTCATTCCGGGGCATCGCGCAGCGATGAGCCCGGAATCCATTTCTCCACTCGCGCAAGCGGCCCAATGGATTCCGGGCCTGCGCCTTCGGCGCATCCCGGAATGACGAAGAGGAGTTGGCGGTCACCCTGGCGCTGTGGTGACGGCGACGGTGTTATTGACGATCGCCGTATTATGGCCGCTGCACGAGAAGCCCCTTCTTCGAGCGCCGCGGGTTTGACGGCGACGATTTGACCCGCCGCCTTGAACAGCAGCGGGAGCCGTGAGAGATGATCCGTTATGAGAACTGCCGTCGTCTATGTTGGCGCCGCGATCGCCGAAATCGCCGGTTGCTTTGCGTTCTGGGGCTGGTTGCGTCTTGGCAAGCCTGTCTGGTGGCTGCTTCCGGGCCTGCTCTCGCTCATCGTGTTCGCGTACCTGTTGACGCTCGTTGAGACCGAGGCGGCGGGACGCGCCTACGCCACCTATGGCGGCATCTATATTGTCGCCTCGCTTGGGTGGCTCTGGGCGGTCGAGAGCGCACGTCCCGATCGCTGGGACATTACAGGCGCTTCCATATGTCTGATCGGCGCAGCCGTCATTCTATGGGGACCACGTGGGTAGCGGTAGTCGGCACAATGACGGGACTGTCATTCCGGGGCATCGCAAAGCGATGAGCCCGGAATCCATTTCGCCGCTTGCGCCTGTTGCCCGATGGATTCCGGCCTGCGCCTTCGGCGCATCCCGGAATGACGAACGGGCGATGTCTCAGGCTCTTACCGTCCGCGCAAAACCCCAGGCGGCGATGGCGGCCATCAGAAGCGAGATCAGCACGTTGTAGCCGGCGAGCGAGAGGCCGAGAAAGCGCCACTGCACCTCGTCGCAGCGGATGACCTTCACCGTATCCAGCCGCTGCAGCAGGGTGCCGGCGCTGCCGAGATTGCCGACCGGCCCGGTGCAATCGGTCGGCCCCTGCCAAAAGCCCCATTCGACGCCGGCGTGGTAGGCGCCGAGCCCGGCATTGACGAGTGCGGCGATCACGAGGACCGCGAGCCCTGCAAGCAACAGCGGCCGCGGCGCCCCCTTCGCGGCGGCGAACGCCACCAGCGCTCCGAGCGGGACCGCGAGATAGTAGGCATAACGCTGCTCGAGGCAGAGCGGACAGGGCAGGATCTCCAGTACGAGCTGGAAAAACCAGGCCCCCGCCAGCGTTGCCGCCGCGATGACAGCCACGGCCGCCGACGCCGTCAGCGCCGGATTGGCCGATCTATGTGTGGACAGCGGATTGGCGGTCGCGAGCGTCACGGCTAAAGCTCCTGCAATACCAAGGTGGTATCCCCTGGACCCGGCGCTGTCGAGCCGCGTCCGGATCAAAACCGCGCGGGTTGACCCCACCACCCCGCCCGCTATATTCCGCCCGCTTCGCGACGCCAGCCTTCCGGGCTGATGGGGCGAATGCCCCTGTGGCGGAACTGGTAGACGCGCTCGACTCAAAATCGAGTTCCGCAAGGAGTGCTGGTTCGATTCCGGCCAGGGGCACCAACCAGGCTGTTCAAGCCCGTTCCAAAGCGTCCGGAACCGTTCGCGCAGTGCTCGGAAACCCTTGAAAAATAGGCACTTCCGCGTACATTTTCGTTCGTCACCGTTTGTTCTCCTCCGATCCCAGCCGGCCGATTTGCTGGTATTTTTGCTGGTATCGGGAGAACAAACGTTCACGGCGACTTTCGCTATTCCGAATGAAGGAATTGAGCAGATGGCCGGCAAGAACGATGGCGCGTGCGCGAATCCCAAGCAGATCAGGACCGACGTCGACTGCCGCGCCGCCCGACCGAAATTCGACAATGGCGCGTGGAGTCCCGCCAAGATTTCCGACGTGACCGGCGGCTGGCTCTATCTCTTCGTCACGCCGGACGTGAGCAAGCCCGGGACCGCTGCCTCCAAGCTGTGGCGGATGGATTACCGCTTCCACGGCCACCAGAAAACCTACTCCATAGGTCCTTACGGCAACGGTAGGGATGGCACGTTCTCGCTCGCCGACGCGCGGCGCGAACGTGACAAGGCCAAAGACCTGCTCAAGGAAGGCAAAGACCCGAGCACCGAGAAGCAGCTCGACAAGCATCGGCAGGCAGCGGGCCGGACTTTCGGGCAATGGTGCGACGAGTGGTTGTCGAAGAAGAAGGTGGAGAAAGTCAAACGCGGCAGGATTGTCGCGGTGCGCGACCCAAAGACCATCGAGGTGCTTGAGTTGCGCGTCGGCTACGTCAAGGCACGTTTCGGCAAGCTGTGCAGGCAGGACATCAAGCGTCCCGATGTGCTCGCGTTCATGCGTTCATACGAAACCGAGGGAAAGCTGGAAACACGCGATCGCGTGCGCAGCATCGGTGAGCAAATCTGCGACTATGCCGATGTCGAAGGCGACGGCCACAATCCATTCCGCAATCTGAAGGGGCAGATGATCGCCAACATTTCGACTCCCCGCCCCGGTGTCACGGAACCACGTGACGTGACGCGCGTCTTCAAGCTCATCAGCGCACCGTGGGCGAGAGGGAGGTTTGGTGACGTTGTTGGCCTTGCCTTGCGCTTCGATGCGCTGACCATTCCCCGCCCCGGTATGGTCAATGAAATGGAATGGAGCGAGGTCGATTGGGATGCCGAACGCTGGACTATTCCAGCCGCTAAGATGAAGACAGGCTGGGACCATGTCGTGCCTTTGTCACGGCAGGCACTCGCAATCCTGCGCACCGTTCAGAAGTTGACTGGCCGTCGTCGGCATGTGTTTTCCTGCTCGAAGGACGCACCGCTATCAAACAACACGCTCAATAAGCGCTTGCGGCTGCTTGGCATCGACACCAAGACTGATCATTGTGCGCATGGATTCCGGACGACGTTCTCGACCCTGTCGCACCACGAAGAGATCAAGGACGCCAAGGCATGGGATGGCGATGTCGTCGAGCTGCAGCTCGCGCATCTCGATAACTCGACCGTGGAAGGTCTCTACAAGAAGCACGGACCGCTCGCGCTGATCGGCTCGCGCACGAAGCTGATGCAGCATTGGGCTGATCGGATCGACCACTGGCTCGATCCCAGGAAGGTGATGCCGATCAAGGGAGGCGCGCAAGCTTGAGTCTCCTATCATCAGGCTGACTAATGTTGCCCAATTCAACCCGTGGCAAGCTTATGTGATAGTACGTCGAGTTTGTGCATCTCGTGCCAGAACCGGATCGATTTCGTAGCGCCTTTGCAACGCGTTGCGCTTCCGCCTGAGATAAACGCCGCGCGTACATACGCCGAGACTAAGCGGTCGTTTGCGCGCCTGACCGCTGCCCTCCGAAGGCACGTGTCAAGCCGGTTGGTGTGAAAAGTGAAGAAGAAAGAGTATTGTACTGCAATGGCTTGCGAGGGCTGCGCGTTGGGGTTCACTCATACGCGAAATCCGCGTAAGCACTGCGTAAGCAGTAAGCACCCGTAGCTCAGCTGGATAGAGCGTCGCCCTCCGAAGGCGAAGGCCACACGTTCGAATCGTGTCGGGTGCGCCATTTTTTCTGAGACCTGTCGCGTTTTCTCCATCGCCGCCCTTAGCTCAACGGTCTTCTTTCCCGCGGCGACTAAAGAGTCGATTAGCCGATCGACGTAATCCGCCACCAGCAACTCAGCCGGTGGTTGCGGTCTTGCGAGATCCTCCGGCTTCAGCTGAGTGTAGCGGTGGAGCGTATCCCATGTTTTCTGACCGGTTAGGCGACCGTTTCAATTGGCAAGCAAGCCTCGAACAGCCTACTCGCAGCTTTCCCGTCGAAGGTCGTGGAACCACAGATCCTCGATATTGAGCGTCTCGCAAGCGCGATAGTCTGCGATGTACAGGGCAAGAGTAGCATCTGCCTTTGAAACGACAGTCACGTAACCACGCTGGGCGCAGCCCGACGAGGCGCAATTAGCGTGCGCTCAATTGCGCTATCTTAGCTCCGATCAATTGAATCGAGACTTCTAAGTTCCGCAAAAGGACTTCCAAATCAGACGCCTTGATTTCTTCCATGCGTAGACGATCCGGGAAGAGAAGCTCTTGAATGAGTTGAACCAAGGAAACCTCTCTAAAGCATGCTTCCCTATCGGAGTATTCGAGGGTTGCTGTAATCGCACCATTTGAACTCAGACTCAACGATAGCTCTCTGGGCATCAATTGCTCAGCGAGCGACAACGGGACCGCGATCGCCGACAGAACCGTGTCGGTTCCGGCAATACGGTATCCAAACCTGATCATTTCGTTTGAGCACCCAGCACCTTTCGAGCCCAGGGCCTCGCCGAATGGCTCAAGCACAGCGAATTCCGTGGAAGACATGCGTTGCACCTCCCTGCACGGTGCCACCAAAAGCGGAGATATTGAAACGCGAATGTAGCCGGATATGCGCATGATAGACGAGGCGCCGCGCGCACGTGCCTGTTAGATCTTCCAGGTGCGTTCCCGACGTAAGCTGGCATACCGCGTGCGGATCGGCTTCTTGTGTTGCGGAGGTTGAAGTGGGCGCGAAACTCCGCGGACAACACGCTCGGGCGATAATCCCGTCGTCGCGCTCATGATCAGCATGCAGCCACGTGCGCGTTTTTTCCGGGCAATAGGTGATCATCGCTGCCTGTAGACTCTTGTGGAACTCTTCCTTCGAGCCGAACGCGTTGTAACGACCGGCGCCAACGCACGAGATTCATCGATGAGCTGGCGTTTAGGCTTGGTCCGAGAGCAAATGGCGAGCGATGCAGACGGCAGCATGCGGCGACCCTTCTCGGCCATCGACGATTCAGATGTCGGCGGGCTCATAGCCAACGATGTGCCGATTTATCGGCCAGCCAACATGCCCTTTAGTATGTGGAAGGAATCGGGGATCAGACGCGAAGGGATGACCTTTGCCAGTGATGAGATCACGGATATCCAACATTTGTTGATCAACTACGCGTGGCCTGACGGCCCAATTTAGCAGATCCGGCCCCTCTTTCAGCTAGGACCGCTTCAGGACGCACCGTTCGACGGCGGTCGACTATGACCGATAGCTCGTTTCAGGATCCTCTGGCTTACTTGTAGTTTTCTGACCTGCTCGCCGATTCGTTTCAACTCCTGTTCCAGGATTGAACGCGTTCTCGCGCAGACGACCCCGGCCGGATCTGCCTTGACGACGCAAGGCAAGATTTTGCGAATTGTCTTTGCTGTCAGTCCCGCTGCAATAAGCCAGCGGATGTGGTTGACGGCTGCGATCGCTTCGTCCCCGTAAATGCGGTATCCATTCGCCGCACGTCGCGACCGCAGAAGTCCTGCCGTTTCGTAGTGGCGAATGGAGCGCGCACTTGAATTTGTCGCCTTCGCCAAGCTGCCAATGTTCATGACAAAGAGTCTGCTTGACCTTGACACTGGCGTCAAGGCGTACGGTGCGGCGTCACCACACTTACGGGGAATCGCTATGCGGCAGATCATCTTGAAAGATGGATTTGGAATCGAGAATTTGAAAGAGCAGTTAGTTCAACGACCGACAGTCGGACCCGACGAGGTCCTTGTTCGCCTCCAGGCCGCATCGCTCAATTATGTCGATCTCGCTATCGTGGAAGGCTTCCTTGGTTCGGGTCTTCCCCTGCCGCTCATTCCGGTAGCGGATGGAGCCGGTGTCGTCGAAGAGGTCGGAAGCGAGGTGCGGAACGTCAACACGGGCGACCTCGTCTGCACGCTTTATATTCCATCCTGGCGGGCGGGACGCTACCTTCGTCAGCATACTGGCCTTGAAATTCGTCCCGGCGCAGGGAATGTCGCCGGACAGCTCAGCGAATACAAGGCCTTCAAGGCGCATGAGATCGTGCAGGCGCCGAAGCATCTTTCAGCGACGGAAGCCGCCACCCTTCCGATAGCAGCGGTGACCGCGTGGAATGCGCTCGCCTATAGCAAACTCCTGCCTGGCGACACTGTCCTCATTCATGGTACAGGCGGGGTCTCTATCTTCGCATTACAGTTCGCCACGCTTTTTGGCGCCAAGGCGATCATCACTTCGAGCAGCGACACCAAGCTTGCGAAGGCCGCGGCACTCGGGGCCGATGCGACGATCAATTATGCGAAGACCGCTGACCTGGTGGACGACGTTTTGAGGCTTACGGGTGGCGAAGGCGTGGCTTTGGTTGTGGAGACCGTCGGCGGGCGTAACATCACCAACAGCCTTCGTGCTCTCATGCCGCAGGGCCACATTTCGGTCGTCGGCTTTCTCGACGGGATCGAGGCCAGCCTAAATCTGGTTGATCTCAACCTGAAGCGGGCGACGCTCTCAGGCATAAGCGTGGGCAGCGCCGAAGATTTTCGCGCCATGGCCTCCGCAATTACGGCGCACAGGCTCAAGCCGGTCATCGATGCGGTATACCCGCTTGAGCGAACAGCCGATGCGTTTCGCCACTTAAAGACGGCAAAGCATTTTGGCAAAGTGGTCATCACCCTCTGATCCTCAGGAGAACAGCGTCAAACGGCATCTGCAAGACGAGTATGCCGCCCGCCTAAATCCGGCGGCGCCGGCGAAGATCTCGCGAAGCGAGGCCCAAAGATAGAGTTGGCGACAAAAAAGGCCGGTACTCGTTAGAGCACCGGCTAGTTGCACGCCGGATCAGGCAATCTGACGCCGTGCCGTGCCTCCTGCAGGGAGGTTGCTGGAGCGCGTGGTCCGCTTGAAGTGTTGTCGGCTGATAAAACCAGTGCTGGCAACGCAAGCAGAGAAAATCGATCGTTCGTTTGACGCTGACGACTCGTTAGTCCTGTTTCAGGAAGTTGCACTCGGGCAGCATCGGCCGGTAAACGTCGTCGAGCGGGATGGCAGCAATTTCCTTGTAGTAATCCCAGGGCGCTTTGGATTCGGCAGGCGTTTTTACCTCGTACAGATAAAGATCATGAATGCCGCGGCCGTCGGCGCGTACGGAACCTTTACCGAAGAGCGGATCGTCGGTGGGCATCCTCTTCATCTGGGCTACGGCGCTAGGGCCGTCGTCGCTCTTGATGGCGGCGATGGCTTTCAAATAGTGGGTAACCAAGCCGTAGACGCCGGCATGGTTCATGGTTGGGTAGGCGCCGTTGACTCGTTCGGCATAGCGCTTCGACCATGCCCGGGTCTCGGTCGACCGATCCCAGTAGAAGGGAGAGGTGAGCAGAATTCCCTGCGCTACGGACAGCCCGATCGCGTGGACATCCGTTTCGTACAGGAGCATTGCGGCAACTCTCTGCTTGAGACCAAATTCTGATGCCTGCCGTATCGAATTGGTTGTATCGGGACCCGCATTGGCAAGTGCAACCACGTCCGCATTCGAGGCCTGTGCCTGAAGCAGGAAGGACGAGAGGTCAGCCGATGCAAAGGCAGGGTGGCGGACGGAGCCGATTACGTGTCCGCCCTGCTGCTTTACGAGCGCGGTAGCCTCCTCCTGCATCTGGTGACCAAATGCGTAATCGGCGGTGACAAAGAACCAGTTCTTGAGGCCTTGTCCGACGACGGCGCGCGCGGTCGCGTGGGCGAGCATATAACTGTCGAACGTCCACTGTACGGTGGTGGGCGAGCATGCCTTCCCGGTAAAGTCGGCCGATCCGGCGCTGCTTAGAAGCAATGCCTTCTTTTTCCCGTTGACCACGTGGCTGACAGCCAATGCCACGGAAGAATTGGGGAGGTCGACGACCGCATCGATCCCGTCGGTATCGATCCATTTCCTCGCAAGCGACGCCCCGATGTCGGGCTTGTTCTGATGGTCGGCAACGTAAAGCTCGATTGGCGCGTCGGCAACCCGGCCACCGAAATCCTCAATCGCCATCTTGGCCGCTTCGACAGAACCTCGGCCGTTGTTGTCGGACGTTAGTCCGGACTGGTCGTTCATGACCAGGATCTTGACCTTTCCGTCAGAAATCTGCGCCATGGCAGGGGCCACCAAAAGCGTACAGCTCAACGGTAACGTCAGAAGCCATTTCAACATGCACATCTCTAGTTGCCCTCTCTCGTCATTGCGACGTTAAAGGCTCGCGCACACACCGCGCCTTTCGCCGGAGCGGGCGAGGTGTGCGCTTGAGCGTCTCCCCTGTTTCGAGCGAGCGACGCTTGGATGGGCGCTCGTCTCGGCAAGGCTCAAGCCAGCGATGTGGTCGAGAACCTTGCTTGTATTAAAAACAGGTGTTAGTTTACGTCGATTATCAATCCTGTCAAGGATCCGATTTTTGCGAAAGCAACACAGGAAATCACGTCGATGTCTGCGCTCACTCAATCTTCAGGCGCCCAGCGGCGCCCGGCTGAGTCGTCCCTCTTTGCGAACGCGCAAATTGGCAGGCTCAGCCTTTCAAGCCGCCTTGTCATGGCTCCGATGACCAGGAGATTCGCGCCGAACGGCGTACTCGGTCAGCCGAATGCCCAGTATTATGCGGCGCGCGCTGCGCACGGAATTGGCTTGATCATCAGCGAAGGAACCTGGATTCCGGATCCTTCGGCGAGCAATCGATCTGATGTGCCGCGGTTCTACGGCGACGACGCATTGGCGGGATGGAAACTTGTGCTGGATCACGTCCATGCATCCGGCGGTAAGATGTTTCCTCAGCTTTGGCACGTCGGAGCGGCCCGAAAGGCAAATGACAGGTGCTTTAATCCGGATGCTCCCGCCGTCGGGCCTTCAGGCCTTAGCTATAGCGAAGTTCACGGCACGTATGTGCAAAGCGCCGAACCGATGGATCTCAGGCGCATCGAGGCCGTGATCGAGGCCTATGCCCAAGGCGCGCGCGATGCGATGAAGATGGGCTTTGATGGCGTGGAGCTGCATGGCGCTCACGGTTATCTGATCGATCAGTTCCTTTGGGAAACGACCAATCGCCGCACCGACGCCTACGGTGGCTCGGCTGCCAACCGGACGCGATTTGCCGCCGAGGTCGTTGAAGCTTGCCGGCGACAGACAGGTCCCGACTTCCCGATCAGCTTTCGGTTTTCCCAGTGGAAGGTCGATGATTACGAGGCCAAGCTGTGCAAGAACGCGGATGAGCTGGCGGCTATTCTCGAGCCCCTTGTTGCGGCAGGAGTGGACATCTTTCACTGCTCCACGCGCAGATATTGGGAGCCAGCCTTCGAGGGCAGTGATCTCACGCTTGCGCAATGGACCAAGAAGATCAGCGGCAAGGCCACGATCGCGGTCGGATCTGTTGGGCTCGATCAGGCGTTTCAGGTGCCGAACCGGGAGGCCCTTGCCGAGAAGGCAGCGCCAGCGTCGTTGGACCGTCTACTAGAATTAATCGAGGGCGGCAGTTTCGATCTCGTAGCCGTCGGCCGCGCGGTTTTGGCTGACCCTGCTTGGGCCGAAAAGATCATGCGCGGGGCTTACAGCGAGCTGCGTCCGTATACGGCTGGATCGCGGGCCGTGCTTTGAATGCTACGGGATGTCGTTGACATTTGGCTGCGTCGCCGCGGCAAGCGCGAGGAAAATGTATGGATAAATTATTCTCATTGCGTGGACAATTGGCGCTGGTGACTGGCGCTGGCCGCGGAAACGGCCAAGCGATTGCCATGGGCCTCGCCTCCGTTGGATCTCGCGTTCTCGTCGCTGACCTTGACCCCGCGACCGCGCTCGCGACCGCGGGGCTGATATCGCGGGCGGGGGGATGGGCGCGAGCGCTGACGATCGACGTATCCGACCGGGGGGCCTGTGCTGAGCTCGCGACGACTGTCAGAGCCGCTGAAGGGGATGTCTCGATCCTGGTGAACAACGCAGGCATTCTCGAACGGATGTCGTTCGACAACGAGGAGAGTAGTCGCGCGTGGGATCGTACCTTCTCCGTAAACGTTGATGGGGCTTACAACATGATCAGCGCATTTCTCCCGTCTCTTAGGCGAACGCGCGGATCAATCGTCAACCTTGGCTCGATTCAGTCGTTTGTGGCGAACCGGAGCTCCTCGGCCTACGCTGCCTCCAAGGGAGCGGTATTGTTGCTCACCAAGGCTCTAGCCGTAGAGCTTGCGCCGGCAGGGATACGCGTCAATGCTATTGCCCCCGGCTTCATGGAAACGGCGATGACCGAGGCGACGCGCTCCGATCCAGAACGGATGGAAGCGCTGCTTGCGCACACACCTATGGGCCGCTCGGGCAAGCCGGCAGAGCTGGTCGGTGCGGCCGTCTTTCTCGCATCACCTTCAGCCAGTTATGTAACAGGCGTCATGCTGCCGGTCGACGGCGGTTACTTGGCCATGTGATGGCAGAGCTCCAAATCACCTTGCGTGCTTGAGGTATCCTTGTTATAAACGGTCACCTGTTTGTTTACTGAGGGCAATGCATGACTGTTTCGGTCGCTATAGAGGCTCCTTCATCGGTCGATGTTCGGCACGCCTACGAGGCCTTTGCAGCCATCGTCACGGGCCGTCGCACGTGTCGGCAGTTTCGGCCGGACCCTGTACCGGCGGCCATCGTCGACCAGATCCTTCGAATTTCGCAGGCGACGCCATCCTGGTGCAACTCCCAGCCGTGGAAGCTTGTTGTCACCTCGGGAAGTGCGACGGACCGGTTTCGCGACGCATACTACGCGGTCGCTGCAGAGGCGCCACCGTTACCTGACTTTCAGTTTCCGGCCGAGTACGTCGGGGTATACCAGGAGCGGCGCCGGGAATGCGGCTGGCAGCTCTACGAAAGTGTTGGCATCTCGCGGGCCGATCGCGACCGCGCGCGCATCCAGGACGATGGAAAATTACCGATTCTTCCGAGCACCGCATGTTGCAATCGTTACGACCGATCGTTCGCTCGGCACTTACGGTGCGGTCGATTGCGGAATTTATGCTGGTCACTTCATGCTCGCTGCGCAGAGCTTGGGCATCGCGACAGCGCCTCAGGCGGCGTTGGCAACGCATCCGGATTTCGTGCGCAGCCATTTTGGCCTATCCGGTGACCGGCTGATCGTCTGCGGCATCGCGTTTGGTTACGCGGATACGGACCATCCGGTGAATAGCTTCCGAACCCGTCGCGCGTCGCTCGATGCCGTCGTGACGCATGTCCGCGAGTGACGGGAAGGGAAGTTTCCGTCGCTTCTCTAAATTGAGGCCGAGCAGGGTAACGACGATGGCCGACATTTCAATTGAACGCCAGCATGCACATTGCCGAACCACGGTTTTCAACGGCTACCTCCGCTCCGATGGGTTGTGGGAGATCGTCGGAGAACTGGTGGATACCAAACCTTACGTCTACCCGGATCGCGAGCGTGGCGATCTGGCGCCTGGCCAGCCTATCCATAAGATCTCTATTCGCCTGACGTGCGACGATGAAATGGTCGTCCATGGCGTTACGTGCGAAATGACCAGTATTCCGTTCTCGATCTGCGTGCATGGCGCGGACCGTCTCGATAGCCTCATTGGCGCAAAGCTCGGAGCTGGATGGCGTCGCGCCATTCACGACCGTATGGGAGGGGTTGGAGGCTGCTCGCATTTGCGCGAGTTGTTGCTCAATGCCGCGACCGCAGCCTATCAGACCATTTCCCCGTATCGGGAAACTCAAGGCGCGCGGCCACCCGCTGGTGCCAGCGGTGACGTGCCCTTTTTCCTCAACGGCTGCTATTCTTGGGCGTTTGACAGCCCGATCGTGGCCCGGTTCTTCAAGCAATTCCATGTCCCAAAATAGCCGAGCGCGAATGCGGCTTTCGGCGGTGTAACCTTGCGGGTGGGTGATTCACGTGAGCTACAATACAATCAAAGTATCGGTTGACGATCGTGGTGTTGCCACGTTGGCGCTCGCGCGGCCCAACGTTCACAATGCAATGAACGGGGCGATGTATGACGAAGCGCGCGGCGCCATCTCCGATTTCGAGCGCTCCCCCTCGGTACGCGTGGTTGTGCTGACCGGTGAAGGCGCGAGTTTCTGTTCTGGGGGGGACCTCAAATATCAGCAGGAACAGGCGGCCCGCCCACAGGGCGAGCGGCTGAAGGAAGCAAGCAAACTCGCCTTGTGGCTCCGGGAAATCGATACGCTGTCGAAGCCGGTGATCGGCCGAATCAATGGACCTGCGTATGCGGGCGGCCTTGGGCTCGTGTCGGTATGCGACATGGCTATCGGGGTCGAAACGGCGAAGTTCTCGATCACCGAAGCGAGGCTTGGCCTCCTTCCGGGGATGATCTCGCCGTACGTGGTAAGAAAAATCGGCACACCGGCAGCTCGAAAGTACTTTCTCACGGCGCGAACGTTTATGGCAGACGAAGCCGCGAAGATAGGGCTTCTCGACCGGGTGGTTTCCCTAAACGATCTCGATAGGGCCGTCGAAGCCGAAATTGATCTTATTCTGGAATGTGCACCTGGCGCATTGTCGGCCGCCAAGCGCCTGATCGACTTTGTTGGCGCGCACGGTTTCGAGGACAACTTCGTCTATACCGTCGACCGGGTCGCGGAAATGTGGGGTTGGGCGGAGGCTGCCGAAGGGTTGGCAAGCTTCGTCGAAAAACGGAAGCCCGCGTGGTCGCGGTCTGCCGAAAAGACCAGACGAACCGGAAACTAACCCGCGGGGGCGCGGGCGGCGGAACGAGCCAGCTAGACCGCCCTTTTTTTCCGACCGTCCTTAGCCTCACAGGTGGCTCCAAGAGATTGGAAGACGAGTTCGGTATGCAGCCGTTTGAGCTTTTGCTGGGAGAGCCTGCCGTCCGGACGGTACCACGCGCAGATTCCGGTCAACATCGACAGAACGGCGAAAGTCGTGACGCGAAGGTCGGGGATCTCAAACACCCCCTCACGGCTTCCATCCTTAAGGATTTGCGTCAGGAAATTTGAATAGCGGTCCCGAAGGTCGGTGATGATCTTGTAGTGGCGGGGCGACAGGTTTCGAAGTTCCATGTTGCCGATGAAAACTTCCTTTTGCGACGTGGTGTGAAATTCGAGGTGCAAGTCGATAAACTCCTCCAAGCGTTGCTTGGGGTCTGTGAGCCCGGTGGAACGGCGCTCGAATTCGCCGATCATTCCTTCAAGATTGCCGCGAATGAGGTCAAAAAGGAACTCTTCCTTTGACGTGATGTAATTGTACAGCGAGCCCGCTTGGATGCCGACTTCCTTGGCGAGGTCTCTTAGGCTGGTCGCCGTGAACCCATTTTTTGCGATCGCATCAATGGCAGCGCTTCGGAGGAGGCGTTGCGTAGCGTCGCCATTTGATCCAACAGTCCGCATCTTCTCGAAAATCCTTTGCTTTGCCGGCATCAGGCACCAGCCCTCGGTGGTGAGTATAGTCATCTCGCCAGGGGAAAACAAACAACTGTGGGTTTTTTACACCACTCGTCGCCCAGCAGCGCAAGGCGGGGTCTGCCGCGGTGACTGGCCGATGCTTTTACTCCCGCTCCAGACATCTCAGAGCGCAGAAAAGCTTCGCATAGCAAGATCGACGCGGTTCAAGAGCTAATCCAAAAGCGAGATTCCTCTCCCGAGCGCGCAAGAAAAGCCAATGTCACCCTTGACATCCACGAATCGCATTTTTAAAAACGGGCACCTGTTTGTTTTATGGAGAGTTGCGTGAATCGTCTGCTGGTCGCGAATCGGGGCGAGATCGCTTGTCGAGTATTGCGAGCGGCACGTTCGCTTGGGATGTCGACGGTCGCGGTGTTCTCGGAGGCCGACGCCAGCGCGCCGCATGTAGCTCTTGCCGACTTTTCAATTTCAATCGGGGCACCGAAGGCCTCGGAGAGCTACCTCGATGGGAGCAAGATCATCGCAGCTGCCCGATCGGGCGGCGCGAGGTACGTTCACCCCGGCTATGGCTTTCTCTCCGAAAATGCGGCCTTCGCGGAGCAATGTGCTGCCGCTGGGCTCGTCTTTATCGGACCCAGACCGGATCAAATCCGGGCCATGGGGGACAAGCAGCAGGCGCGGGCGACCGCCGCGGCAGCCGGGGTGCCTATTTTGCCGGGCACGGAACGCTTGGGAACTGCAAACACGGAAATCCTCGCGGCGGCCAAGGATGTTGGATATCCGCTTCTGGTGAAAGCCGCTGCTGGAGGCGGCGGAATCGGGATGCGGCAGGTTGACGAAGAAGGGCAGCTCTTGGCTGCGGTCAGTTCGACCCGCGCCCTGGCGGGGCGCGCCTTTGGAAGTGATGCCGTGTATCTCGAGCGCCGGATCCCGCGTGCGCGGCACGTCGAGGTCCAGGTATTCGGCTTTGGAGATGGCCGGGCCGTGCATCTCTTCGAGCGCGATTGCTCGCTCCAGCGGCGGCACCAAAAGATCATAGAAGAAGCGCCGGCGCCGAACATTCCCGCGGAGATTCGCGCTGAAATGGCAAGCGCAGCCGTTTCATTGGCCGAAGCGCTCCATTACGCGGGCGCGGGAACGATCGAATATCTGTACGACGAGGAAGCTAAGCGGTTCTTCTTCCTTGAGATGAATACCCGCATTCAAGTCGAGCACCCGGTTACCGAGGAAGTGACGGGTGTCGATCTTGTACGGGCCCAAATTCAACTGGCGCGCGGTGACGAGCCCGAGGGCCTCGCCGAGCAAGCCGCCATTCGTCTGTCCGGGCATGCCGTGGAGGCTCGCGTTTATGCCGAGCGACCAGCGAAGAACTTCGTCCCCTCTCCCGGCGTGATCGAGCAGCTGCAAGTTCCGAGCGCGGAAGGGATCCGGATCGAGTCCGGCTATGCTGCAGGGCAGCGCGTCACCCCGTTCTACGATCCGATGCTGATGAAGGTTATCGCGCATGGCCGAGACCGTCAGGAGGCTCTGGCTCGACTGGATACAGCGCTCGGCAGGATCGAACTGATAGGGATTGAAACCAACATTTCATTTCTTCGAGCGCTGTTGCGACGCGCGGAGACGAGGGATGGCCGCGTATACACGCGGTTCGTGGAAGACAACCTCGCGGAGCTCGTCGCATGAACAAATGCGCAGCCCCCATCTTCCCCTGGCCGGATCGCTATCACAGCATATCGCGCCCGCGCCGAGCGGTCTTTAGGCCACGAAAGAAAAGCAGGACCAGCCATGTCGGATCTCCCTAAGTCCATCATCCTTCATGAAGAAGGTCCGCGGGAAGGATTCCAGATCGAACGCCGTTCGATCACGGTTGCGGAGAAGGTCGCATTCATCGAAGCACTGTCCGATACGGGGGTCCGGCAAATCGACTGTGTCTCCTTCGTCAATCCAAAGCGCGTGCCGACCATGGCGGATGCCGAAGAGGTGTCCGCATCGATCCGAAAGCGGGCAGGAGTGCGCTACACGGGCCTCTGGCTCAATGCTCAAGGCCTGGATCGCGCAGTCCGCACGCAACTGGATGTCGTCGGTGCGATCCGCGTGACAGCCTCCGAGACGTTCTCGGTAAAGAATACCGGAATGGACGCGGCCGCAACCCTTGAAGAGCAGCGCCGATGGATCAATGCATATAAGGCTCGCAACATCGCGACCGAATGGGGTTACGTGATGACAGCCTTCGGCTGTAACTACGAGGGTTTCATCAGCGCCGAGAAGGTAATCCGGTCGGTCCGCAGCATCATGGAGCTAGCTGAAATTAACGACATTCAGCTCCGCGGAATCTACCTGGCCGATACTGTAGGATGGGCAACACCGGCGGCAATCGAGCGCATGATCGGCATCGTGCGCGAAACATGGCCCGACATGAGCCTTGAGTGGGTTTGCCTCTTTATCGCGATCGCAAAGCTCGGGGCTGCGACAGTTCCCTTGAACTATCGGCTTACCTCGGCCGAAATCGGAGACAACCTCGACGATTCAGACAGCAAACTGCTCTTCGCGAGTGCGGAATACTACACCCAGGCGAAGGACGATATTCGTATCCCGAAAATCGTTCTCGTTGACGAAGCGGGTGATCGGTCGCTTGGAGCATTTGTTCAAGGCTACGATTCCAAGCGCCCCGCGACTTTAGTCAGCCGATCCGACGTTCAACTCGTCATGTACACCGGCGGAACGACGGGAAAGCCGAAGGGTGTTCTCCTCACGCACGAGAATGTCTTTTGGAACTCGATCCACGAGATCATCGACACTCGGATGCATGAGGACGACAACACCATCCTCGCGACGCCCTTGCATCACGCAGCCGCACTGAATTGCTGGCTGTTGCCACATCTTTATGTGGGAGCGACGGCCACTCTGCTCCACAACTATTCGCCGGAACGCATGCTCAAGGCGATCGCGGAGCACCGCGTGACGAACGGGTTCACGCCGCCGTCGATGGCACGAGACCTGTTTACATGCGGGCTGGCACGTGAGCTCGATCTCAGCAGTTTCTCGCGCTGGTATGTCGGAGGTGCCGGCCTTTCTCGGAAAGACAGGGACGCCATGCACGCGCTGATCCCGGGCGTCTCCATCTACTATCAGTACGGGCTCTCCGAGGCCGGCGTGATCGTTACTGTCCTGAAGGAAAAGGACTATGAGCGCGCTCCAAATTCGATCGGGAGGGCATTCCTCAATTTCGAAACGAAGATCCTCCGTCACGACCTCTCGGATGCCGAATACGGCGAAGTCGGCGAGATCGCAGTCCGAGGACCGTCTGTGATGAAGGGCTACTACAACAAGCCCGAAGCGACCGCCGCCATTTTCCATCAGGGCTGGTTGCGAACCGGCGATATGGGGGCGATCGATCAGGATGGGTTCATTACCTTCCATGATCGCCTGAAGGACATGGTCAAGACCGGCGGCCTGAACGTTTACTGCCAGGAAGTCGAGCAAGCCCTTCTATCGCATCCCGCCGTACGTGAAGCCGCGATTGTTGGCTTGCCGAGCGATCGCTGGGGAGAAGAGGTAACGGGTGTAATCGTTCTGCACGACGGGCAGTCCGCTACGGCCGACGAAATCATTGCTTTCGGGAAAGATCGCCTTGCGCACTACAAGGTCCCAAAGCGAATCCTATTTTTCGACTACCCTGAGCTTCCGATCAACTTCAGCGGAAAGATCATGAAGCGTGAGCTGAAACAGCGCCTCCTCGAGCACTGACGCCTGAAACGAGTGTTGACGGCTTTTCGTCGGTAACGGGAGACAGGAGTGGCAGTTGGTCGGAAGGGTTCTTGAAGGGCGGCTCGCAGTTGTGACCGGAGCGGGTCGAGGCAATGGAAGGGCCATCGCGCTAGGCCTAGCGCGTGCCGGGGCTCGGGTCGTCAGTACCGATCTGGACCCAGAAACAGCGGCCGCGACCGCGCGGGAAATCTCTGCAGATGGCGCCGCTTCGTGGTCATTTCCTCTGGACGTCAGCTGCTTCGACGCCTGCAGGAGTGTCGCCGCCAAAGTTCAGGCGGAGTGCGGCCAGCCATCCATCCTCGTCAACAACGCCGGCATCCTGCTTCCAGGCGCCATAGACGACGACGATGCGGATGTCGTCTGGCGCCGCACCATGGCGGTCAACGTTGATGGTCCCTTCAATCTCGTCCGCGCATTCTATCCGGCCTTGAGGGAAACGCGGGGAGCGGTCATCAACGTTGCATCGATCCTCTCCTTCGTGGCGGGAGCAGGAACCCTCGCTTACACGACGTCGAAAGGCGCGCTCGCACAGTTCACAAAGGCTGCATCGGTTGATTTCGCTCGGGAGGGGATCCGTGTCAACGCGATTGCTCCTGGCGTCATCGAGACAGCGATGACTCAGGACCTTCTCGAACAGCCTGCGCTGCTCAAGAGCCGATTGGCACATGTTCCCCAACGGCGAGTCGGCAAGCCTGACGAACTAGTCGGCGCCGTCGTCTTTCTCGCCTCCGAAGCGGCTAGTTACATCACGGGAGCAATCTTGCCCGTCGACGGCGGCTTTCTCGCGGTTTGAGCCAATTTCGATGCCACACGCCATTCGCCGGTAAGGATCGGCAAGGAAGAAGACAGAATGAGCATCCTTCTCGCCATCGCGGACGGTATCGCGACCGTTACGATTGACCGCCCAGAAGTTCGCAATGCGATCAATCTCGAGACGCACACAAGGCTGGCCGATATCTGGGCCGAACTGGATGACGATTGCGATGTACGCGTAATCGTCCTGACCGGCGCCGGGACGAAGTCGTTTTGCGCGGGTGCGGATATTGCCAGTTTCCTGCCCTACCTTTCCGAGCGTGCGGCTCGGGAGCAAGATCCAGGTCACTTCTGTGGCTTGACGCGGGAGCCGCCCACGATGAAGCCTATCATCGCTGCGATCAATGGCACAGCGCTCGGCGGTGGTTTGGAGTTAGCATTGGCTTGCGACCTGAGGATCGCGGCTGACACCGCGGTGTTCGGCGTGCCGGAAGTGAAGATCGGCGCCCTGGCCGGCGCCGGCGGCGTTGTTCGGTTGTCACGCTTCGTTCCGCCCGCGATCGCCATGGACATGATCCTGACCGGTAACACTATCGACGCAAGGCGTGCGTACGAGGTCGGTCTTGTGAGCCAACTCGTTCCTGCTGCCGAGCTCACCACACGCGTGACGGAAGTGGCCGCGCGCATCGCCGCGAACGGTCCGCTTGCAGTTAGGCTTTCGAAGAACGCCGCGCGCCACGGGGGCGATACCGGTCTTGCCCCCGCACTCGAATTGGAGCGCGCGGCGTTCCGGCGCGTCCTTCTTACGGAGGATCTCAAGGAGGGCATTGCAGCCTTCTCCGAGAAGCGGCCTCCCCTGTTTCAAGGTCGATGACGATGGGCCCTCATTCGACTGGACTGGCGCAGCCGCTGCAGGGTCTTCGCGTGCTGGATTTCAGCGCACAACTGCCTGGCCCGCTCGCAACATTGATCCTGGCAGAGGCAGGCGCGGAGGTGATCAAGGTCGAGCCAACCGGGACAGGGGACATTCTTCGTATTTTTCCGACGACGCGCGAATGACGCTCGATACGTCGACGGAGATTTGGAGCTTCCCAAGCTTTGCGAACGGGTCGTTGTTGCGCGCGTAGTCATTGAGCGCAGCGGCGCCGCGATCGGTCGTAAAATCATAGGCGCGGAGCCAGTTTTGGCGCAGAATGATGCCGTCGGCAGGTAAGCCTCTAACATGCGCCCGTAGTGAACGGAAGGTCGTTTGAACATCGATAGTTGCCCCTGAGATCGAGTGGTCGGTTTCGAGTGGAGCGGTGTCCGCGTTTGAGACGCCTGCGCAGTGGGTGGCGAATGCGCAATGCTGCGCGTCAGCGCTCTCCTTCAGACAAATCGACGGATGAGCCGCTGCCACCGTGATCTCCTGAGCGGACCGCGTGGCCGGCTGCCGACGTCCCGTGCCGAATAGTCTCGGAACGCTTCATGCGCCGCGCCCAATCGGGCTGGCCTTCAGCTGGGGTGCTCGCGGCCTGCGCGCCGGCTTCCCCACCTCCGCCGAGGGCAGCCGCTGCGCGACGCAACGGGCTCATTGCAGCCGAGCTACCCGCCTCCGCAACGCCAGCAAGGCCGCCGCTTCGATAGGCGGCGGACGCTCCACTCAAGACGGCACTCCCGCCGCGTGCGGCGCCAGCAATCGCGCCGCCAGCGAGACCGGCACCGCCGGCGGCGAGTCCTGCGCCAGCGGCAACAATACCGCCAGCGGCAAGGCCCGTTCCAATCGCCGCACCGGCGCCGAGCTGGGGTCCGCCCGACACCAGGCCGTTGGCGATTCCGGGACCGAAGATGCCGAGGCTCAGCAAGGAGAGCGCGGCAAGCACCAGTGTCATCGCATCTTCGATGGTTGGCTGATTGCCACCAAGGCCAGCGGTGAACTGCGAGAACAGGGTCGACCCAATACCGACGATGACGGCCAGGACCAGCACCTTGATCCCTGAAGATATGACGTTTCCTAAGACCCGCTCTGCTGCGAAGGCGGTCTTGCCAAACAAGCCAAAGGGAATGAGCACGAAGCCGGCCAGCGTCGTGAGTTTGAACTCGATCAGGGTGACAAAGAGCTGGATCGCCAGAATGAAAAAGGCGAGCAACACCACGACCCAGGCAAACAGGAGAACGACGATCTGGACGAAATTCTCGAAGAAACTGATGTAGCCCATCAGATTCGAGATCGAATCGAGCAACGGTCGGCCGGCGTCGAGGCCGAGTTGAGCGATCTTTCCCGGCCGCAAGAAGTCTGACGCGGAGAGGCCTGCGCCAGATGCTTTCAGCCCGAGACCGGCAAAGCTCTCGAAGACGATGCGCGCGAGGCTGTTCCAGTTGCCGATAAGGTAGGCGAAGACTCCCACGAAAAGCGTCTTCTTGACGAGGCGCGCGATGATGTCTTCGTCCGGCCCCCAACTCCAGAACAACGCAGCAAGCGTGATGTCGATCGCGGCGAGGGTCGCTGCGAGATACTCAACGTCGCTGCCGAGCAGCCCGAAGCCGTTATCGATATATCGCGTGAACGTTTCCAGAAACTGGTCAATGATCCCCGTACCAGTCATGGTTTGCTCGCCTCAGGCGCCGCCAGGTTCGGAAATCCCTGCGGGATCCGGCTTTGATCCTTTGGGGCAGGCGTCGAACTGGCCGAGTCGTCGTGGCCGGGAACTACAACGCCGTCTTTCTTGCCAAGGAACCGACGCCGGTTTTCGGCCCAAATCTGCTGACAGTGGCGATAGCTTGCCGTCTCCTCCTGAGTGACGCCACGGCAGCGTACGAGGTCGGAGCTGGTTGCATCGGTCGTCTGCCCCGCCTTCGGTGTCGGCGGAGAATCGTCTCCGCCACGCAGCTGAATCGTGCAGGCGGCGACGGCCACTAGGCCGATTGTCGTAAGCAGCGACAGCGCCTTGAATGCCTTTACGTCGGTCATCAGTGAAACATCTGCACGTTGGAGGGTTGATAGCCCTGCCCCGGTGTCAGGAACCGACGAAGCTGTTCTCGTCCTTGATCTTGAGCCGATACGCGCTGAGCGGCTTCAAGGCTCTGCACCCTGCCCTGCGCCGTCACGACAGCCGTAAGATCGGCGAGTTGCTGCGCGTTCAGCGCAAGGATCTGATTGCCAGCCTGCGCTGCCTGCAGCGCGCCGCTGGCACCCTGGCTTGATGTTAGGAGTGCGGACGTCTGGATACTGTTGGTGTCGAGGTTGCCAACGATGCCGGCCTGGACGCGAAGTGCGTCCTGCGTCGCCGAGTAAGTATTTTGCCAGCGCGATTGAGCGTTGGAGATGAGCAACTGGTTCGACTGGCTGCCGGTCGCCGGTGCATAGCTGGTCGAGAAGGCTCGGTCGATCTGCTGCACATCGTAGGCAATGCGCTGGGCCTGAGCCAGTAATTGCTGGGTGCGCTGGATCGATGCTTGCAGTTGCTGCAGCGACGAATACGGCAGGTTTGCCAGGTTCTTTGCCTGGTTGATCAGCATCTGCGCCTCGTTCTGCAACGAGGTGATCTGGTTGTTGATCTGCTGCAACTCTCGCGCGGCAGTCAGGACGTTCTGGACGTAGTTGTTGGGATCAAAGACGATCAGCGCCCGTGCGGGCACCGCAGCGGCGAGCAACAGCGCCGTGGTGCCAACGGCTACCAATAGACCAAGGCGCTTCATAGCGATTTCTCCAGATTAGTAAGATTGGGGATCAGGTCGACGGCCCAGGCGACGCCACGGTGCTGGAGCCAGGCAGGCACGAAGCCGTCGGGTCCATGTTCGGCGATGAGCTGCGTAATTGCGGCCTGGTCCGTCTTGGAAGAGGCTGCGGTGAATGCGAGCGCAACCTCGCCAAGGCCGAGCTCGAACATCCGGTTGCCGCGACGAGACTGGCAATAGTAGTCCCGCTTTGGCGTTGCCCGGCTCAGAAGCTCGATCTGACGGTCATTGAGGCCGAAACGACGGTAGATGGCAGTGATCTGCGGTTCGATCGCCCGTTCGTTCGGCAGCAACAAGCGAGTCGGACAGCTTTCGATGATCGCCGGCGCAATTTCGGAACCATCGATGTCCGAAAGCGACTGGGTGGCGAAGATGACCGATGCGTTCTTCTTCCGAAGCGTTTTCAGCCATTCCCGGAGTTGGCCAGCGAAATCCTCGTCGTCGAGGGCCAACCATCCCTCATCGACGATCAGAAGTGTCGGCCGGCCATCGAGACGGTCCCCAATACGATGGAAGAGGTACGCCAGCACGGCCGGCGCGGCACTCGTTCCGATCAGACCTTCGGTCTCAAATGCCTGGACCGAGGCCTCGCCGAGGCGCTCGAATTCGGCATCGAGCAGGCGTCCAGAGGGACCACCCAGGCAATAGGGTTGCAGGGCGCGTTTCAGAGAGTTCGATTGGAGCAGGACTGACAGGCCCGTCAGGGTGCGTTCCTGCCTCGGCGCCGAAGCGAGAGATGTCAGCGCCGACCACAGATGATCCTTGACCTCTGGGGTGATCTCGACCTTCTCCCGTGCCAGGATCGCGCCGATCCATTCCGTCGCCCATCCGCGCTCGGAAGGATCATCAATCCAGGCCAGCGGCTGCAGGGCGACGGGTTGTTCACCTCCGTCGGACCATGCGCCGCCGAGATCATGCCAATCACCACCCATGGCAAGCGCAGCCGCCCGAATTGAGCCGCCGAAATCGAAGGCAAAGACCTGGGAGTTCGGATAACGCCTGAACTGTAGGGCCATCAGAGCGAGCAGCACCGACTTGCCAGCGCCTGTCGGTCCCACCACCAGGGTATGGCCGACGTCGCCGACATGGAGCGAAAATCGGAACGGTGTCGAGCCCTCGGTTTTGCCGAACAGAAGTGGCGGCCCCTTGAAGTGCAGGTCCCTCGCCTCGCCCGCCCACACGGCCGACATCGGAATCATATGGGCGAGGTTGAGGGTCGACACCGGTGGCTGCCGCACGTTGGCGTAGACGTGCCCGGGCAAACTGCCGAGCCAAGCTTCGACGGCATTCACCGTCTCGATCATGCAGGTGAAATCGCGCCCCTGAATGACCTTCTCGACAAGGCGCAGCTTTTCATCAGCAGCATTGGGATCGCGGTCCCAGACAGTGATGGTCGCGGTGACAAAGGCTTGTCCGATCTGATCAGACCCCAGTTCCTGTAACGCCGCGTCGGCATCAAGCGCCTTGTTGTGTGCGTCGGTATCGAGCAGCGTCGACGCCTCGTTCGTCATGACCTCCTTGAGAATGGCGCCAATCGACTTTCGTTTGGCGAACCACTGCCGCCGGATCTTGGTCAGCAGCCTGGTGGCGTCGGTCTTGTCGAGCATAATTGCGCGAGTCGACCAACGATACGAGAATGCCAGACGATTCAGATCGTCCAGGATCCCCGGGGTCGTCGCGCCCGGAAAGCCCACGATCGTCAGAACCCGCAGATTGGCAGAACCCAGCGTCGGCTCCCCGAACGCGAGCGTGAGCCCGGTCACCACGATGATGATGACGGCGATGATCTTGGCGACCGGACCTTCAACCGACTGCAAGATCTGATTGAGTGGCTGTTCCCACGGCATGTTCGAGCCGGCCGCCCATGCCGGCGGGGCTGCCACAAGCACGGCGCCGAAGGCGGCCAACGATGCACCTCGAAGAAAGCGAAATTGCTGACGCATGTCAGTCTCCTGCTGATGAAAGGTTGTAGTCACCGGCGGCCCCGAGCCCGGTGACGATGGCGAGTTCAGCGAGGCGACGGTCACCGCCGCGCCCCGCAAGCACAGCAACGAGGTTGATGGTCTCCGCGATCAGGGCGCGCGGAACCGTGATGACGGCTTCCTGAATGAGTTGCTCGAGCCGCCGCAGCGCGCCGACCGCGCTGCCCGCATGGATAGTCCCGATGCCACCGGGGTGGCCGGTGCCCCAGGCCTTAAGCAGGTCGAGCGCTTCGGCGCCGCGAGCCGCCGCGAACACAAGGAAATAGACTGACGTAAGCAGCCCGAGGTCGGCAGTCCCAAGCCCGGTGTCGGAGCTGAGATGACTGGCGATCAAAGCATTGATTGTTCGAAACAGGTACGAAAGATAGTATCCGGCAGCGAAAGGGAGAAAAACGCGCGCAATTCCACGCCATCGTTTTGAAATTTGCATGCCGGCCCCTCTCGCTGTCAGCTTTTTCGAGCCGATACCGCGACAAGCTTTTTGTCAGTTCGGCCAAATTGCTGTGGTCGTAGGCTGGCGTAGAAAAAGAAGGTCAGGCGCGATGGCGCATCCAGGACGCTCGATCAGGATTCGTCGGCCGGTTCCTGACGGCGGATATCTTCCGGAATCTCGCGGAGAAAGCTTTGCCCCTTTTGCAAGCGGCGCCCGAGTGCCTCGACAAATCCTTCAAACCGCTCCCGGCCTTTTGCCTGCGCGGCCGCCTGCGCGTCGTTGGGTAGCGGCGGCGTGATCGTCAACCAGAAGCGAATGAAGAGCGCCAAGCTTTCGGCCGTCAAACCCACGTCGCGCTCCAGCCTCTGCATCTGACGGGAAAGCCGGTCCAGGCGACGGGCGAATGCTGCCTCCCGCCTGTCCGCGCTGTCCGGCGAAAGGAAGGACGTGACCGCAGCTTCCACGATGGCGGACCGGGAAAGCTTCTTGCGATCCGCAAGCTCCGAGATTTGTTTCAGAAGCTCAGGTGGGAAGTAGACGTTCATCCGGTCGCGCATATTTCCTCAGAGCTCCATACCGTCATTCGGATCCATGGCGACTTGACGGGCAACACCGCGCATCTGTTGGCGTATGAGCCGGGACTGACGGACCGTATCCTCGTCATCATCTAGAACGGCAGCGAATTCTTCTGCCGGTGTCGGTTCGGTCGTCTCCTTGACGATCGCCACGTGATCAGGGAGTTCGGGCTCGCGGCGCAGGCCACTGTTCGCCGTGTCTTCCTCTCCTTGCTCCTTGTCGGTTGGAGGCCCCGCCGGCTTCAGCGGTCCGAGCGCTGACCATCCGTCCGTTCGCGACGATCGGCCGGCCGTCGCCGGATCAGGCGGCGGCAAAACCCGCTCGGTGAATCGCCTATCCTCGTAATAGCGGACCTTCTTCGCTCGGATCGGCGCCGTTCCTGCCACCATGACGATCTCGTCCATCGGCGGGAGCTGCATGACTTCGCCCGGGGTAAGTAGCGGCCTCGCGGTCTCCTGCCGTGAGACCATCAGGTGCCCCAGCCATGGGTTCAGCCTGTGCCCGGCATAATTCTTCATCGCGCGCATCTCCGTCGCCGTACCCAGCGCATCCGATACGCGCTTGGCGGTCCGCTCGTCGTTGGTCGCAAAGCTGACGCGGACGTGACAGTTGTCGAGGATCGCATTGTTGGGCCCGTAGGCCTTCTCGATCTGATTGAGCGACTGCGCGATCAAGAAACTCTTGATGCCGTAGCCTGCCATGAAGGCGAGCGCGGACTCGAAGAAATCAAGCCGCCCGAGTGCCGGGAACTCATCGAGCATCATCAGGACTCGATGCCGGCGGTCACGCGCGTGCAGGTCCTCGGTTAGGCGCCGACCAATCTGATTCAGCACCAGACGGATCAGCGGCTTGGTTCGTGAGATATCGGAGGGCGGCACAACGAGATAAAGCGTCGTGGGGCGGCTATCTGCGATCAGATCGGCGATCCGCCAGTCGCAACGGCAGGTAACTTGGGCCACGACGGGATCGCGGTACAGCCCGAGGAACGACATCGCGGTGGACAGGACGCCGGACCGCTCATTCTCGGATTTATTGAGGAGTTCTCGTGCGGTCGAGGCGACCACGGGATGGGCTCCCTGCTCGCCAAGATGCGCGGTGGTCATCATCGCCTTCAGCGTGGTCTCGATCGGCCGCTTCGGGTCGGAAAGGAAAGCAGCGACGCCGGCCAGCGTCTTGTCTGTCTCGGCATAGAGGACGTGGAGGATCGCGCCGACCAGGAGGGAATGGCTGGTCTTCTCCCAATGGTTCCGTTTATCGAGCGAGCCTTCCGGGTCGACCAGGACGTCGGCCACGTTCTGGACATCGCGAACCTCCCATTCCCCGCGCCGGACCTCGAGCAGCGGATTGTAGGCTGAGGACTTTGGGTTGGTGGGGTCGAACAACAGGACGCGGCCGTGCCGCGAGCGGAAGCCCGCGGTCAGCTGCCAGTTCTCACCCTTAATGTCGTGCACGATGGCCGAGCCTGGCCAGGCCAGTAACGACGGGACGACGAGGCCAACACCTTTGCCGGATCGGGTGGGTGCAAAACACAAGACATGCTCCGGTCCGTCATGGCGGAGGTAATCGCGGTCGAGTTTGCCCAGCACCACGCCATCCGGACCGAGAAGCCTGGCCGCTCTCACCTCCTCCAGACCAGCCCAGCGCGCCGAACCATAGGTCTCGACGTTCTTGGCTTCGCGCGCCCGCCAAACCGACATGCCGATCGCCACCGCGATCGAAACGAAGGTGCCCGACGCCGCGATGAAGGCGCCCTCGACAAAGATTTGCGGCGCATAGGCGTCGTAGACGAACCACCACCAGAAGAAGACAGGGGGGTAATAGATCTTGAAACCCGACAGTTCGAACCAGGGCCGCCCGAGCTCCGGTTGATAGGCGAGCCGCCAGGCCGTCCACTCGGTTGCTCCCCAGATGGCCAGCAAAACGATAAGGCCGACAACGATCACCTGCCCCCACAGGATCTTGGTTCCGGACATCCCGAACGCCCTTCCGCAACTGGATTGGTGATATGACTAAAGGCCGAGGTCGCGCTTGCGGCCAAAGCCCCACTCGATGCCACCGCCGTCCTTCACGACGCCGGTGACGTGTTGGCCGAGCTTGCTTTCGAGTTCGCGCGACCAGGGCACGAGCTGGAAGCCAAGCCCATTGTCGACCATGGCGAAGCGTCCCGAGGTGAGCGTCAGCCGCTGGCGATACGTGCCCGCTACATGCTCTCCAGAGGCGGCACTCACGTAAGGTAGGCGGGTGTCGGCCGAGACTTTTGCAGCCACCTCATCGAACTCGCGTCGGCGCAACGTGTTCAGGAGGTCGCGTTGCAAGATGATGCGTTGGCCCTGCCGCCGCGCCAAACCCTCTTGGATCAGATGCTCGGTACGAGCTTCCATGGCGGCGCGGGTCTCGCGGCCGAATCCGCCCATGGCGAGCGGCATGGGGTCGCGTTCGACCAGCCTGTGGTCAAGCCAGGTCGCGCCCTTCGCGGCGACCTGCTCGGCAAGATCGAGATCGGAGCGGGTCGCAAGGACCATGGTGGGGCGCGGATCGCCGGTTTGACCGAAGCGTCGCACTTCGACGATGCCACCGGTCGGCGGTGCGTGATCAAAAGCCTCGAGCCCTCGGAAGCGCACGTGGTGCGCACGCCCATCGGTTCCGTCGATCAGGGCATAGGCCTCGCCGGTCAGTTCGTCATGCAGTCCCCGGTCGACCAGTCGTCCGACAAGCTGGGATGTCGGCTGGCCGCCCTCGATGACGAAATCAGCAACGCCGCGCGATTCCCCACGCTCGGCAAAAGCGCGGTGCATGGTCTTGATGATGTCGCCACGCATGCCGAGGTCGCGCAGGCTACGCTCGGCTTCGAGCCCGACCATCCATTCCCCAGGTGCTGCCGGCACAGCAAGGCCCATCTTCTCCAGGTGCTGAAGGCGCCCGACCATCAGGCGCCGGATGTCGGGATCGGAACTGCCGGGGTTTTCTGGGCGAAGATCGATAGCGCCGATCTCATCGGCTGCCAGCCGGATCTCCCGATCGACCCGCGTCCATCGTTCTGCCGTGACTTCCCTCTCCAGCGAATTGCGGATCTCGTGCTCCGGTTTTGGACCCAGTTCGATAGCGACCAGTTCCTCGGCGCGTGAACGCAGGCCTTGGCTGATATAGTCACGGGAGATCACGAGGTCCGCCCCGTCCTTATCTACGCCCGGAACGAGAAGGTGGACGTGTGGGTTGTCGGTATTCCAATGATCGACGGCCACCCAATCGAGCCGCGTACCGAGATCGGTCTCCATCTGCCTGGCGAGGTCGCGGGTGAAAGCCTTCAGGTCCGTCATTTCGCCGGCGTCCTCCGGCGAGACGATGAACCTGAAATGGTGACGGTCGTCTTTGCAGCGTTCTGCGAATGCCGCGCTATCGGCGCGGTCGCTGCCGGCATCGAACATCTCGGCCGGCTCACCACTCCGGGTCACGCCGTCGCGCTTCAAATATGAGAGGTGGGCGGTCAGTGGCGCTGAACGGAATGCTCGCCCTTTGTGACGAACCACGCGCGCCTTCACGACAACGCGTCGCGTCGGGCTGAACAATCTGGCGCGGCTAAAGGACAGCCTACCGCGGCCAAACGTCGAGCGCCCGTAGGCCACCGAACGCCTGCTGGCCACGGCCTGACCCGTGGTGTGCCCAGCCTTCTTCGCCGCCCGCAGCACCTGATTGATGAAGCTCTTGGGCTTCGGCGCGCGGGTACTACGAATGCGTCCAGGCCGTATACGCAGCTCGCTGTCGCCCACGCTCATGGCAGGGCCTCCCAACGATCAAAAGCGCACACAGTGCCGAAAACACCTTTGACTACATTCGTCAAAACGCAAGGCGCGGCACGCGCCCCGACCGACCGACACGGTAGAACCCAAGCCATGCCAATGGCTTGCGGTTCGACCGGCGAGCCCCTTTTATCTCGCCGTCCTGCTGTCGTGCCGTAAGCGTCGGAATCTTGCACGACTTTCCGAGAGTGCGTTGTCGTTCCATATCGGGTTCCTTGCTGCATTGGA